>JBPYFA010000392.1:0-17152 GCA_051986585.1 Vicinamibacterales bacterium | reverse complement strand
GAGATCGGCAGCGTGCTGACCACGATTCGACTGATCCTCGATGTCATGAAGGGCGGGAGCGGGATCGGCTTCGAGCTGCAGATCACGTTCTGGCTGTGGTTGACCGTCCTGTTCGCGAACTTCGCCGAGGCGATGGCAGAAGGTCGGGGCAAGGCACAGGCCGATACCCTCCGGCGCGCGAGAACGGAAACGACCGCCCAGCGTGAAGTCGGTCGGGGTGGTTACGAGACCGTACCAGCTCCGGCGCTGCGCAAAGGCGACATTGTAAGGGTTGTCGCGGGTGAGGTGATTCCGGCCGACGGCGACATTATCGAGGGCGTGGCCTCGGTCGACGAAAGCGCAATCACCGGTGAATCGGCGCCGGTCATTCGCGAGTCGGGCGGCGATCGCTCGGTGGTCACCGGTGGCACGAAGGTGCTGTCTGATTGGATTCGCGTGCAGGTCACCGTCAATCCGGGCGAGACGTTTCTCGATCGCATGATCGCGCTGGTCGAAGGAGCGGAGCGGCAGAAGACGCCCAACGAGATCGCGCTGAATATTCTGCTGGCGGGGCTCACGATCGTGTTTCTGATTGCCGTGATCACGCTGCAGCCGTTCGCGATCTACTCGGGCTCGCCGCAGTCGCTGTTCGTGCTCGTGTCGCTGTTGGTCTGCCTCATCCCGACGACGATTGGCGGCCTGTTGTCGGCGATTGGCATCGCCGGAATGGATCGCCTGGTACAGCACAACGTCTTGGCGATGTCCGGACGGGCGGTGGAAGCCGCAGGCGACGTCCACACGCTGCTGCTGGACAAGACCGGCACGATCACGCTCGGCAACAGGCAGGCGGCAGAATTCATTCCCTTGCCCGGCGTCAGCGAGGAGACGCTGGCCGATGCGGCACAGCTGGCGTCGCTGCCGGACGAGACGCCGGAAGGTCGTTCGATTGTCGTCCTCGCCAAGGAGAAGTACGGGCTCCGAGGACGGGAGCTGTCGCCGCAGCAAGCAACCTTCGTCGCCTTTACCGCGCAAACGCGCATGTCCGGCGTCGACTTGCACGCACAACGGCCCGCGCTGGTTGCCGCCGGGTCATCGGCGCTGAGCCTCAGCGCCGACATTCGCGAGATCCGGAAGGGTGCGGCCGACGCGATCCAGCAATGGGTCGTCTCGAAGGGTGGTGCGGTTCCCGAGCCGCTCTCAGCCATGGTCCAGCGGATCGCGCGCGCCGGTGGCACCCCGCTGGTCGTCGCGGAGGGGCGTCACGTCCTCGGCGTCATCTACCTGAAAGACATCGTCAAGGGCGGCATTCGCGAGCGCTTCGCTCATCTGCGTGCGATGGGGATCAAGACGGTGATGATCACCGGCGACAACCCGCTCACCGCCGCGGCAATTGCGTCCGAAGCCGGCGTCGACGACTTTCTCGCGCAGGCGACGCCGGAAGACAAGATGGCGCTGATCAAGCGCGAGCAGGCCGATGGGAAGCTCGTCGCAATGACCGGGGACGGTACGAACGACGCCCCGGCGCTGGCGCAAGCAGACGTCGGCGTCGCGATGAATACCGGCACCCAGGCCGCCAAGGAGGCCGGCAACATGGTCGATCTCGATTCGAACCCGACCAAGCTCATCGAAGTCGTCGAGATCGGCAAGCAGCTGCTGATTACCCGAGGTGCACTCACGACGTTCTCGATTGCCAATGACGTGGCCAAGTATTTCGCGATCATTCCGGCGATGTTCATGGGGACGTTTCCGTTGCTGGCGGTGTTGAACATCATGCGGCTGCAAACGCCCCAGTCGGCGATTCTCTCAGCGGTGATCTTCAACGCGCTGATCATCGTGGCACTGGTCCCGCTCGCCTTGCGAGGCATCAAGTACCGACCGGAAGGGGCGGCCGCGCTGCTCAGAAGGAACCTGCTGATTTACGGCGTTGGCGGTGTGATCGTCCCGTTCTTCGGGATCAAGGTCATCGACGTCTTGATCACCGCCATTCGCCTGGCGTAGTCAGTCGAGAACGATACGGGTCGGAGAACGATCATGAATCTCTCACGCAACTTCATGTCCGCGGTGCTGATGACGATTGTGACCACAGTCATCCTTGGTGTGATTTATCCACTCGGAATTACCGCCATCGCACAGGTCGCGTTTCCGAACAAGGCCAATGGGCAATTGATCAACCGGAATGGCGCGGTCGTCGGGTCAAAAATCATTGGCCAGGGATTCTCGTCGCCAGGCTACTTTCATTCGCGACCCTCGGCAGCGGGAACCGGCTGGGACGCGGCCAACTCCGGGGGCAGCCAGCTTGGGCCGACCAACAAGAAGCTGATTGATGCGGTAAAAGCCAACGTGGAGGCCGCTCAAAAAGAGAACCCTGGAGCGCCGGTTCCCATCGATCTTGTGACTGCCTCCGCGTCAGGTGTCGATCCGCATATCTCGCCCGCAGCGGCAGAATTCCAGGTCCCGCGTGTGGCGCGAGAGCGCGGCATGGCCGAAGCCGACGTTCGTCAGCTGATTGCTGCGAACACCGCGGGGCGGACGCTTGGCTTCTTTGGCGAACCGCGCGTCAACGTGCTGGAGCTGAATCTGGCGCTGGACGCTCGCCACCAGAGTCGAAAGTAGACACCCATGCACCTCCGATTCGTGGTTGCTGCCGTCGTGATGTGCACCGCAGCAGCGTGTCTCAACTCTCCGAAAGCGGCGCTGACCGATCTCGTGGAGTCGCGCCGGCTCGCCTCGGACCTGGCGATCCAGTTCACGAAAGCGGCGGACGCGTCGGATCGCGCAGTCATGGCGGACACCGACGAGACATCAACAGTGTTTGCCAAGGAGGCGAAGTCGGCTACCGAGGCTGCGCAGAAGAACGTCGAATCGCTTCGGCCAATGTTGAACAACCAGGGGTTCACAAACGAGGCAACGCTGCTTGACGATTTCACCACCCGCTTTGGTGAATACCGGAAAGTAGACGCAGAGATTTTGTCGCTCGCGGTTGAAAACACGAATTTGAAAGCTCAGCGCCTGTCGTTCGGTCCCGCCAACGACGCCGCTGAGGCGTTTCGCCGCGCCGTCGCGGCAGCCGCTGCCGCGCCGACCAAAGACCCGTGGCAGGCCAAAGCGCTCGGCGCTACGGCGGTGGCCGCTGTTCGCGACATTCAAGTCCTGCAGGCACCCCATATCGCGGAGGCAACTGACGCGGTGATGAGCGATCTCGAGAAGCGGATGACGGCGTCCGAAGCGGAAGCCCGCGGCGCTCTTCGCACCCTGGAGAGCATCCTGCCGCCAGCTTCACGCCAACAGGTTGCAACTGCGACCGCCGCACTCGACCAATTCATGCAGCTGAACGCTCAAATCGTCGCGCTGTCTCGTCGCAACACCAACGTTCGCTCGTTGGCGCTGACACTTGGACAGAAGCGAACGTTGGCCGCGTCGTGCCAGCGAGACCTGCAGGCGCTTCAAGACGCTTTGGCGCAGCGCGATTTCAAAGCGACGCGCTGAAGATCTGGGTTCTACTTGGTTCTGCCGGGTTCTACGGGGTTCTCCTGGGTTCGGTTCTTAGGTTCTACTCGGTTCATCGGTTCTACCCGGTTCATAGGTTCTACCCGGTTCATAGGTTCCACTCGGTTCATAGGTTCTACCCGGTTCACAGGTTCTACTCGGCTCTACTCGGTTCTACGACGCTCGATGAACGCGGCCGAGCCCTACCGAACCCTCTACCGAACCTTGCGGAACGTATGAACCGAACCCTGCCGGACCTAAGAACCGAACCCAGCAGAACCTAAGAACCGAACCTTGCGGAACCTAAGAACCGAACCCAGCAGAACCCCGTAGAACCCCGCAGAACCAAGTAGAACCCGTTCTTAGAGGTCCGCGAAGCGATACCCAACCCACGGCTCGGTGAGGATGTACTTCGGCGTCGACGGGTTCGGTTCGATTTTCTTTCGAAGGGATCCCACAAGCACGCGGAGGTGCTCCGGCTGATCGACCAGGTGTGCGCCCCACACGGCTTTCAGGATGGTGCGATGCGTCAACACGCGTCCGGGGTGCTGCGCGAGAAATGTCAGCAGCTCGAATTCCTTCGGCGTCAACCGTACTTCTTCGCCATCTCTCAGCACTCGAAAGCGTTCGCGATCGATCACCAGCCCGCCGCGGACCAGCGGTTCGCTCATCGGCGACGGACTTTCGACTCGTCGCAGTGCGGCGCGAATACGCGCGAGCAACTCCTCGGTGCCGAAGGGCTTCGTGACGTAATCATCCGCTCCCGCATCGAGCGCCTTGACCTTGTCTCCCTCGGCGCCGCGCGCTGACAGCACGAGAATCGGTACGCTTTGCGTCTCGCGGATCTGCCGGCAGACTTCCACGCCGTTGATATCAGGCAGTCCGAGGTCGAGGACGATCAGATCCGGCTTGTCGCGCTCCACCGATTCCAGCGCGGCCCGGCCGGTCATCGCCGAGAACACCTCGTAGCCCCGTGCACGGAGCAGGGGAGACACGGTGCCGATGATGTTCGGCTCGTCATCGACCACGAGAATGCGGGCTGCCATCGTTAATGGATCACGGCCACCGGGCGGACGGTCCCAGGCACAAACATCGAGAAGCGAGCGCCCGCGCCGGGAACATTCTCGGCCCAGACGCGCCCGCCCGCTGCCGCCAGCAGGCCCCGTGTGATCGACAGACCCATTCCTGTCCCAAACGTCGACTGGCGCGCCGCTCGCCCGCGGTAGAAGCGTTCGAACAGGTGATCCAGTTCGCCTGGATCCAGACCCGGCCCATGATCGGTGACCGACACGTGCAGACCATCGCGCTCAACCCGCGCGTGGACGGCGATTTCGCCATCCGCCGGCGAATACTGCGCGGCGTTTTCAAGCAGATGAGAGAGCGCCACCGAGGTGAGGCGCGGATCGATTTCGACGGAGAGATCGGCGTCGGCATCCACTCGCACCGATCGCCCTTGCAGTGTGTGCTGGACGAGCGCGACTGCCGCGTCCACCACGTCACCGGATTCGACCCACTCGCGATCGATGGTGATCCCCGCCGCATCGATCCGAGCCATATCGAGAAGATCCTGAAACAGGCGCGTCAAGCGATCGAGCTCAGTAATCGCCGCGTTGGCCTGCGCGACCCGCTCCGCCGGCGGCAAATCGCCACGCAGGTTCTCGACCGCCACTTTGATCGCGGTCAGCGGCGTTCGCAGATCATGACTCAGCGATGCGAGCAGCGTGGCTGCCAGATCGGCCTTCTGCTTGACCAGTTTGGCGGCATCTCGCTCCTCGAGGAACTGCGCGCGTTCGATCGCAATCGCGACCACTCCGGCAACGGCGTCGAGCGTACCAATGTCGAGCGTCGACGAGACGGCCGCGAGCAGCCCGATCGCCTTGGTCCCGTGGCGTAACGGGACGATCGCAATGTCGTTTCCCTCCCCGGTCCGGATGTGTCCGCCGTACGCCCGCTGGTAAGCGTCGAACTCGATCGTACCCCGTGCTTTCGCCAATGACGTGTCAAGGACGGCCACATCGATCGCCACTTCTTCTGCGCCGCCCTGATGAACCTGCCAGCCGCCATCGGTCGGAAGGCAAATCGCCACGCGCGCCAGGTCGAACCGGCGGGCGACATGCCGCGCGAGCACGTCCAACGCGCCGGCCGTTTCAGTCGTCAGTAGCACATCGCGTGTCAGATCGAATAATCGTGACAGTTCGTTCCGCCGTGAGATCGCCTCGCGGGCCCGTTCCTGCGCCGCAGCCGAAAGATTGCTGGCGATCATCGCGACGAGCAGAAACGCGAAGAGCGCAATCCAGTTCTGCGGATCGGCAATCGTGAAGGTCCCGATGGGCGGCAGAAAAAAGAAATTGAGCACGAGCATCGCCACCATCGACATCACGATTGCAATGCGCAAGCGCGCCAGCGTGGCGGTGGCGAGCACGATGAGAAGAAACGTCAGCGCGATGGTTGTCGGACTGACGTCCCGCAGCACGCGCAGCATCGCGGTCACGGCGGCGAAGATGACCAGCGCGCTGACCAGGACGACGCCATCGCGTGTCGGCGTACGGCGAAGCATGCTCAAAGGCCAATTCTGACACCATCGCATCGCGGGTCAACACGGCGGTCAACTTATTACTGAATCTTTACGGGTTTCTTATGCTGCCTCGCGGTACGGTGGAACGTCGACGAGATGCAGACCGTTCTGTGTTTTCACGCGTCCGCCATGCCGGCCGACGAACTTCGCCAGACACTGGCCGTCTATCTTGCGCTCGATCGCGCCCGGATGATCCGGCGAGCGCTGGTCAACAGCTTCGGGGTCCTCGCCGGGATCGCCGGGTGGCTGATGACCATCGCGCACCTGTTTTCCCCGGTCGCTCGGATCGCCACGATTGGCCTGTGCGTCATGCCAGCGGTCGGCGCCTGGATTGCCGAACTCGGCCTGCAACGCCGATTATTCCGGCGTCTCGAGCGCGCGGGGCGTCTCAGGTGGCCGGAACCCGACCCCGCCGTAAGAAAGTCGTAAAAAGTTCATAAGTACGGCCGCCGCTGACGTTTCGAGCACCAGTTCTCCTCGCATAATCAGTGCAGTGCCAAAGTCGCCTCGTGAGAGGCGATACGGGGGACCCACTCGAGCATGTCGCTCGCGGGGCGAATTTCGTCGGAGTCCGAAGGGCGCGCAACGGGCCTGTTGCGCCGAAGCCCGAAGGGCGAAAGGCGAATAGAGGATTCCAACCTCGAGCCCGTCAGCTAACCCCGTCGGCGGATTGGAACGACCATGCCTGCAGAAGGCCTGCTCGCGCAAGCCAAACGGCTCATCGTTGGTGAGCCGATCCCCTCTCATCTCGCGCATCACGAACGATTCTCACGCTTCACGGGGCTCGCGGTTCTCTCGTCAGACGCACTTTCGTCAGTGGCCTACGCCACCGAAGAGATCCTTCGCGTCCTCGTCCTGGTCAGCGTTGGCGCCCTCAGTTTCGCGACGCCAATCGCGTTCGTCATCGCGGCAATTCTTGCCGTCGTCGTGTTCTCGTATCGCCAGACGATCCACGCCTATCCGAGCGGCGGCGGCGCTTACATCGTGGCCAAGGACAACCTCGGCGAACGACCGGCGCTCATTGCAGCGGCGGCGCTGCTGATCGATTACGTCCTCACGGTTGCGGTCAGCATTGCTGCAGGAGTCGCGGCGATCACATCGGCGATCCCGCAATGGCACGTGAACCGGGTCGAGATGACGCTCGCGTTCGTGGTGATTCTCACGCTCGGAAATCTTCGCGGCATCAGGGAGTCGGGTCGGATCTTCGCGATTCCAACCTATCTGTTCGTGGTCAGCCTGCTGGCGCTCATCGCCGTCGGCATCTGGCGATTTGCCACTGGATCGATTCAGCCGATCGCTGCCGCGGCACCGATTCAATCGGCTGGGGACACTCTGACCCTGTTCCTTCTGCTCACGGCGTTCTCCAATGGCTGCACGGCAATGACCGGTGTCGAGGCCGTCTCGAATGGCGTGCCGGCGTTCAGACCGCCGGAATCCAGGAATGCCGCCTCGACGATGGTGATGATGGCGCTGCTATCCATCACGATGTTCGTTGGCATCACGCTCCTGGCACACGCGTACCACGTGATCCCGAGCGAACAGGAGACGGTCGTCTCGCAAATTGCCCGCGGCGTCTTCGGCGGCCGCGGATGGCCGTACTACATCGTCCAGAGCTCGACGATGTTGATCCTGGTGCTCGCGGCCAACACGGCGTATGCGGATTTTCCCCGCCTGGCGTCGATCCTCGCTCGCGATCGGTATGTGCCGCGGCAGCTGATGAACCAGGGCGACCGGCTCGCCTTCTCCAACGGGATCATTGGGCTGAGCCTGTTCGCGTCAGTGCTGCTGATCGCGTACGGCGGCGACACGCATTCGCTGATCCCGCTCTACATGATCGGCGTGTTTGTCTCGTTCACGCTGTCGCAGGCAGGCATGGTCGTGCACTGGCGAAAACTGCAAGGGCCAGGATGGAGAACCAGCGCCTTCATCAACGGGCTCGGCGCCGCCGTCACCGGAATCGTGCTTGTGGTCGTCGCGCTTACCAAGAGTCGCGAGGGCGCCTGGATCATTCTGCTGCTGATCCCCGTGCACGTGGTCATGTTCCGGGCCACCCGGCGGCATTACGACGAGGTCGCGCGTCAGCTGTCGCTCGACGGCTGGACCAACGGCACCCGGCATCGCAACACCGTGCTGGTGCCGATGAGCGGCGTCCATCGGGCGGTGGTGCAAGCTCTGGAGTACGCGAAAACCCTGTCGCCTGACGTCAAGGCGATCTACGTCAACATCGATCCGGCAGCTACGGCGCAGATGTGCGCGCAGTGGAGAAAGTGGGGGGATGGCGTGCCGCTGGTCGTGCTCGAGTCGCCGTACCGATCACTGATGGAGCCGCTGCTCGAATACATCGATCAGGTCGATGCCGCCGAGCCCGACGATTTCGTCACCATCGTGCTTCCCGAGTTCGTCCCAGCACGGTGGTGGCACCACGTGTTTCACAACCAGCGCGCGCTCTTGATCAAGGGCGCGCTCCTATTCCGGCCCAATGTTGTCGTGACCAGCGTGCCGTTTCACCTCAATCGGTGATCCCTAGTCTCTGATCGCTGATCCGAGGATGAGCGATCTTTTAGGGAACAGGGATTCGTTCGAGCCCTCCCATGAAGGGCCTGAGCGCTTCCGGGATGACGACGGATCCGTCCGGCTGCTGATAGTTTTCCAGAATTGCGATCAGCGTTCGACCGACCGCAAGCCCTGATCCGTTGAGGGTGTGGACGAATTCAGCCTTGCCGGTGCCTGCGGGACGGAACTTGATGTTCGCGCGTCGCGCCTGAAACGCTTCGGTGTTGCTGCACGACGAGATTTCTCGGTAGGTCTTCTGGCTCGGCAACCAGACCTCGATGTCGTAGGTTTTGGCCGACGCAAACCCGATGTCGCCGGTGCAGAGCGCGACCGTGCGGTACGGCAGTTCCAGTCTTTTCAAAATCGACTCGGCGTTGAGCGTCAGCGATTCGAGCTCCTCGTACGACTGGTCCGGCGTCGTGAACTTCACGAGCTCGACTTTGTCGAACTGATGCTGCCGAATCAGGCCGCGCACGTCGGCCCCGTACGACCCGGCTTCAGATCTGAAGCAGGGCGTGTAGGCGGTGTAGCGGAGCGGTAGCCGGCGTCCGTCGAGGATCTCGCCGCGATGAAGGTTGGTCAGCGGAACCTCTGCGGTTGGAATCAAGTACAGATCCCATTCGCCCGCGATCTTGAAGAGATCCGCCTCGAACTTGGGCAGTTGCGCGGTTCCGCGCAGCGTCTCGGCATTGACGAGAAACGGCGGCTCCACTTCGACGTAGCCGTGCTCGCGCGTGTGGACGTCGAGCATGAAATTGATCAGCGCGCGTTCGAGCCGCGCGCCCGCTCCCATCAGGACGGCGAAACGCGAGCCGGACATTTTGGTGGCGCGATCGAAATCGAGGATGCCGAGCGCCGGACCGAGATCCCAGTGAGGGCGAGGCTCGAAATCAAATGCGCGCGGCGTGCCGTGTCGGCGCACTTCCTGGTTGTCCGCGGCGCTGGCGCCGATGGGAACGCTGGTGTGCGGCAGGTTGGGGATCGTCATCAACAGCGCACTGCGCTGCTGCTCGACCTGGTCCAGTTGGACCTCGAGCTGCCGAATCTGCTGCGCGCGCGCCTTGTTGGCGGCAAAGATGTCCGACGCATCCTTCCCCTGCCGCTTGGCACGGGCGACCTCGTCGCCGGCGGCGTTCTGCTCGCGCTTCAGCCCCTCCATCTCCGGAATGAGCCGCCGCCGTCTCGATTCGAGCGTCGCCAGCTGCTCGAGCTCCGCGTCCGGTTCGAGCCCGCGATTCCGCAGGCCAGTCCTGACTTGGTCCATGTGATCGCGCACAAAAGCCCCATCGAGCATCTATTTATCTTACTCGCTTCGCTTCGATGCGCTCGCTCGCGTCTTCGTTCGCACAGTCTTGCCTCGCCGCGACACCGGTTAATGTCATGAACGCCCCATGTCTGGCCCGATACGAAGGCGGTCTTTTGAGGTACGATGCGACGCAACGCTGGAGATGACGCCGTTGACAAATGTGATTCGAAAAGCCGTGTTCCCCGCCGCTGGTCTCGGCACCCGATTCCTTCCCGCCACCAAAGCACAACCCAAAGAGATGCTGCCGCTCGTCGACAAGCCGATCATTCAGTACGGCGTCGAAGAGGCGGTCGAATCGGGGATCGACAACATCATCCTGGTGACCGGGCGCGGCAAGAACGCGATCGAAGATCACTTCGATGTATCGGTGGAGCTCGAGACGTTCCTGGAGGCACGGGGGAAGAAGGAGCTGCTGGCGGAAGTTCGAAAGATCTCCAATCTGATCAACTTTTCGTACGTGCGACAGGGCGAGCCACTCGGGCTCGGCCACGCCGTGCTGGTCACGCGCGCGCTGGTCGGCGACGAACCGTTCGCCGTCGTCCTTGGCGACGATGTGATTGATGCGACGCCGCCGGCACTTCGTCAGATGATCAATGTCTTTGAGGCGGTGCAGGGTCCGGTGCTGGCGATCGAGCAGGTGCCGCGCGACGATGTCAGCTCCTACGGAATTATCGATGCGGAAGAGATTCGACCAGGCGTATACCGGATTCGCGACATGGTGGAGAAACCTCCCAAAAACGAGGCCCCCTCGAACCTTGCCATCATCGGCCGCTACATTCTGACCCCTGACATCTTTCCCGCCCTCGAATCGACCGTCAGCGACCGCACCGGTGAGATTCAGCTCACCAACGGTTTGCGACATCTGCTCAAGTCACGGCCGATCTACGGCTGCCGCGTCGACGGCGTGCGCCACGACACCGGCAACAAACTCGGTTTCCTGAAGGCGGTCGTGTACTTCGCGCTGCGACGGCCGGATCTCGGCGGCGCGTTTAGGGAGTATCTGAAGGGGATCGATCTGGGGTGATGCTGCAAATGCTGAACTCTGAACTCTGAATGTTGAATGACGAGAACCTCATCATTGAGCAATCAGCCTTCGACATTCAGCATTTACAGGTGCTCATCACGTATCGCTCTTCGTCGTACTGGACGACGAACTCGTGCTCGAGGATGATGTGTCCGGTTTCGTGCTCGATTCGGATTTCTCTCCGCTGTCTGTCTTCTTCTCACCTGCAGATCCGGAGGAACCAGACGAGCCCTTGTCGGTCGAGGACTTCTTCGCGTAGTCGGTGATATACCAGCCGGATCCCTTGAATTGAATCGCCGGCGACGAGATCAGCTTCCGTACCGGTCCCTTCCCGCACACTGGACACGTGTCAATCGGCGGGTCGGAGAATTTCTGAATGCGTTCGAATCGATGGTGACAGGACTCGCACTGGTATTCGTACAACGGCATGAATATCAACCCTGACGCACAGTCTGTGGTCCGCGGCGCTCGTGATCGCGGATCCGGTTACTCGAGCATGTCGCCATTCTGCTGGCCGAGCATCAAGTCGCGATGCAGCCATACCGGGACCGTCCCGTTGGCGAGCAGCGTATCGTGGAACGCACGAAGCGAATACTTCGCACCCGCGTGCGCTTTGTAATCGTCGCGCAGCTTGAGCAGCATCAGCTTCCCGGCACTATACAGAATGTACGAAGGGTCGAACGTGCCACGCTCGGCCTCGCGCCGCGCGCTCGCTTCTTCGAGGAATGCCTCGTCGCGGAAGACGCGAACGCCCTGCTCGACCGACATATCTTCGCAGTGAAGCCGGATGCCGACGATGAACCGGCACAGCCGGATGAGCGCCTCGGCGAGCTGGCCGAGCCGGACGGCGTGATCGTTTTTGCGGAAGCCCTCCTCGATCATCATCTGTTCGCAGTAGTGCGCCCAGCCTTCGACGAACGCCGTCGACGAGAACAGAATCGATTTTCGCAGCTTCGAATCGACCTGCCGCAGATGCTGGTAATGCAGGAAATGTCCCGGAAACACTTCGTGCATGGAGATCGACCAGAGCGCCCCGTAATTGAAGTCGCGCAGGTGCTCGTTCTTCCGTTCCGACGGCCATGAGGGCTCGACGTCGGTGATGTAGTAGAACGCCCGCAGCGGGCGCGACTCGAACGGCCCGGGGGTCCACATACTGGCAAACGTCCAGCGGTAGAACCGCGGCGTCGGTGCAACCTCCACCGGCGCGCCGTTGGGGATCGTCACGATCCGCTGGCGGTTGATGAAGTCGACCAGATCGGCGAGCTGTTGCTGTGCGACCGGAATGAGCTGGCCGGCCGGCGGATGGTCGTCCTTGGTGCGCGCCCACACGGCGAGCGGATCACCGCCGTTGACCCGCGAGGCGACGCGCCTGAATTCGTCCTGCGTCTGCTGAAGCTCGCGGGTCGCGATCGTGAGCAGCCGGTCGGCGTCGAGCGAGATGCCTTCGTCGAGACGGAGTTTCTGCTCGAACCGGTCGCGTCCGAGCCGGAACGATCCCTTGCTGCGCGGCGCCAGATCGCGCTCGAGATACTCGATGTAGCCATTGATCGCCGTCGCCGCTTCAGTCGACGCATCGGCAAGGTCGCCCAGCAGATGCAAATCGCTGAGATCGCCGAACGCGCGCGGCAGGTCCTCGTCGATGAAGCGCTGCGTGCCGCGCATGCTCTCGAGGCCAACCTTGACGAAGATGCCTGGCGGATCCTTGATGTTGTCGCGCGCGGCCTGGATGAAGCGCGGAACCTGCCGCAGCTTCGACAGCACGCGGCGGGCGCGCTCGGCGAGCGGCGCATAGTCGAACAGCGCCTGGCCCGCGAGGCTCGTGGCCAGCACGTCCGCATAGTGCTGCGGGCTGCGTTCCCACGGCCGGACCTCTTCGAGATCGAACAACCGTCCGCGGATGCTGGCGTCGAGCGCCGGCCGCTCGAGCCGCTCCGTGTCGGTCAGGCGCGTCGGATCGATCGCGGCGAGTCGACGGGCGAACCCGCCGAGATCGCGAATCTGCGCCTCGATCGACGGGCGGCTCCAGTCTTCGAGCAGGTCGTCGTGCAGATGCACGCCGTCGAAGGTGGCGTTGGTCGGATGAACTTCGTATAGATACGACAGGTATTCGTCAACGAAATGCGGCAGGGGTTCGGCTGAATACATTTGGTACAATCTGCCGGCGGACGACATGCCGGGCACTCTCTATGTGGTGGCTACACCCATAGGCAACCTCGAAGATGTTACGCTACGGGCCCTTCGCATTCTTGGCGAAGTTTCCCTGATCGCGGCGGAGGATACCCGCCGGACCGCGCGCCTCCTTCAACACTACTCCATCTCGACGCGGACGACGAGCCTTCACGAGCACAATGAGCGGACAAAAACGATTTCGCTTCTGGCCCGGCTGGCAGCGGGCGAATCAATCGCGCTCGTGTCGGACGCCGGCACACCGCTTATTTCCGATCCGGGAGCTCATCTAGTCGCGGAAGCTCATCGAGCTGGAATTCCGGTGCAGCCGGTGCCAGGAGCAAGCGCAGCGCTGGCGGCTCTCTCTGCTTCGGGACTGGCTGGGCAGGAATTCCTGTTTGTCGGCTTCCCACCGAGTAGGTCAAAAGCCAGACAATCTTGGCTTGCTCGTCTGGTTAGCGAACCCCGGCTCTGCATCGTGTACGAGGCGCCGCATCGAATACGACCAACACTCGAGGATATGTTACAGATACTCGGCGATAGGTCGTTAGCCCTAGCACGTGAGCTTACCAAAACCCACGAACAATTGGTCGTACAACCAATTTCTGCGCACCTCGCTTCAAATCTTCAACAGCGAGGGGAGTTTACCCTCGTGGTTGCTCCCGGAGACGTGAGTCTTGCTGCGGAGACTGAAAAGCCGACTCCGACTCAGTTAGCCTACGAAATAGGTCATATAACAGAGTCGCGGAGTGGCTCCAGACGTGACGCCATCAGAATCCTGGCTGAACGCCATCATCTCTCTACTCGTGAAGTATTTCGGCTGCTTGAGCTCGCTAAGAAATCGGTCGAATAACCTTTCCGTGCGTGGCTCCATCTTGGACTAACGTACGCTTGACCGTTTTCAATGGGTTTTGCTACTGTCACCCCGCCTAAGGTGTGAGGAGGGGCATGGCGAAGCAGCGCCGGTCCGCTAAGACGGCAGCCAAACCAGCACGTCGCGTCAAACGAGCGGTACCCCGAAGAAAATCAAACTCAAAAGGTACGGTGGCCAGACCGAGGTCTGGCGCGGTGTCGGAGGTGCCGGATCCTGCCCCCCCGGTGTCGACACCACCGCCGCCGAGAAAGCCGGGATTTTACGAGGCTGTCGCCATATACGAGCGCGGCGTTCAAGCCTTGCAGCGACATGATTTCTCGGGTGCAGCCACTTCATTCCGTGCCGTCCTGGATCGATACCCGGAAGAGCGCGAGCTGCTTGAACGGGCGCGACTCTACCTGCGGGTCTGCGAACGCGAAACCTCTCGCCAGCCACCGGCGCCGAAAACACCGGCCGAGTGGGTGTACGCGGCCACGGTGGCCCTCAATTCAGGGGACCATAACGGCGCTCTCGAGCATCTACAACGAGCATTAGGGGAAGACCCAGAAAGCGACCACGCCCACTACATCATGGCGGTAGCGTTGGGGATGAGAAATCGAGCTGACGAGGCTATCGAACATTTACAACAGGCAATTGCCCTTAATCCAGACAACCGAGGGTTGGCGAGGCAAGACCCTGATCTAGACGGCCTTCGAGACCATCACCGGTTTCGAATCGCCCTTGATACCCCGCCCGTTCCCAGCCGGAGAGCGATGCGCCGCCGCTAAAGCCGGTCCCCAGGCGCGAACGGGATACTATTCTCTGCATGCCTGATCGTCACGTCGTCATCCTGGCTGCCGGCAAAGGTACCAGGATGAGGTCGGCAGTTCCCAAGGTGTTACATCCGGCGGCCGGATTGCCCCTGATTGAGCACGTCGTCAAGACGGCGGAATCCCTCGATCCGTCCTCCCTGGTGATGGTGGTCGGGCATCAAGCCGACGAGGTTAAGAGCGCCCTCGGAATACGGCAGGGCCTAGCCTTTGTATTGCAGGAAACTCAGCTCGGCACTGGCCATGCGTTGCTGCAAACGGAACCCTTGTTCCAACGCGCGCGCGGCACGCTGGTTCTCTTGTCCGGCGACGTGCCGCTCCTGCGTCGAGAAACGATCGAGCGGCTCCTGACGACGCACGAGTCGCGGTCCGCCGCCGCAACGGTGCTGACCGCCGTCGTCGACGACCCGACAGGCTACGGACGGATTGTGCGTGAGAACGGCGACATTGCCGGAATCGTCGAGCACAAGGACGCATCGCCCGAGGAGCGGCGCATTTCGGAAATCAATAGCGGCGTCTACGCGTTCGACCTGGCGCCGCTGTTCGACGCACTGAGGTCGATCGGACCGACGAACGCTCAACGGGAATATTACCTGCCGGACCTCGTTCGCATTTATCGCGCGCGAGGACTGACCGTTGAGACGGTGCAGGTCGCGGATCGGCATGAACTTCTCGGCGTGAACAGTCGAAGGGAGTTGGCGGACGTGGCGACAATTCTGAGATCGCGAAAGAACGACGAGCTGATGGCCGCAGGCGTGACGCTCCTGGATCCGGCAACCGCCTATATCGATCCCGACGTGACGATTGGTCCCGACACGACCGTCTACCCCAGTGTGTTCCTCGAAGGGCGCACCCGCATTGGCGCGAATTGCGAGATCCATTCAGGTGTGCGTCTCGTCAACTCGACCATCGACGATGGTGTCGTGATCAACAACTATTGCGTGATCATCGACTCGCACATCTCGAGCGGGGCACAGATCGGCCCGTTCGCACACCTCCGTCCACAGTCGCAGGTTGGTGAGCAGGCCAGGGTCGGGAATTTCGTGGAGCTGAAGAAAACGTCCCTCGGTCGCGGGTCGAAAGCGAGCCACCTCTCGTACTTGGGCGATTCCACGATCGGCGAGAACGTCAACATCGGCGCCGGCACCATTACCTGCAATTACGACGGTGTGTCCAAGCACCCGACCGTTATCGAAGATGGCGCATTCATTGGCAGCGACAGCCAGCTGATTGCTCCGGTGCGAGTGGGAGCAGGTGCGTACGTTGCCGCGGGATCGTCGATCACCGAAGACGTTCCCGCGGAGTCGCTGGCGATCGCGCGCGGAAAACAAGTGAACAAGGAAGGCTGGACAAAAGCGCGGCGGCAGGGACAGCAGGCCCACGCGACGGAATCCAAGTAGCCTGTTCAGGGGCACGTGTCCGTGGTTGCGGCGGGGTGGCAGCACCTCACCAAAGGAAACAGCTATGTGCGGAATCATCGGGTACATCGGGTCGAAGGCTGTCGTTCCGATTCTGATTGACGGGCTCCGCCGGCTCGAATATCGCGGATACGATTCGGCGGGCGTCGCCGTGGTTCGCGACGGCACCATCGATCTGCGGCGAAGCGCCGGCAAGCTCGCGCGCCTCGAAGAGGTGATCGCGACGACGCCTATCAATGGTGAATACGGTGTCGGCCATACCCGGTGGGCAACGCACGGCCGGCCGACGGAGGAGAATGCCCATCCGCACCGCGACTGCACCGGCCGGATTGTCGTCGTCCACAACGGGATCATCGAAAACTATCTCGACCTGAAGCAGCAGCTGCAGCGCGAGGGTCATCGATTCGTCACCGAAACCGACACCGAGATCGTCGCGCATCTGGTCGAGCGCGAGATGAAAGACGATGGGCTGGAGAATGCGGTGCGGCGTGCGCTGCTCTACATGCGCGGTCTTTTCGCGTTGGTGCTGATCTCGGCCGACGACCCCAACAAGATTGTTACGGTTCGCAACGGACCGCCGATTGTCGTCGGATTGGGCGATGGCGAGTTCTTCGTCGCATCCGATATTCCGGCGATCCTCAGCCACACACGCGACGTCGTGTTTCTCGGTGACGAGGAGATGGCGGTGATTACGCCGTCGGGAGTCGAGTTCACCGACTACTCAGGCCGGGTCGTGTCGAAGAAGAGCAGCAAGGTGTCGTGGGATCCGGTGATGGCGGAGAAGGCCGGATACAAGCACTTCATGCTCAAGGAAATCTTCGAGCAGCCGTGGGCAGTGAAGGAGACCGTGCTCGGTCGCGCGTCGCAGGAAAGTGGCAAGGTGTTCCTCCACGAGATCGAGATCCCGGATCAGGTGCTTCGGGAGGTCGAACGCATCGTGATCCTGGCCTGCGGCACGTCGT
>JBPYFA010000391.1:0-14611 GCA_051986585.1 Vicinamibacterales bacterium | reverse complement strand
TTCTTGGTTCTGCCAGGTTCTTGGGTTCTGCCGGGTTCTTGGGTTCTGCCGGGTTCTTGGGTTCTGCCGGGTCCTTGGGTTCTGCCGGGTTCTTGGGTTCTGGTTCCCGCACACTCCGACCGCACGTCGCGGAACTTGCAGAACCGAACCGTGCAGAACCGAACTCACTAGAACCGAACCCAGCAGAACCGAACCCTGTAGAACCGAACCCTGTAGAACCGAACCCTGCAGAACCCAAGAACCGAACCCTGTAGAACCTGGTAGAACCCAGCAGAACCTTGTAGAACCCAATCACGGAGCGAGCGCAGCTTTCACGCGCTCGGGCGTGAATGGCACCTGGCGAAGGCGGACGCCTGTGGCATCGAAAATCGCGTTTCCGATCGCCGCGGCAATTACGGTAATCGCGGTCTCGCCGGCGCCGGTCGCTTCGACGTCGTGACGATCGACCAGCACGCTCTCGACCGATGGCATGTCATCTCCGAGCGTCAGGCTGTGATAAGTCCGCCAGTCGATTGACGTGACCTTCTGGTCATCCCACGTCACTTCCTCGCCCAGCGCGCGGCTCAGTCCCTGGAGCGCGCCTCCTTCGAGCTGGTTCCGCATACCGTCAGGATTCGATACCGGGCCGCAGTCCTGCGCCACAAAGAGACGTCGCACGGTGACCTTGCCGGTCGATGTGTTGACGTCGACTTCGGCAACGATCGCGACGTATCCGTTGTCGCCTTCGTAGACGACGGAGGCCACTCCCCTGCCTGAGGCGACGCCGGTACGGGAAGCGCCGGTCTTCGGCGACGGCCGCGGCTGCCAGCTTGCGGCCTTCGCCACCTCGGAGAGGACGTATTTGAGGCGCGGATCGCTGATGTGCCGCAGCCGGTAGGCGATGGGATCGGCCTTGACGTGTGCCGCCACTTCGTCGAGCAGGCACTCGTGCGCGAAAGTGTTCTGCAGTCGAGATGGCGACCGCAGCGGACCGGTGAAGAACGGCGATGCAATCGTGTGGGTCAGCACGCGCTCGCTCGCAACCACGCCGGCGCCGCCAGCGCTTCCACCGACGCGCCCGACGATATACGACGGCGCAGCGTTGCTGCCGTTGTTGAATCGGCCGCCGGGTTCGCTCGCAGTTCGCGGCGCGAACGGTGCAGGCGAAAATCCCGCGAGCATCCCGGTGACGACGTTCCCGGGCGTGTTCGTCCCAGGACGGCCGCCCACCGACGCGAACCAGGCCTCGTAGTCCCAGGCCACGATCGTCCCCTCGGCGTCGACGCCAACGCGTTGATCGATCACATACGGAAAACCGTAGTTCTCCCACGCCATCTCATCCTGACGTGAGAGCTGGACGCGCACCGGTTTGCCAACCGCCTGCGAGAGCAGCGCCGCATCGTACGAAACGGTATCGGCGCCATTGATGCCATAACAGCCGGCGCCGCGTACAAACACCACTCGGACGTTGTCCGGCTGCAGCCCGAGGAGCATCGCCACGCCGCTGCGCGTCGGGTACGCGGACTGCGTCGGAGACCAGACGGTTGCCTTGCTCGCCTGGACGTCCGCGACGGCACACGACGTGCCCATCGAGGCATGCATCTGATACGGATGCAGATACGTCGCCTTGACGACGGATGCCGCTTTCGCGAGCTTCTCGTCGACATCCTTCGAATTGACGACGAACGCGTCGCGAGAGGGCTGCTTTCTCAGGTAGTCGTAGAAATCGCGCTGTGATGGCAGGCCGGCTCCGCCGGTCCACGCGATTTTGAGTTTCGACGCCGCCTGTCGTGCCTGCCAGGGTTTCTCCGCCACCAGGCCTACGAAATTCTTTCTCGTGACAACCCTGACGACGCCGGGCAAGCTCGCGACCGAATTTTCGTCAACGCCGGCAAGCGTGGCCCCCGGCGCGGGCGGACGGATCACCACGCCGTGCAGCATGCCGGGAAGCCGCACGTTGTGGACGAACTCGAACTGCCCGGTCACCATCGTCGCCATGTCGAGGCGCATCACCGGTTTGCCGAGGACCTTCCAATCCGCTGCCGGCTTGCGTTTGACCTGAGGATCGAGAGTGAGATTGAAGGTCTTGCCCGACACCAGCTCGGCGAAGGTGACGTGCTTGCTGCTGTTGCCCGTGACCGAGATGACGCCACCGTCGATTGACAATTGATCGCGCGGGACCCCGAGGCGCGTCGCCGCCATGCCAGCCAGCGCCTCGCGCGCCGTCGCCGCCGCCAGGGCCAGATTGCGTTCGTTGAAATTGGTGGGGGTCGACTGGCTGCCCGAAGTCGTGCCCTGATCCGGACAGACATCGGTATCGCACTGAATCAGGTTCACCGCGCTCGTCGGCAGCGACAGCTCCTCCGCGACCAGTTGCGTCTGCGCGGTCAGCATTCCCTGGCCGAGATCGCATTTGCCGGTGTAGGCCGTCACCTTCCCGTCGGCGCCAATAGCGATCCACGAGTCCAGTTTCGCCGGGTCGATGTGGGATGGTCTGGTATCGAAGGGACCTTGCGCCGCGGCCCCGGGAATCATCGAAGCCGCGCCAAAACTGACGACGAGCACCCCTGAGGTCTTGAGAAAATCGCGGCGGGAGAATCCCGAGCGAACGAACGCGTCGCGGGCATCGGGAGTCATCACGCCCCCTGCCGGTAACGCGCGATCGCGCGCAGCATGCGGGTGTGCGTGAAGCAGCGGCACAACACCGTCGACATGGCTTGCTTGATGTCAGCGTCGGTCGCCTTCGGATTCTGATCGAGCGTGGCCTTGGCGGTCAGAATCACTCCGCTGAGGCAGAACCCGCACTGCGCGGCCTGCTCGTCGATGAAGGCTTTCTGAATGGGATGCGGCCGCTCCGGTGTTCCCAGGCCTTCCAGCGTGGTGATGTCCCCGCCGGCCACTGCACTGACGGGCGTCACGCACGATCGAATCGCCCGGCCGGCAGCAATGACGGTGCACGCGCCGCACTGCCCGAGGCCACAGCCGAACTTCGGACCGCGCAGGCCCAAATCGTCGCTGAGCACATAGAGCAACGGCGTGGTTGGATCGACGTCCAGCGTTTGAGCTTTCCCGTTGACCGTCAGAGTGATGGAGCTCATGTAATTCTCCGACAGAGACCGAAGCGAGAGTACGGTGCGCGAGTGGCGATGTCAACGGGAGCGGCGTCCGAGGCGGCGGAGGGAACGGACAGAACGGAGTTCACAACGAAGAAACGAAGTTAACGAAGACGAACGAAGAAGACATCAATTCGTCTCGAGAGCAGAACGTACCCGAGGACCGCGCGATCCTTCGTCGCCGATCTTCGTTCCTGACCAGAGTGCTTCGTTCGCCTCCGTTGACTTCGTTCCTTCGTTTTGAACTTCGTTTCCTCCGTAACCTCCGTTCGCACCTCGTATTACAATCCCCCACCATGCAGGGCGTTCCAACCTCCAGACGTGAGTTCATCGTCGGCACGACGGCCACATTGTTATCGGGCCGCGTGGTTCGTGCCCAGCGCGGACCGCTCACCGCGGAGCAAGTCGCCGATCGGATCCGGAACGGTGTGGGTGTCCCCTGGCGGCCGCAAACGAACGACGGCTTCAAAGCGGGCGATCCCGACACCGTCATCACCGGTATCGCCGCGGCAGTAATGGCGTCGACCGACGTGCTTCGACGCGCCGTTGCTGCGGGGCAGAACCTCATCGTCACTCAAGAACCGCTCTTTTACGCGATCAACGATGATCCCGGCAACCGCGTCAAGGATCCGGTCTATCAGTCGAAGAAGAGGCTCATTGACGAGCACCGACTCGTGGTCTTCCGATTGACGGAGCATTGGAACGCGCGGCAGCCCAACGAATCGGCCAAGGCGCTTGCGACCGCGTTGAAATGGACGAGCGAAGTGCCCGACGCGCCGCAGACCTATCGCGTCGCCGAGACCACACTCGAGGGGCTCGCGGCCCAGGTACGTAGCGGGCTGCCGCTGCGCGGTGGATTGCGGATGGTGGGACAACCGGGAATGCAAGTGCGCACTGTGTTTGTCGCACCGGGTACGACGTCGCTCTCGATGGCCGTCACGAACCTGCAACGCGCAGACGTCGTTCTCGCCGGCGAGCCGCGGGAGTGGGAGGCCATTCCCTATACGCTCGACACGTGGTCGGCGGGCAGCGGCAAGGGGCTGATCGCGATCGGACGGATGATCTCCGAAGATCCCGGCATGCAGGCCTGCGCCGCGTGGATACGATCGCTGGTGCCGGAAGTGCGCGTCGAATCGATCCCCGTCGCCGATCCGTACTGGAGCATCAAGGCATGACCGCCCAGCAGGTCGTCGAGCGCATTCAGAAGAAGCTGCAGGAGCTGAAGATCCCCTGGCGTACCCAGACAGTCGATACGTTCAAGGCGGGCGCTCCCCAGACCGAAGTTCGCGCCATCGCCACGACCGGCATGGCCACCTTCGACGTGCTGCGTCGCGCGGCTGCTGCGGGGCGCAACTTCGTCATCACGCACGAACCGACGTTCTATAACCACACCGACCAAACGGCGGACCTGGAAAAGGATCCGACGTATCAAGCGAAGCAGCGATTCATCACGGACAACAATCTCGTCATCTTCCGCTTTCACGATCACGCGCACGCGCTGCAGCCGGACCCGCTCGTCGCCGGATCGGCGCGCATGCTCGGATGGACGCAGTACGCGTCGCCCACCGAGCCGCGCATCTACGTGTTGCCGGCGACCACCCTTCGCGAGCTCGCCTCCGATGTTGCGACGAAGCTCAAAGGGCATGCAATCCGGGTCGCCGGTGATCCCGACATGAAGGTCAGCCGCGTCGCGTTGGGACCCGGATACGGCATCCCGCCACTCACGTCGTCGGTTGACGTTGCCGTCGGCGGCGAGACCGCGGAGTCGGGGGGCAACGCCGAGTACATCCTTGATGCCGCGGCCGAAGGCCAGAAGAAAGGCATGATCCTGCTTGGCCACATGATGTCCGAGGACTGGGGCATGCGCGAGGTCGCCGAGTGGCTGCGACCACTGCTGCCCGAAGTCACAGTCGAATGGATTCCGGCGGGAGAACCGTTTGGTGTTTCGCGGTAAATGCTGAACGATGAATGCTGAATGATGAATGTTGAATTGCTGATTGTTGATTGCGATTGTTCATTGCGATTGTTGAATGCGATTGCTGATTGCGATTGCTGATGCTGATTGCTGATTGAGGAGAAGCGATCACATGTCCATCAACGTGTCATACATCTCACGCTGGGCCGGCATCCTCCTGCTCGTCACAACACCCGTTTCCGCACAGGAAGCCAGATCTGCCGTTGGCGACGCTGCCAACGGCCGCGCATTGGTCCAATCAAGCAAGTGCCTCGACTGCCACCGTATCGGTGAGTCGGGGTCGCGGGTCGGGCCCAATCTGTCCGATATCGGCAGCCGCCGCTCCGTCGAGCGGCTGACACGTGCAATCGTGGCGCCGGACGATGAGGTGCTGCCGGAGAATCGGTTCGTTCGCGTCACAACCAGCGATGGCGCGACGGTGCAGGGGAAGCTTCTCAACCAGGACGCGTTCAGCATTCAGCTGATGACACCGGCGGAGGAGCTGAAATCGTTCACCAAGACACGCCTCCGCAGCTTCACCATTGCCCAAAGCGGATTGATGCCGAAGTTCGATGGGACAGCCGAGCAGATTGACGACATCGTCAGCTTTCTCGGAACGCTCAAGGGTGGGGTGAGTGCCAGGGGTGCCATGGGTGCCAGGGGTGCCATGGGTGCCATGGGTGCCGGGGGTGCCATGGGTGCCGGGGGTGCCATGGGTGCCGCGGGTGCTACGAGTGCGAGCGACCGCATCCTCCACGCCGAGCGCGAACCGCAAAACTGGCTGACCTATAGCGGCAGTTACGCGAGCCAGCGATACAGCCTGCTCAACCAGATCACCAGAGACAACGTGAAGAACCTCACGTTGAAGTGGGTGTGGCGGCCGCGGTATCTCGACAAGATGGAAAGCACGCCGATCGTCGTCGATGGCGTCGTCTATGCCGTTCAGAACAGCGAGGTCGTCGCGCTCGATGGCGCGAGCGGCCGCAGCTACTGGACTTTCCGGTATCGAGTGCCGCCCGAGTCGAACGCCTACGTGATGGTCGTCAAGGGGTTGGCGTTCGCCGGCGACCGCCTGTTCTGGGCCACTTACGACGGTCACCTGATCACGATCGATGCGAAGACGGGCGACGAGATCTGGAACAAGACGATTCTGGATTGGAAGAAAGGGCTGCAGTTGAACGTCGCTCCGCTCGTGGTAAAGGACAAAGTGATCCTCGGTCCGGCCACGAATGAGTTCGGCACCAACTGCTGGGTCGCCGCGTACGA
This sequence comes from Vicinamibacterales bacterium, assembly GCA_051986585.1. Taxonomy (GTDB): domain Bacteria; phylum Acidobacteriota; class Vicinamibacteria; order Vicinamibacterales; family 2-12-FULL-66-21; genus JALZOC01. Next base: position 8,299 of record JBPYFA010000391.1, on the reverse strand, counting down.
CGTCCGTACTGGGGACGAAGTGTGGCGGTTCAAAACCGTGCCCGAGCCGGGCGAGAAGGGCAACGACACGTGGCCCGGTGACTCGTGGAAGCACGGCGGCGCTCCGATCTGGGTGACAGGTTCCTACGATCCGGCGACCAACCTGACGTTCTGGGGAACTGGCAATCCGAACCCGGGATGGAATGGCGGGCCGCGCAATCCAGGCGACAACCTGTACGCGGATTCGGTCGTGGCACTCGATGCCGATACCGGAGCGTTGAAGTGGCACTACCAGTTCACACCAAACGATGAATTCGATTGGGACTCGGTGCAGGTGCCTGTCCTGGCGGACATCAGCTGGAAAGGCCGCCCGCGCAAGGTCATGCTGTGGGCGAATCGCAACGGATTCGTCTACGTCCTCGATCGCGTGACCGGCGAGTTCCTGCTTGGCAAGGCGTTCGTCAAGCAGAACTGGAATCTCGGCTTCGACAATGGACGGCCGGTCAGGGATCCGAAAGCGAAGCCGACGCCGGAGGGAACACGGATCGAACCTGGAACCCAAGGCGGCACGAACTGGTACTCGCCGTCGTTCAGTCCCCGAACCGGACTCTTTTACGTCTCCGCCTGGGACAACTACTCGGTGATTTCAAGGTACGCCGACGTAGCTCCCTGGGAAGAAGGGAAAAAGTACACCGGCCGCGCGCCTGCTGGTCCAGGCGGTGGCGCCGCTGCCCGCACGCAGGTGGCCTACCGCACTGAAGAAGAAGGATACGGCGCCGTCCGCGCCATCGACCCGGCAACTGGCGAAAAGAAATGGGATTTCAAGATGGTCGACTACACCGAGAGCGGTGTGCTGACGACCGCGTCGGACCTGCTGTTCTCAGGCGGTCGTGAAGGGCACTTTTTCGCGCTCGACGCGCGCACCGGCGAGCTCCTGTGGACCACCAACCTCGGCGGGACTGTGGCCAACGGGCCGATCACCTTTGCCTCGGAAGGCCGGCAGTACGTCGCCGTGGCTGCGGAAGGGGCGCTGTACGTGTTTGGCTTACGTGAATAGGCCACCGACGAACACCCTATTTGCCCGTGTTGGTCCGCGGCGTTTCAGTCACCTGGCGAACCACCCGTAGCAGGTTGCCGCCAAGAAACTTCCGGATCCGCGGCTCCGGCCACCCGCGTTTCACCATGGCGTCGGTGATCAGCGGCAGATCGCGAACGTCGCGCATCCCGCGCGGCAGTGTCGGCCCGCCGTCGAAATCCGATCCGAGCATGACGTGATCCTCGCCAACGATCTGGATGGCGCGCTCGACCACCGCGATCCAGTCCTCGGGCGTCAGCTTCATCTCCTCGGGAGCCGGCGGTTGGAAGCCAACCATCGGGAACTGCGGCGCCGCGAGCGCGTCGAGTTCCTCGATGGTCATCTTCGCCTCCTTCTGGCCGATGTCGGTCGTGTCCCAGAACGGCTTGCCGGCGTGCTGCGTGTTCCAGTCGAAGACCTTGCGGTTATGGAACTCATTGCCGATCTGGAAGCCGATGACGCCACCCTTGGCCGCGAGTTTCTTCATCAGATCGTCGGGCATGTTGCGGGGGATATTGTTGAGGCTCCGCATCCCATGGTGGGTCGCCAGGATTGGGTCTGTGCTGATCTCGATCGCCTGCGAGATCGTCTCATCGGATCCGTGTGAGACGTTGATCACCATCCCGAGGCGGTTCGCTTCGCGGATCACCGCTCGACCGCGATCGTTGAGCCCATGCCATTTCGCCGGGGCGCAGCACGAGTCGGCGAAGTTGTTCGCCCAGTTGTGCGCGGACAGCTGAAACGATCGAAGGCCCAGTCGATAGAGAGCTCGAAGCACACCGGGGTCGCCGTCGAGATCGAATCCTCCCTCCAGATCCATGAACGCGGCGATCTTTCCCGTCGCGCTGATGCGCTCGACATCTGAGGCGTTGAACGCCAGCTGGATCTTGTCCGTATTCTTCTCGAGCTGCTGATACGCCGCGTCAATCAGCCGCAGCGTCTGTTTCGTTTCCAACCGTGCGGGATAGTACTGTTCGGTGACGAACAGCGAAAAGAACATCGCATCGAGCCCGCCTTCTTTCGCCCGCACGAGATCGAACTGCCCATCGTCCACGCGCTGCCCCATGTCGCCGCCATGGTAGAACTGGCGATCGACGACATGGACGTGGGCGTCGAACACGAGCGCATCGCGATGAATCTGCGATGCGTGGTCGGAAATCTGTGGCGCGCTCGAGAAAACGATCGCTAGGCCAACAAAACAGCTAACTAGGCGCATCACTGTCAGCATTTCTTACTTTGCGCTGGGGCCCTCCGCCTCCGCACGATGATAACCGTTCCGCGCTACGGCGAGACCTCGCCGTAGCCTTGGCGAAGGCGGGCACCCGCAGCGCCTGCCAGCGGCTCGCCAACGCTCGCCGCCGCTGATTCGTGGCCCTTTGCCACTTTGAGAACGATTACGTCCGGGCGTGCTGCGACTGCTGCGGCGCCCGATATTGAACCGACAGATGCGGTGTTTCCAGTCGCTTCTGCCCTTCGAACCGCGAGGTGAGGCAGCTCTCGAGAATGCCGCTGACCAGCAGCGTACGTTCAACCGGATACGGGGCCTTCCCTGTTTCGAACAGCTCCTCGATCTTGCGGACGAGACACGCCGAGTAGGTCACGTTCGGTTCCGGCGACAAGAAGAACTGCGTCGACTGGACGCCGGCGCCGCGGACACGGGCGGCGAAGTTGAAATCCTTCACTGCCCCGTCGAGCATCAGCAATGTCGCTTTCAATCCGTCGCGGTACTCGATGAAGTAGGCGGCCGGGTTCTTCACGAGCTTTGGCAGCTCGCCTTTGCCGACGAGATCATGTGTCCGGCCGTCGACGATCGTCTGCCCCTGCGGGGTATCGCTTCTCGAAAGGGCTGACGTCAACAGCTCTTTGGAATAACGGCCTTCCTCACCCGCCTTCCAGACCGCATCCCCTTCGATCATCTGGACCGCCGCCACACCCGACTCCCCTCCCTTGCGCCTCTCCACCATGCATTGCAGCGCTTCGAGGCCGTGAAAATCCATGACGTCGGCGCCGCCGTATCCGACCATGAGTGCGCTCTCGATCTCGCTATTCAAGGGCAGCTCGATATCGGGCAATCGCCAGGTCACCGGCAACGAAGAGCCGGCGATCATCGGAAACTTCAGGCGCTTGGACGCATCAACCATCCACTTCGCGCGCTCGAAGCTGTACGAGAGGTGTTTGTCATTGTAGAGAGGGACCGACACGCCATCTTTCTCGAACACATCCACGCACTGTTTGACGAATTCGTACCGTGGATAGAGAACTTGCCCCTTGTCGTTGCGCTTGTAGTCGCCGTGTTCGCCAATCACCAGCACCGCGTCGACGGCGAGTTTGCTCCCGCCGCAGCGGAGCGTCTCGGCAATTGTCGGATAGACCTCGAAACCAAATTCCTTCGCGCGGGCCGCGCTCTGATCACCCTCCGGCTTCTGATCGACGTGGAGCGACACGACCTTCATGTCCGGCTTATGCCACGCGCCATCTCTCGGGTAGCCGACGAGAAATCGATCGCCGATATGTTGCGCGTGCGAAAGGTAACGGTAGACGGTCGCCACGACGGCTATTCTTTTCATTGTGTTTCCACTCGGGTCCGGGATACGGGATCCGGGATCCGATCGGGCTTCTATAAATGCTAGATTGTGAATGTTGAATGCTGAGTTGGCGCGGCCGAACGCTGCGCCGAAACGAGAGTCGACATTCAGCAATCAACCAGCATTCAGCATTCAATATTCGACACTCAGCATTTACCCTACGTTCTCCAGTACGTGGATGCCTTCGGCGCCTGGTACTTGATCGCCAGATGCGGCGTGTCGTAGCGCGCCTGCTGTCTGAACAGGCTTTCGACACCCGCGGCAGTCAGGCCCGTCGTCAGCAGCGTCCGCTCGAGCGGATACGTCTCCTTCCCGGTCAGATACATCTGTTCGAAGTTGTTGACCAGCGGACTGAAGAAATTCGCGAGGGTTGTGCGTCCGGGCGGCATCGGCAGGTACATCTGGGTCGAGAAGATGTCGCGCTGGCCGTCGAGTCGTGCGGCGAAATTGAAGTCCTCGATCAGTCCGCCCATCAGGATCATCGTGCACATCAGACCGTCCTGGTGTTCGTACCGATAGGCGACGGGATCTTTCACGAGCGTCCGCATGTCGTCAACGGTTGGCATGATGTCGTTGAACCCCTGGCGTGCCGGCCTCAACGTGTGGCTGCGACAAAGCGCCGCTTCGACGAGATCCTTCGGCCAGACGCCATCTTGATAGGCCTTCCAGAAGTTTTCTCCCCGATATGCCTGCACCCACTTGACGCCGGTTTCAGCACCGGCGCGCCGTTCCACCATGCACTGCAGCGTCTCGAGACCGTGAAAGTCGTAGCTGTCGACCCCGCCATAGCAGACGCACATCGCTTCGCGAATCCGCGATCCGAGCGGCATTTCTATCGACGGCGTTCTCCAGGTCACCGCCAGACTCGACCCCGCCATCATTGGGAATCCCATGCGCCGTGATGTGTCGTACATCTCCTTTGCCCATTCCCAGTTCCACGACAGGTGCTTGTCGTTGAACACCGGGACGGAGCGTCCGCTGTCATTGAAAACCTTGACGATCTGTTTGAAGAACTCGTACCGCGGGTAGAGCGTCTGACCTTTCTCGTTGCGCGGATATCGCCCGTGCTCTCCAACCAGGATCACCCCATCGACGGCGAGCTTGCTCCCTCCGAGCGTCAGCGCCTCGGCAATCGACGGATACAGCTGCATCGTTGGAAACTGCTGCAGCCGGCTCTTGCTGACGTCGTCCTCGCGGATCTGATCGATGTAGATTGACACCAGATCCATCGGCGGATGGTGCCACGCGCCGTTCCAGCCGTATCCTTCAAGAAACCGATCGACGATGTGCTGCGAGTGTGAGTACTTGAAGTAGGTCGTGCAGACAGCCGCAAGCTTCGGTCGAGCGGGGCGCCGCTGCACCTGCGGGCGAAGCACGATCGGCGCCGCCGCCATCCCAGCAACCCCGCGAAGCAACGATCGTCGAGAGATTTTCATTGGAGTCCCTTGTGGCTTCCGCCTTTAGGCGGAAGCACCCTAATTGGGCACCCGTGACGGCGCGTGCAGCGTCACGCCTTTGCGCTTCGTCGTGACCGAAATTTTGTCGCTCAGTTTCGTCCCATCGGCGAGTGCGTACTTGATCTCGTACTGATGGAGCAGCTCCTCTGCGACCTGCTCGACCGCCTTCGCGTGCGTGCTCGCCACGACTTGATCGTGTCGCCCACCGGAATCCTTGGCGCCGTCGCCCAACACCTGGTTGAGCGCGAACTGTGAGTCCGAAAGCTCCTGATCTCTCAGCTGGCCCTGCTGCACCGAGACCGGATCCGTGCCTCTCGCCTGGGGCGGCGCTGAGCCCTGCGCTCCCGCGCCGGAAACGACGTAAAGCACGGCGCCGCTCTTTCTCAGCTCTTCGCGCAGGTCGTTACCTGGAATGGTTGTCGGACCTTCTCCGCCAAGACGCATGACGACGATCGCCGGGCGACGATCCTCGTGGCGAACCTCTTTCGTCGCCTCCTCAATCGCTTCCATGAGCTGTGCCGTGCCAGTCTGCCGGCCGCGAGGTCCCAGCTTCTTGAGTCCGGCGCTCAGCTCGGCGCCGTCGTGCGAGAAATCGACAACCTTCTCCGGCTGCACGACGATTGAGTACAGCGCGAATTCAGCGTGCCCGAGCAGCTTCTGCATGAAGCGCCCGGTCCCGAGCTGGAATGCGCCGGTGCCTTGGTCGGCGATCAGGAGAGCAACACGCAGGGGGATCTCGGGCTGGGCCACCCGCATGATGTCCACCGTCTTGCCGCCCTCCTTGATCTCGAAGTCAGCCGCCTGCATGTCGGTGATCGCCGCACCGTTCTTGTCAGTGGCTGAGACGTAGATGGTGCGGGTTGGGTGGGCGATGGACTGGGGGATCGAGGCTGACAGACTCAGCGGCCCACCAACGGCGACCAGGACAGCGACGCCCGCGATCGACGACCTCAACGCGTGTGGCATGGATACCTCGGCGCGCGTCAGTATAATCGATGCCTCAGAGGTACAATAATGACGAATCCGCTCAGCCGTCGTGAGTTTCTCGAGATATCAGCCTGCGCCTCGGCGATGACCGGTGCCCTGCCCACCGATTCGTTGGGTCATTCGGACTCGGCGCAAAATAGCGCCGTCGCCTCGCCAGCGGCCTCGTCCCCGGATCAATGGTTTGCCGGGCCGACAGCCGGGCGCGCTGTTGTCCGAGCGACGCAGGGGATGGTCGCGAGCAGCCAACCTCTGGCCTCGCAGGTCGGCATCGACGTTCTGAAGCGCGGCGGCAACGCGGTTGACGCGGCGATTGCCGTCGCCGCGACGCTCAACGTCACCGAGCCGAACATGACCGGCATCGGCGGCGACTGCTTCGCGATGGTCTACTCGGCGAAGACCAAGAAGCTCGACGCCCTCAATGCGAGCGGCCGCTGCCCCCGCGCCCTCACGCTCGATCACTTCACCGCGAAGAAAATTACGCAGATGCCGCTGAGCGGGATGGAGACGATCACCGTTCCGGGTGCCTTCGACGGCTGGCTGTCCTTGCTCGAGAAATACGGGACCATGAAATTCGCCGATCTCATGGCGCCGGCCATCTCGTATGCCGAGAGCGGTTTCCCGGTCATGGAAAAGATTGCCGAAGACTGGGCGCCGGAAATTCCAAAACTGAAGCAGGATCCGGCCGCGGCGGCGACCTACCTCGTGAACGGCGGCGCCCCCGTGCCGGGGACTATCTTCGCGCAAAAGAATCTCGCTCGGACGTTTCGCACGCTGGTCAAGGGTGGGCGCGAGGCGTTCTATCGCGGCGAGATTGCGCGAGCCATCGTCGACTACTGTCAAAAGCACGGCGGGTTTCTCGCGATGGAGGATTTCGCGGCGCAGAAGTCGAACTGGGTGGAGCCGATATCCACAACCTACCACGGCTACACGCTGAACGAGCTGCCGCCGAACAACCAGGGGCTGACCGCGCTGCTGATCCTCAACATGCTGGAAGGCATCGACCTGAAGGGCATGCGGACGGATCCGGTTCTCTACTACCACACGCTGGTCGAGGCGACGAAGATCGCGTTCGCCGACCGCAACCGGTTCATCGCCGATCCCGCCTTTGCGAAATTGCCGGTCAAGGAGCTGATCTCGAAAGAGTACGCGGCCAAGCGCCGAGCTTTGATCAATCCGAAACGCGCCATCGACCCGCCGTCGTACGGCGATTTTCAGATGGGCGGCGACACGACGTATTTCACCGTGGTCGACAAGGACCGGAACGCCGTCTCATTCATCAACAGTCTCTTCAATTCGTTCGGATCCGGCATCGTGGCCGGCGAGACCGGAATCATGCTGCACAACCGCGGCTCCGGCTTTTCGCTCGATCCGACTCACCCCAACAAGCTCGAGCCAGGGAAGCGACCGTTCCACACACTGATTCCGGCGATGGTATTCAAGGACGGCAACCTGCTGATGTCGTACGGCGTGATGGGTGGCGACATCCAGGCACAGGGGCATTCGCAGGTGCTGATCAATCTCGTCGATCGAGGCATGAACCTGCAACAAGCGATCGAGGCACCCCGCATCCGCTACATCAGCGGCAAAGGGGTGATGCTCGAGGACACGCTGCCGGCCAACGTCATCAACGGTCTGATCGAACGGGGCCACGAGCGCGTGCTTCCGCCCGCCGGCATCAGGCACCGCGCGCTGATGGGCGGCGGTCAGGCGATCATGATCGATCCGGACACCGGGGCGCTCGCGGGCGGATCGGATCCGCGAAAAGACGGCCAGGCGATTGGCTATTGAATCTCTAATCGCTAATCGCTGATCCCGAATCACTGATCCTCGAATCGTCGAATCGTCGAATCGTCGGATCGCCGAATCGCTGGATCGCCGAATCGCTGGATCGCCGATTCAAAGATTCGCTGATTCAGAGATTCGCCGATTCAAGGATTCGCGATTCGCGATTCGCGATTAGCGATTAGCGATTAGTAGCCCTGAGCCCCCGGCGGCGAGTCCCACTTCTTCGGGTCGAGGAACGCCCCCCGCAGCAGGAAGAACGCCGAGCGAATCGCGGAACCATTGCCGCGCTGCGCCGGTTCGAGCTGGGTCATCAACTGCGCGAGCGTCTTCATTTCGAGCGTTGCCATGGCGGCCGCCTGCTGACCGTATTGCTTGACCGCGGCGTCGATTTCCGCCTGCCCTTTGTTCGCCGCGATGGCCGCACCGATCGC
>JBPYFA010000390.1:0-8825 GCA_051986585.1 Vicinamibacterales bacterium | reverse complement strand
TCAGAATGTCGGCATAGTAGGTCAGCGTCGCGGGCGCGCCGATGTGATGTCCAAGCACATCTTTCGGGGTCGGAATGCCGCTGACCTTCGGCAGATGATCGACGAGCGGGCTCAGATAGTTCGGCGCCGTGGTCCACTCACTGACCAGCCGCGCAAACTCCTCGTCCTGCGGCTGCGAGCTGTCGCGCGTTTCCGTGACCATCTGCTGCGCGGGCATCGAGATTGCCGCCACCATCAGCGCCGCGGTCACGAACACTCCCGACGCGACCCATCGGGATGCCTGTCCGACTTTCATCGATCAACTCCTTGAGGACACAGGGCTTCGAGGCTCGGAATGTTACCAGAGGCGTGGTCGACAATTGCTGAATCAGCTGAATTGGTGAGTTGGTGTATGACGGGTTGCGTATGATCGGAAACAGGAAATAAACACGGCCGTTCAGGGGTTGTCGCCAACATGAAGCCACTCATGGTCGCCATCCTGACCGCAGCGGTCAGCCTTTCAGCTGCCGCCACCTCGGATTTTCCCAATCCAATCAAAGACACGAAGGTAAGCGGCTCGGTCCCGGCGCAAACTGCCGTTCTCGCCGGTGGATGTTTCTGGGGTGTCGAGGCAGTATTCGAGCAGTTGAACGGCGTATCGGACGTCGTCTCCGGCTTTGCCGGCGGCAGTCAGGTCACCGCGCACTACACAATCGTGAGCATGGGAACCACCGGTCACGCCGAATCGGTGAAGATCACCTTCGACCCGGCACGTGTCTCGTACGGGCAACTCTTAAAAGTGTTCTTCGCGGTGGCCCACGATCCGACCCAGCTGAACCGGCAGGGACCGGATGAAGGGACGCAGTATCGTTCGTCCATTTTCTACGCCAACGACGAGCAGAAGGCGATTGCCGAAGCCTACATCTCTCAGTTGACCGATGCGCGTGTCTTCAAACACAAGATCGTCACGACGGTCGTTCCGCTCGCAGGCTTCTATCCCGCGGAGGATTACCATCAGGACTTTCTTGCCCATCATCCCGACTACCCGTACATCGTCGTGAATGACCTGCCTAAACTGCGGGCCTTGAAGGCTGAATTCCCAGAGATGCTCAAGAAGTAAGCGCGTACTTCATCGTCAGCAAGACGGACATCGCCACGACCGCGATCAGCGTGCCGCGCTCGCTGAAGAACACCTCTCCCCATGGATGCAACGGCGCCACCGGCGCCAACGCGGCGCGCGGTGGCCAGCGCGGCATCCACGGGCGTACCTGCCGTGCATAGTCGTCGTAGGCGTTGGGGTATTTGCTGCGAATGAATTCGGCCTCCCATCCCGCGATCGCGCGATATTGGAGAAAGAAGATGGCCCAGGCGATCGGCACCATCCACAGCAGGCGCGACCAGGCGGCAAACCCGGTCCAAAGCAGCCAATTCCCTACATACAACGGATTCCGGACAACGGCGTACGGACCTGCGGTCATCAGCGGACCGTATCGCGTGGTTCGAGTCCGAGAGATGGTGCCAATGTGCCTCACTGCCCAGAGCCGCACCGCTTGCCCGGCGCACACGATCGAGGCACCGAGCAGGATCAAACGCAGTCCGTCAACCTCGCCGGCCCGAACGAAAAGGAGTATCAGTGCAAGAGGAATCGGGAGGAACGAACGATAGCGGAACAGCCACGCCCCGGCTGGGGCTTCTGAGGTCATCCATTCGATAGTACCATTCGACGATGCGATTCATCGTCCGGATGCTGCTGAACGCAGGGGCAATCATGCTGGCCGCTTCGTTTGTGCCTGGGGTTCAGCTGTCCGGATGGCCGCCGGCCATCATCGGCGGAATTCTCCTGGGCTTCATCAATGCGCTGATCCGTCCCGTCCTGCTGCTGCTGACCCTGCCCTTTACGCTCCTCACGCTCGGCTTATTCATCTTCATCGTCAACGCGATCTGTTTCGCCTTGACTGCCGCGCTCGTGCCGGGATTCGATCTCAGTGGGTTCTCTGCCGCATTCTTCGGAGCGCTCGTGGTCTCGATTGTGAGCTGGGTCGTGAATTCACTCGTCGCGGACCGCCATCGGTGATCGCCCGGCGCAATGGCAAGCGAGGAGGGCGGGGTTGATGCCCTCCTTCACTCTGCCGGGCAACTCACTCCGATCACCGTTGACGGCGCGTCAGTTACTTCCCAGGGTTCTTTTTGGGCGTCGCCGCTTTCGCGGCTGTTCCAGCGTGCAGCTTGCCGCTGACGTCCTTCGCCGACTTCAGGTGGTCCTGCAAGGTCGGCAGCGTCTTGGTCACCCACGCCTTCAAGTCCGCATCCTTTGCCGACTTCGATTGCTTCTCGAATGCTGCGACGTCCTTGGTGTGGTCCTCGACCATCAACGTCATGTAGGCGCGATCGAAGGCATCGCCGGACAGCTTTTCGAGCCGAGCGTGCTCTGCCTTGTGTTTCGCGTCGAGCTCGGTCGGAAGGTTGACACTGTTCTTCGAGGCCCAGCTTTTCAGCTCGTCATTCGCCTTTCCATGGTCGTCAACCATTCGCTGGCCGAATTGCTTTACGTCAGGATTCGTCGCCTTGCTCGCAGCAAGCTGACCGAGATCGACCTCGGCCATGCCGCCGATCGCGGCTTCTTTCACGAATGCCTGATCGGCTGATGACAACCCGCTCGCCGACGACGGCTGCTCACCGGTGTGGCCGGTATGCGTGGATGGTGGTTTCGACGTGGGCTGCGGTTGGGCGGGCGGCTGTGCAGTGCTTTGCGCCGCGGCAACTGCTGGCATCGCCAACGCACCGGCCAACCCGACAGCAAGGATATAACGCGTCATGGTGATCCTCCTTGACGAGGAATGGGTGCAAGGCAGTTACCAGTTGCCAGTTGCCAGTCTCCCGTGAAAGCCAGAAATAAAACTGGAAACTGGGAACTGGAAACTGGAAACTGGGAACTGGGAACTGGGAACTGGTAACTAGTTCCTATTTCATTTCAGCTCCGACCAATCCCGGCCGCATCGGCGGTGCTTCGGGCATCCGTTCGAAACCCACGAGCTTCCAGCCGTTCGGTATCCGTCGGAAATAGGCACGTACGGGAGACGCCCAGGAAGGAAATGCCGCGGTAGACGCGCTGATGTCAACGCGGAGGAATTGACCGCGTCCCCCAGGAAGCGACGTATCGGCGCGCATTCGCGTAAGGGCGCTTGGTGGCGCGTCGGCTTTCTCGGTCTGGACGTCGATCTTTCCTGCCGCCGTTGACTCGCCCGTGCTGTTGTCAAAGCGATACCACGCGATGTGGTAGGTGGAAGGGGCTGACGCAAATTTCAAATCGACCGCAACGTTGCGGAAGGTGAGGGTTCCACTATCCGACAGGGCGGGATCGCTCACGGGATTGACGGCCGTCAGCCACGCGCGACCGATTTTGTCGCGGCGCTCGATCAGCGTCTTGATGAGAAATTCTTCGGCGCGCGGATCGGCATAGCGACCGGCCTTGACCCCGGCGCGAATCAACTCGTCCGATACGGCCATCAACTTGCGCGCGGCCCAAAACGTATCGTCGGGTCGCGACCGGACGTAGGCGGGATTCGGCTCACGCGGCCGCCACTCTTCCGGGACGAACCGCTCGGATTCGAAACGCCCGATGCCGCGGTAGCTCGGGTAATGAATCGTCATCCACGGTCGAATATAAAACCCGAACGACGGAAGCGCCTTGAACGAAGGGGCGTATTCCGCAAGATATTCGTAGCCGTCGCGCCGCTCGCGCGGTCCGATGCCCGCACTGCCGAGTGCCGCGTTGAAATCGATCAAGTGATGGCGCACGACCGAGCGACCATTCTCGGAGATCAACGTGTCGAGCGAATTGATCGCTTTCGCGTCCGTGTGATTGAGCCAGGCGCTGAACACCCGCAGACCGCGCAGCTCTCGCCGGTTCTCGTGCGGAACGATGTCGTTCGGGTCGTCAGGCCTGGTCCCCTCGTACTTGAATCCCTCGAGGCTCTTGCCAGGCAATGCCTCCGCGAGGATCACCCGATAGCTCCCATCGGCGTTCTGCTCTGCGCGATGCAGCTGCTCGTCGATATCGCTCATCCTCATCGGCCGTCGTCCACCATTCGGCAATCGGACGGTCGCATCTTTGGCAATCGCCAGGTTCTCTCGTCGCAGTGTTCCCACAATCGCTTGCGGAACGTAGTAGCCGAGCGCATAGAAAAACCGGGTGACGACGGCCTCGGTGGAGGTGCCGAGTTCCGGGTAGCCGGGAGGATCGAACTTGACGAAGTACCGTCGATTCCGCTCGTCGGTGATGGTGAACCCCGGGGACACACCGTTAGCCTTTCGGCTCACAGTCCATCTCCCAGGCACGGGACCAGTGTCGGCACTTGGTCCACGCAACATGTCGTCGGGCGATATCGGCCGCGTGCCAGCGCGGTTCGTGAACCAGTTGGAGTCGGGGACCTCGTCGATCGTATTGACGTCTTCGGCGCGTCCGACTTGCTTCAATCCTGGACGGCTGAACAGATTCACCGTTGCGTCGAGCATCAGCGAAATCTCACGCGGTGCAACCTTCGACGCGTCTTGTGTGTCGGCGGCGCGTCCGATCGGATCGTCATCGTAGAATCTCGGAGCCGCGCGCGGCGCGGTCGCCCGAACGCTGACCGTGCTCAACGAGGAAACGGACGTAAGCGCCACCAGCAGCGGTACGACCACGATAAAAGCAGGTAAACGAGAACGCGTCGGCATCCTATGGACCTACCGGACTGAATCCGATCAGGAAGCGAATCCCTTCCCGGCTGTGCGCTACCTCTACTCGTACCAGTGTGGTTTTTGGCGTGTGTAGCCGCAGGCCCGCGCCAATCGACGAGTGCAGCCCTTTGAAGTCGAGCGCGCTTCTGGTAGCCACGGTTTTTCCTGCATCGTAGAAAATCGCGGCCTCGAGAAACTCCTGCGCGTACCAACGGTACTCGCCCGTCCAGTTGATCGAGTGGCGATCGCGAAAGCGATAGTCGGAAAAACCCCGCAGGTCGTGGCCCCCGAGGTCCGGCAGCAGGAAAAACGGAACATTTTGTTCGGCCTCGGTCATCGTGGTCGATGCCCACAGCCCGAGGAAGATCACCCAGTTGCCGTGGAGAATTGGCACATACTGCTCTGCGCCACCATCGAGACGCCTGAACGAGAGCGCTCCGCCGCTGGTTTCGTGATAGTCGTGGAAGGTTGCGGTCAGCAGGCTGCCGCGCCGCGAATAGCCCTCACTCTCGCGCAGATCGAATGCGGCCGACGCACGGGTGTGGATGTAGTCGGGATCCGCGTTGGCGCCTGGAAGGCGGTCGAGAAGCGGCAATCCAACCGGGTTCTCGTTGTGCGGGAAGCCGGTGTTGAAGTGTTCAAGGCCGACGCCGCCACCCAGACGAACGAATGAGACCGGTTTGAGGAGAGTCTCCCCACTGAATTCGGTTTTCGTTTCCGCATAGTCGGTGCGGAACGCGGCGGGATTGGTGCCGAGCGGGTACAGCGGCACGGCCGGCGCGTCCTGCCATCGGAGTCTCGCGCGAAACAGCACGCGCCCTTCGGAAAATTGCGGAGACTGCACAGACGCCTGCAGGAGTTTGTAGTTCTTGATCGAATACACGCCCTTGGCCGCAAACACGGTGCCGCTTGCTGTCGTGTAGCCGTAACCGACGCCAGGCGCGAAGCCCGATCCGCGCTTGATGTCGCCGAACTTCACGACGAGTCCCCGTGCCGTCCCAAAGCCGCCGGCATTCTCGACTGACAAGAGGCGCTGCTCGAGCCATGACGACTGATATGGCGTCGCGCTGCGCGCCTTCTCTTCCTGTTGCTTCGCCTGCTCTTCAGCTCGGGAAGCAGGCTCCTGAGCCGTCGATATCGTGGGAAGGAGCGAGAGGACGACCGCGAGAAGACCTCTCAAGAGCAATCGGGGCATGCCATCCACGTCATTTATAATCCAAGCCACAATATCGAATGTCCCCGTGGGTCTCGCTGGCGGCGAGCGGCGCACTGTACCTGGCAGCAACCATCGTGCTGGCCGTCACGCAGGCGCCGCTCGGTTCCACCCTCTTCTTCGTCTGCGCGTCGGCCGCCACCATCGCCTACGTGGCGCTCCTCGGCCGCATGTGGAACGAACGCACGACTCCGCAACGATTCGGGGCGGTTGTGCTGCTGTTGGCTCTAGCAATCCGCGCGCCTCTCGCGATACCGCGCGTCGGTTCCGATAGCGACATGGTCCGATATCTCTGGGACGGCCGGGTCCAAACACTCGGCTACAGTCCGTATCGGGTGCTGCCCTCGGATCCAGCGATGGCCCCCACGCACACGGACGAGACGCGTCGCATGCCCAGCCTGCGTTCTCCGACCCCCTATCCGCCGGCTGCACAACTGTTCTTCAGGTTGGTCGTGTCGATTCACGATTCGACGCGCACGATGAAGCTGGCGCTGGTCGCGTGCGACATTCTGACGATGGTCGTGCTATGGAGGTGGCTGGCAGTCACCGGCAGGCCCGAATGGCTGGTCGTGACCTATGCGTTCAATCCGCTCGTCGTCCTGGAGATCGCGCACAGCGGGCACCTCGATGCGCTGGGTGCGCTGTGGATTGTCGTTTCAGCATACTGGCTGGCGCGGGGTCGGACCGCGCTGGCGTCGATCGCGTACGTGCTGGCGATTGCGACAAAGCTCCTGCCGATAGTGCTGCTCCCGCTCTTTTGGAAGCGCATACGCCTCCGCGACGCGGTCGGCGCGGCCGCGCTTTTGGCGCTGCTCTACCTTGGTTACACGCGAGACGGCGTCCTCCCGTTCGGCGCCGTCCCGAGTGTCGTCGCTCACATCAGGTTCAACGGTCCGCTGTTCAGGTTCTTTGCAGGAGTCGGAACCCCGACGATTGCTGCGCTCGGGGCGGTGGGTTTGGGGATGGTCGTCGCCGCGTGGACACGATGGCGGCTCGACCAGAACGAACCGGCCGCGTGGGCGTGGCCCATGGCGAGCGCGCTCGCCGCGGCACCGGTCGTCTACCCTTGGTATCTCCTGTACTTCACACCCTTTCTTTTCTCAGTCAGAACGCTGCCTCTGGCGGTGTGGACGATTACCGTAATCCCCACCTATATCGTCTGGGAACTGGCTCAGCATGGCGCCCGTTGGGTCGTACCGCCGATCGTGGTGGGGTTGGAATACGGAATGGTGGTGGCTACGACGGCAATTTTGTGGTGGTGGCACGAAGTACGAACTCAGCAGCAACCTCGTCGAAGCCAGCCGAACCTTGTGGAAGTGTCAGGATCCTGTGGACCGTCCAGAACCGAGAAGAACCCCGAAGAACCATTCGAACCCGGTAGAACCATTCGAACCCAGTAGAACCATTGGAACCCTGCAGAACCAATCGAACCCAGTAGAACCATTTGAACCCTGTAGAACCCAGCAGAACCCCGCAGAACTCAGCAGAACCCTGCTCTGGGGTGAGCATGCTTCTTGAAGAGTGTGCAACCGGAGCATGGAGTGGCGCACCGAGGAGCCGGAATAGAGACGCACAGATTGGCGCAGTGGGTCATCGTCGCCACACTCGTGACTGGCGCCGCGGCCGTTGGCATCGCCTCTTCACCGACCGAACGTCCGCTCGATCGCTTCCCCGCGTTTCGCGACCAGCCGCTCACGCAGTATCGCGCCTACCGTCGCATGCATGCGCGCAGTGAAAAGTTCAACCAGGAAGGGTGGCTGGAGGCATGGACCGAGATGGACCAGCGGGGCTTCCGCTACAACGTCGTGTCGGAGTCCGGGTCGGACACCATCCGCAATAAAGTCTTGAAAGCGGTGTTGAAGCGGGAACAGGAGCTCATGGCCGAGGGCGATTGCCAGCGCTCGGAGATCACGTCCGACAATTACGACTTCGAGGAAGCGTCCCAGGCGAACGGAGAACGTTATGTGCTCCTGAAGCCGAAGCGAAAGGACGTGCTGCTCGTCGACGGCAGAATGGTACTCAGTGCGGACGGCCGTGACCTGCTGCGCGTCGAGGGGCGGCTGTCAAAGAACCCGTCCTTCTGGACGAGCCTCGTGAATGTGATCCGCCACTATGCCCGGCTGGACGGCGTGCGCGTGCCGATTGCCACCGAGTCGACGGCCAACGTGAAATTAGCCGGTCGCTCCTATCTCGACGTCCATTACGAATACGAAAGCATCAATGGACGTCCCGTGAGCCTCGCGGCGCGGCGCACGGTTCCGCCGGTCACGATGAGGTAGGACACGGGTTCAGGCTTCCAGTTTCCAGCTTCCAGCTTCCAGTTTCCAGTTTCCAGCTTCCAGCTTCCAGCTCTCGCAGTTTTCAGTTTTCGGTTTTTGGTTTTTGGTTTTTGGTTTTTCGTTTTTGGTTTTTCGCTTTCGGTCTCGCGTTCCAATGTCCAGTCGAGTCCCAAGCAATCGCGCTGCAAAACGATCGGGGCCGAGAATGCGGATCAGCCCGTCGGTTTCCCAAACAGACGATCGGTCTGTGTAAGCAGGTACCGAGCGCGCTTCTGAGCGATCAGATTCGCAAGCCGGATCGAGGGACGCTTCGACACATCGATCGCGAGCGCGGCTCGAAGCAGCCGCTCGAACTCGGTGCGGTCTTTTGCCGGCTGCGCCACGCCCGTTGCGAGCGCGACATACGCAAACGCCGATTCACCGTTCGACAAAGCCACCGCGCGATTGAAGTGTTCCTTCGCTCGTGCCGCTGAGCCGCCGAGCAGCGGCGGCAGCGATTCCAGTGCGATCATCGCTTCGTGGATCGTGCCTCCCTGCCAACTCTCGTCGAGCTGCAGGGCGCGCGTGAGGATGGCCCGCACGGTCACG
The DNA here is from genome assembly GCA_051986585.1 of Vicinamibacterales bacterium. Taxonomy (GTDB): domain Bacteria; phylum Acidobacteriota; class Vicinamibacteria; order Vicinamibacterales; family 2-12-FULL-66-21; genus JALZOC01. The sequence continues at coordinate 47 of JBPYFA010000390.1, read as the reverse complement.
AGCTCGCCGCTGCGGGGAAACGGGTTATCGGCCAACAACAGACCGCC
>JBPYFA010000389.1:0-15015 GCA_051986585.1 Vicinamibacterales bacterium | reverse complement strand
CGATGTGGAGATCCATCCCCGGCTCGCCGAACAGCAAACACGCGCGATTTCAACCTTGAGATACGGCGAAGCTGCGCGCGTGCTGCTTCAGTTCGAGCGGCCGTTCTGGAGAAAACGCGGTCGTGCTCGTGCTTACGGATCCGATCTGCCGACAGGGGCAGTCTGGGACGCCACCGAAGATCAGCGTGCGACGTCGGCCATCCTCACCTTGCTTGCCGGCGGCAAGGCGTCGCGCGCGCTGGCGGAAATCATCGCCACTGAAGGAGAAAACGGCCTCGCGCGGCGGCTGTCATGGCTCGGAAAACCCGCGATCATCCGAGCCATGCAAGTTGTCATCTGGGAAAATGATCCGTGGGCCCGCGGAGGCTATGCTGTCTTTGCCGCCGGATACGATCCGCAGCTTCGTGAATGGCTGTCGCGACCATCGGGTCCGCTGGTCTTTGCTGGTGAACACACGAGCATACGGTGGCCCGGCTACATGAACGGCGCGATCGAATCGGGCAAACGCGCCGCCGCCGAGGTCAGGGCTCTTTCGCGGCGAGCTCGTTCGTAAACTCCGCGAGACTTCCCCACGTATCCGGATCCTGCGACACAAGCGTGCTGAAGTACAGCACGACGTCCTCTCGCGGATACTCAGCGGACAAATCGGCGGCAGCCGTCTTCAGTTTGGTGGGATCAGGTTTCGCGACATTTTCTTCGCTGATGAGGCCGTTTTCGTGCGAGATGCCGAGATGATCGAGGAACGCGCCCATCATCGGCCGCTGCCGTTCGAGGTGGTAGTTCACTAGCGCGCGCGCGGCCACGGTATCTGAAACCGAAGGCATCGTCGCCAGGTATCTGGCTTTCTTGTCGAGTGGAAGGCTGATCACGCTCTTCGGCCGAAACTTCATTCGGGCGGCCAGCGCGCCGACGGCTTCAATCTGCTGCTCGGTCGATTGTTCATCGGACCAGAACAGTTCGGCCGCTTCGAGCCGGCGTTCCGACGACATTTTCTTCCACAGCTTCGATGGACGAAACTCGCTGAGGTCCTGCATCACGTGATTTTATCGTATACGATACGTTCAAGCCTTGCCCGACCGCCTCTTCACTCCGCGCTTCTTCGTGATGTGCGGGTTCAGCTTCACGGTTTTCCTGTCCGCCTTTCAATTGCTCCCGACGGCGCCGTTTCACATCATCGATCTCGGCGGTAGCACGTTTGCCTCCGGACTCTTTCTCGGCTTCCTCACCTACTCGTCAGCCTTCTCCGCTCCAGTCACCGGTGCGTTCGTCGACCGCGCGGGCCAACGCCGCGTCCTCATCGTGACGAGCCTCGCGCTCGCAGTCTTCTCGATTGCCTACGCGCTGATTGCCGACTACCGCATCATGCTGGCGCTCGTTCTCGTCCACGGCGTGTTCTGGTCTGGACTTCTTTCCGCATCGGCGGCCTACATGACCGGTCTTCTGCCTGAGAACCGCCGGGCCGAAGGCATCGGCTACTGGGGACTCTCGACTCTGTCCGCCATCGCTGTCGCGCCGACGGTCGGGTTCTGGATCTATCGCACTGGCGGGTGGCTCTGGATGTGCGTCGGATCCACTGCGCTCAATCTGGGAATGGCGGCCATCGCAGCATCGCTGCCTGAGCACCAGGCCGAGGCTGCCAGAGATCGGCCACCGCGACGACGATTGATCGAGGCTCGCGTCCTGCTCGTCTCGATTACGCTCGCGATGTATTCGTTTGGTTACGGCGGCATCACGAGCTTCACCGCGATGTATGCCGATGCCAATGGTGTGAGGCCGAAGAGCCTGTACCTCACCGCCATGGCGATTGTGATGTTGTTGACTCGGCCGCCGCTCGCAAGAGTCGGAGATCGCTTCGGCTACCGACGCGTGTTCGTCCCGTGTCTGGTTTTGATTTCCTGCGGACTCGCCTGCCTTGCGGTCGGGGGCACCCGGTTTTGGATGCTGCTATCAGCCGTCATCTTCGGGGTCGGCTTCGGGAGCGCCTACCCCTCGTACATCGGCTACGTGATGCGAGGCGTCACTGCCGGTCGACGAGGCGCAGCGTTCGGCGCGATCCTCGCCGCATTCGATTCCGGCATCGGCACGGGATCAACGACGATGGGCTGGGTGATTCAGCACTATGGGTTCCGCGCCGGATTCGGTGTCGCGGCGGTGCTCTCGGCGTTCGCGCTGCCGTACTTCCTGATTGTCGACAGATTCGTGGTCAATCCAACGCGTCGAGCCGCAACACCCCAGCCCAACTGAACGGACGGTTTTCGTCGAAGAAAGGAAGATTCGAAGATTCGAAGAAACACCGAGAACCTGTAGCGACGCCTTCCAAGGCTGGCGGGCGCCGGTCTTCGACCGGCGCTGGAACGAGGTGCTGACTGCCCGAAACACGCAGGCACTATGAGATGTCGTGAGTGCTGTGTTTTTAGATCAGCGTCTCATTCAACCGCGCGTGAGCGCGGTCCGCCAGTCGCATCTTCAATGGCGTTTAGCGAACCTGCAGGGATCTTCCTTCGCTTCTTCGCTTCTTCGTTCCTTCGACGTTTAGACCGTGGTTCGTCTCAGCCCGACAGTGAAGACCGCTGATTAGAACCCCACTCTCATGCCCACATCGATGTGCCGTGCGGGCATCGCGGCCGTGGGCTCACCGAAGAACGGCGAGGTCATCACGCCCGAGTAGCCGATCGGGTTCACGTGATTCAGCAGGTTCTGCGCCGACACGAACAGCTCGAATCGGACGCGCTTGTCCTCGGCGCCGCCGCCCCCGATCGCGTTCAGCATGTCGGTCGCGGCTCCGGTTCCGCCGATCCGCTGAATCACGACCGTCGGTCCGCCGGCCATTCCGCCAGCCGCGCTTCTGCTGCCGAAGCCGAATGCATAGCTGACGCGGCCGCCGACATCCCACATGCCCTTGGTCCACGCGCTGTTGCGCGAGACGCTAGCTGGTCGATCGTTGAAGACCGTGTCTCCGTTATCGTCGCGCCCGGTCGTGATGTTGTAGGGAACGCCGCTGCGGGCGGCGACGGTGAATCCGACGCGAAGATTCCGGCGGAACGCGGTATTGACCATGCCGCTGAAGACATGGTGCGGTACGCCCGCCACAGGACCCCACTCACCCACGAGGTTGTAGCTGTCGGCCGGAAGGCTGAACGGTCCATCGGCGTCGTTGCGCTGATGCAGCCAGGTGTAGTTCGCGAACAGAACCGTCCGACGATTCGGGATGTTGAGATTCAGACCAGTATTCACGGCGTCGCCACGCGAGCGCGCCGTCGACTCGACCTCGGTGACGTTCCCTAGCAGCGGGTTCGGCCGGCCGCCGTCGGCAAGCGGCGCGTTGACGTTACGGCCACGGAACCGATCGGTGCCGACGCTGTGATTGATGCTGACATTGGCGTTGAGCAACGGCGTCAACTGCTGACTGATCCCTCCGGTAACGATGGTGCGCTTCGGCATCACCAGTCCGTTGGCAAGCGAGTACTTACTCGCGGGCAGCACCTGCTGATCGTCGCCACCGTTCAAGGGATCCGGGTAGCCCGGATTGCGAACAACGCGATCCAGCTGGCGCTCGCCATCGACGCGGAGCGTTTGCTCGTACGTATCCGAATCGAGCCAGTCGTAGAAGATGCCAGCACCGGCGCGAATGGTCGTCTTCCCATTCTTGAACGGGGACCATGTCATTCCAAATCGCGGTCCAATGTTCCACCAGTCGCCGAGGTGGGTCTGGAGCTCCTGTCTGACTCCCCCGCTGAGCGTCAGATTTTTGCGCGCGCGCCAATCGTCCTGCACGAAGATCCCCCCTTGCCATTGGGTGAAGCGGACGAGCGGATCGCCGGACCGGCGAGTGTAGGTTGACGGCTGCCCCGCCTCGTACTCTGCGAGGCTCTCGAAGGTGAACGTTCCCAGGTAGTTTGTCCGGGTATCGCTTCGATACGATCCGCCTTCGAGCAGCGCGCCGGCGCGGACCGCATGCCTTCCCTTCGCCCAATCAATATTGGTCGCCCATTCGATCTCGGTGCTGCGCCGCCCGCCTGCCTGCTGTGCGCCCCCTGCGGTAAACGCATCGAGGACCTCCACCGTGGGGAACTCGGTTGATGATGTTGAGTCTGACGATAGCCAGTGCAGTTGAACGCGCGACTCCGCGAACACGTTTCGACTCAGCGATCCGCTCTCGGCGACTCGCAGAAGACGATCGTCAGACGTTCGCGCATATCCACGCTCAGGCAGGTTGAAGCCACCGACGCCGAGATTCTCTTGATCGTTCTGGTTCCCTTGGAACGACACACGAAGCGTATGCGCCTTGCTCAGCGCGTGATCGATGCGTGCGGTCAGATTGAGCCGATCCGATGGCCGCCGGATGTTCGTGTTGTAGGCGCCATCTGGCGTGGCCGCGTATACGCTCGCCGAGTCAAAGAGCGACGCGCCGCCAGCCGACAGCGAGAACGAGGTTCGTTCCTTCAGCAGGGTGCCGCTGAGATTGAACCCGTATTGCTGGGTCTGCTCCGGTCCCTTCTCTGTGGCGAACGCGTTGCGCGCGTTGAGCGCATCGTCGCGAAACGTGAAATCCAGCCCGCCACGCAACGGGCCGAGACCCGGCTGCGTTGCGATGTCGATGAACACCAGGCCGCCGCCATGATTCTCGGCCGCCATCAGATCGCGCGAAAAGCGGATCGATCGGATTTGCGACTTTGGCGGCAGCCGGCCGCCCCGAAACCCGTCGACCCGAATCGTCGCACCTGGTCCGGCCATCTCCTTGAGCACGCTTTCCATTTCATCCGGGTCGTCTGGCAGCGCATCGATTTGCTGTTTCGACAGAACCGTGTTGAAGCGATCACCATTCGAATCAGAGGCCGCCGTGGCGGAATCGCGGCCAACCGAGACGGACTGATCGAGCTTCTGAATCGGCAAGGTGACATCACGCCGGGTCTCCCCGCTCTTCACGCGAACGTCGGCCAGCGTCTTGGTCTCAAACCCCGGAAAGCTCACTGCGATCGAATAACGCCCCGGTTCCAGGGCCGTCGACGCAATCCCCTGACCATCCGATTCGACCTCCGCAACCGGAGCGCCGCTGGAATCCGCATTGGTCACCTGAACGACGGCGCCCGGAATGACCGCGCCGCTTGGATCGTGGACGACGATGCGCAGCGAGCCCGCGGGGGAACGCTGTGGCTCCATCGCGAGAAGATCGCTACTCAGGACGGCGAGCGCGACGACGCACGCGTGAAACAAGTACGCTGGCTTCACCGGACCACCGCTCCCTTCAGTACTCGCTCTCGAATTTCTTGGGATCGATCTTCGGGTTCACCTTCACTTTGTTGACGGACCATTCCTCGGTAGTCGTCCCTGCGAGTGAACGGCGAATTGCGTGCGGAAACTTGATACCGTCTTCCTCTCGCCAGTCGTCGAAGAAGAGCGTGTACTCGACCAACACCGGCGCTTCGTTCTGCATCTGCTCGATCCGGCCCTTGGTCTCCTCGGTGAGCCGCTTCTGTTCTTCCTGACTGGCCGGACGCGTAGGCGCAGCGGCCGTGGCGGCGCTAGAACCTGGCGGCGGGCCGCCGGCCGTGACGATTCGTGGCTGTGGTCCCTTGTAGGTCACCATCAAGGGAAGATGCGTCTTCTCGTCGATGAATAGACGAGCGGCGAATCCATCCGCGTTTCTGGCGTCAACGATGAACGCCTTGCCGTCCGGAGACTCCGCTTCGCCTCCGTACGTGTAGTCGACGGCGACGGACGGGTGCGTTGTCGCAAACCAGCCGAGCATCAATCGGCTGATTTCCTGCCGCGCGGAGCGCACCATCTGAGTGTCGAGTTGCTCCTGCTCGACGGGCGTCAGCCTCTCGCCACCCGGCAGTGCCATCCCTGGTCCGCCCATCCGGATGATCATTCCGCCGCCACCAGGCATGCCGGGCTGTGCGGGTCCCTTCACCGGCCGATTGCCATTGAACCCCATCGTGCTCGCCATGTTGACCATCGCGCTGTTCGATGTTTCCGATCGCACGTACTTGTCAGGAAGGTCGACCAGCAGTTCCAGGTCGGAGGTCAGCTGAAAGTTGCCGACGTTTCGCTGCGCTGCCGCCTGAACGCTGAGGGAATGCAGCGTCTCGAGTTTCTTGCCGCCGATTTCCTTGCGCGCAGCGGCGAGTACTTCGGTGGCCTTGGGATCCTGTCCAGCGCTGGGTGCAGGTACGGCGGCGACGATTGTGGCAACGACGATTGCGCGCGCCGCATGAATTGAGATCGACATGTCAGAAGTTCCTCTCGACTTGAGAGCCCGCGCTCTCGTGTCAGCGAACGATTGATAGGACGAACGATGATCGCGACTTGGCCCGCCGCGATGGTTAAGGCTGGGCAAAGAGATTGTTAAGGACGTAAAACCTGCGGGAGACGCCGCTATATCGAGCAAATCAGCGTGCTAGACTCGCCACATGCGGGGTCGAATTCGGCTGCCGATGTTCGCGGTCGCTCTGGCGCTGCTCGGACTGATCGCGCTCCTGGCGACGCTTCAGTACAAATGGCTTGGCCGAATCAGCGATGCCGAGCGCGAGCAGATGCGCGCCACGCTGAACAGCCGTGCGTCCGGGTTCGAGCACGACTTCGATGGGGAACTGACGCGGGCGTATTTGTTGTTCCAGGTCGACCCGCAGTCAGGCGGCAGCCTCGAATCGCGAATGGCCGTTCGTTACGATCGCTGGCAGGCGACGGCGCGATACCCGCGGATGATCAAGGATATCTACAGTGTCGTCCCCGGTGATGACACTGAGTTGCGACGGCTCAATCCCACCACACGCGCTCTCGAACCTGCCGAGTGGCTTGCCGCATTGGCACCGATTCGGCGGCAATTTTCTGGCTCGCCACCCCCAGCTTCCGATTCCTCAGGTTTTGTGCTGCGGACAATCCCGCCGCCTGTCTGGGACAGCGTCCCGGCACTCGTCGTTCCAATGCCGCTCGTTCTTTTGAATCACGAAGCGCGACGAACGGAAGTACGAATGGCTCCAGGCCTGTCGTACGTCATCGTCCTCCTCGATCGCAGCTACATCACTCAGGAGATGTTGCCGTCCCTCGCGGAGCAGCACTTTCGCAAGACTGGGGATGGATTCGATTATCAGCTCGCCGTTGTCGACTCGGCCGATCGGAACGTCGTCTATCACTCGACACCGGATTTCGCCGTTCGGTCCGATGCACCTGTCGACGCCTCGATCGAATTTTTTCAGGTACGCATGCAGGATTTCGGCGGGATCGTCTCGGAAGTTCGGCGATTCACGTCCACCTTTACGGCAGGCCCGCTTCAAGGAAGGGGGACGTCGACGACTATCAGCGAGCATCTCGTGCTGCCTCCGGACAGCGGCCGTGCGCTGGCGATGCGCGACGGCAATCCGGTGTCGATCTACGTGCAGCAGAATGGAGCCTTGAACTCGCTGGCGGCGACGACCGCCGCGGCAGCGGCTCGGCTGACGGCCGGCGGCGGCGCCACTCACTGGACGCTCCTGGTCAAGCACCCGTCGGGCTCACTCGAGGCGGCCGTTAATGCGGCCCGGCGTCGCAACCTGTTGATCAGCTCGAGCATCCTTTCAGTGCTCGGCGCCAGTGTGGCGCTGCTGGTGCTCTCGACGCGACGCGCCCAGCAACTTGCCCATCAGCAGATGGAGTTTGTTGCCACTGTCTCGCACGAATTACGTACGCCACTCGCGGTGATTCGATCGGCGGCCGAGAATCTCGCCGACGGCGTCGTCAAAGACGACGAGCAGATCCGAAAGTACGGCGATCTCGTGCGCAATGAGGGGCGCCGCCTGACCGAGATGGTCGAACAGATCCTCGAGTTCGCCGGGATCGAATCGGGGCAGCGCGCGTTCGTTCTGCGTCCGGTTGCGCTGCCGTCCATGCTGCACGCCATCGTCGACTCCTCAGAGTCGTTGACACACGCGGCCGGCATCCAGATCGAGTTTGCGATCGCCGATCGCCTGCCGCCTGTACTTGGCGACGAAGCCGCGCTCCGACGCGTGTTTGAAAATCTGATCGGCAACGCAATCAAATACGGCGAGAGCGGCGGCTGGATTGGTATCCGTGCGCGTCAGACCGGCCGCGATGTGCAGGTCACGATCGCCGATCGCGGGCGTGGAATCGCGGCTGCGGAGCAGTCGCGAATTTTCGAGCCGTTCTACCGCACTCCCGACGTGATTGCCGCCCGGATTCACGGGGCCGGCCTCGGTCTCAGCCTCGTTCGCCGGATCGTGCAAGCGCATGGCGGACGGATCACCGTCAGCAGCGAACCGGCAAAGGGCAGCGAGTTTACGGTCAGCCTGCCGGCCGCGAGCGAAGAACCGATCGCCCGCGCCGCCATCTCCGAACCGCAAGGCCACGGATCGCACGCGTGAAGCGACTGCTGCTGATCGAGGATGAGCCCGGGCTGGTGCTCACGCTGCGCGATCGCCTCACTCGCGAAGGCTATGCGATCGAAACCACCAGCGACGGCGAGAGCGGCCTCGAGCGCGCCGCACGCGAGCCGTTCGACCTCGTGCTGCTCGATGTCATGCTGCCACGGGTGAATGGGTTCGACGTGCTCCGCGAACTGCGTAAACGCGGAGCCGACGTGCCGGTGATCATGCTGACGGCGAAAGGGCAAGTCGTCGACAAAGTCGTCGGCCTGAAGCTTGGCGCGGACGACTATGTCACCAAGCCGTTCGAGATGGTCGAACTGCTGGCAAGAATCGAAGCAAAACTCCGCCGGACGCCAGTCGTTGCGCATCCTTCGGAGGGATATCAGTTCGACGACGTGCGCATCGACTTCCGTCGTGCCGAGGTGACGAGGAGCGGCGCAGAGCTGGAACTTTCAGCACGGGAATTCCAGCTGCTGAAGTATTTCATCGAGCATCGCGGCGCAACGCTCACGCGCGAAGAGCTGCTCAACGAAGTGTGGGGCTACAACTCGATGCCGTCGACGCGCACCGTCGACGTCCACGTCGCCTGGCTGCGTCAGAAGATCGAACCCAACCCACGGCATCCGCAGTACATCCTCACGGTGCATGGGATGGGATATAAGTTCGCTGGGTAAATGATGAAGGTTGAATGTTGAATGCTGAATGTGCCGATTGCCGATTGCCGATTGTTGATTGCCGATTGTTGATTGACAAAGCAATCAGCAATTGAAGATCAGAAATTACCCCGTCAGTTCCACGATTTTCACCTCAGCCTGTCCATTGGCGATCCGCAAAATGCCGACGGAAGGTTTCAACGCGAACCGGCGCGGACCCGCGGCGCCGGGGTTGATGACCAGCCGCTTGCCCTCCCGCTCGACGAGCGCGCGATGGGTGTGGCCGAACACGAGGACGTCCGCCGAGTAGCGGGCCAGCAGCCTGGCTGGCGTCGGGCTGCCCAGCTCGTGTCCATGGCTGACATGAATTGAGAGGCCTCCGGCATCGATCGCGACCTCCTGCGGCAGCAGGCCATCGAGGGGATCGACGTTCCCGTAGACGGCCAACACCGGCGCGATGGTCTCCAGCGCCCTGAGGACGTCACGTCCGCCGACATCTCCGGCATGAAGAATCTGTGACGCGCCGGCGAGCGCGGCAAAGAGCCCGTCCCGAACAAGGCCGTGCGTGTCCGAGACCAGGCCGACTATGATGGGCTCTTCACGATGCATACCTGCGACGTTCATTGTCATTTCTTTTCCAGCCGATTCCTCGAACTGCTGACGGCAGGCCAACCGGGTTTGCCCGAAGCCAACCGCTCGAGTGAAGTATCACATCGTCTGGGGTGGGACGATCCCGGCACGGCCGATGATCTTGCCGATCGCTGGGCGGCTGAACTCGATCGGTGCAACGTGGCACGCGCCGCGCTGATTGCCAGCATTCCCGGCGACGAGGAGTCTGTCGCCGCAGCCGTCTCACGGCATCGGTCGCGATTTGTCGGCTTCTTCATGTTCAATCCGGCGATGGGCAACGTCGAAGTCCGGCTCGGCCGAGCGCTCGAGGATCGGACGCTGCGCGCCGTCTGTTTGTTTCCGGCGATGCATGGCTACCACCTGGACGATGAGCGGGTGAAGGAAGTGTTCGCGGTCGCGCGTGCGCACGGTGCCGTGGTGTTTGCGCACTGCGGCGTGCTTACGGTTGGCGTGCGCAAGAAGTTGGGGCTTCCGTCGCCATTCGATCTGCGGCTGGGCGATCCGCTCGCGCTCGCGGCTGTGGCGTCACGCTTTCCCGAAGTGTCGGTCATCATCCCGCATTTCGGTGCCGGCATGCTGCGCGAGGCGTTGATGGCCGCCGAGCAATGCGCCAACATTCACCTGGACTCGTCGAGCTCCAATAGCTGGATGCGGTATTTTTCGGGGCTCACCCTCGAAGACGTGTTCCGTCAGGCCTTGTCGATTGCGGGTCCGAGCCGGATTCTGTTCGGGACCGATTCGTCGTTTTTCCCGCGCGGCTGGCAGCAGCCGGTCTTCGATCGCCAAGCGGCGGCGCTTCAGTCGCTCGGAGTATCGGCCGACGACCGTGCCCGGATTCTCGGCGGGAATTTCGACCGGCTGTTTCCGGCTGAGGAGTAGCACCATGATTGGCAAAACCCTGACGACGATCGGATTCGTGGTTGCGGTGATGGTGCCGTCGGCGGGCATCGTCCCCGCGCCGCCGCAGCCGGAGCCGGCCACACTCGTCTTGACCAACGGAAAGATCCTGACCGTCGAGGAGGCCACACCCGAGGCCCAGGCGATCGCAGTACGCGGCGACCGCATCGCCGCGCTTGGCAGCGCCGCCGACATCAGGCGATACATCGGCCCATCGACCGAGGTGATCGATCTCAAGGGCCAGCTGGCGATCCCGGGTTTCATCGAGGGGCATGGCCACTTCACTGGCGTCGGCGAAGCCGAGCTCAATCTGAAACTGATGCCGGCGACGAGCTGGGATCAGATCGTCTCAATGGTCGCCGAGGCGGCCAAGACCGCCAAGCCCGGAGAGTGGATCATCGGCCGCGGCTGGCATCAGGAAAAGTGGACCCGCCGGCCCGAGCCAAACGTCGAAGGGTTTCCGACGCACGCATCGCTCGATGCGGTCGCGCCGAACAACCCTGTCCTGCTGACGCACGCCAGCGGACATGCGAGCTTTGTCAACGCCAAGGCGATGGAGATATCGGACATCAACCGAGCGACCCCCAACCCGCCGGGCGGTGAAATCCTCAAGGACTCGGCGGGGAATCCGACCGGGCTGCTGCGCGAGACGGCGTCTGGCCTGGTGCACACCAATGTGGGCGATCCGGAGCGCGCGCGAAAGGCGCTCGAGCTCGCGTCTCAGGAGGTACTGATAAAAGGCATCACCTCGTTCCAGGATGCCGGCTCGTCGTTCGCGACCATCGACCTCATGAAACAGCTGATCGACCAGGGACGAATCGGCGTCCGTCTCTGGGTCATGGTCCGTGAAGGAAACACGCGCGAGGCTCCCCTGCTCGCCAAGTACCGGACGATCGACTACGCGAACGGCCACCTGACCGTTCGCGCGATCAAACGTCAGATTGACGGTGCACTCGGATCCCGAGGCGCGTGGCTGCTCGAGCCGTACTCGGACAAGCCGGACAGCGTCGGGCTGAACACGGCGACCGTGGCGGACATTACCGAGACGGCGCGGCTCGCCATCGCGAACGACTACCAACTCTGCGTGCATGCGATCGGCGATCGCGCCAATCGCGAAACCTTGAATATCTTCGAACAGGCGTTCAAGGCGAACCCATCGAAGCACGATCTGCGATGGCGCATCGAACATGCCCAGCACCTCTCGCCGCAGGACATCCCGCGATTCGGTCAGCTCGGAGTGATTGCTTCGATGCAGGGCATTCACTGCACGTCGGACGCACCCTATGTCCTCGAGCGTCTGGGTCCCAGGCGCGCCGAGGAGGGTGCGTACGTCTGGCAGAAGCTGATGAAGAGCGGGGCGGTCGTGAGCAATGGAACCGACGCACCGGTCGAGGACGTCGATCCCATTCCCAACTACTACGCGACCGTCACCCGGAAAACCAAGACCGGGCAGGTATTTTTCCCGGATCAGCGCATGAGCCGAATGGAGGCGCTGAAGTCGTACACCTTGAATGCGGCGTTCGCCGCATTTGAGGAATCATCGAAAGGATCGCTGAAGGCCGGCAAACTGGCGGACGTGACCGTGCTGTCGAAAGACATCACGACCATTCCGGAGGATGAAATCCCGACCGCCCACGTCACCTATACGATCGTGGGCGGCAAGGTTGTGTTCAAGGGTTAGGCGCTACCGAGCCCCTACGGCTTTGGCCCGCCGCGGCGCGGCGTCTTGTTGCGGCATATGGCGCCGAAACTGGTCGAAAAAGCGGCTGCACGCGCGGTGGAAACGATCGGCGAGCTGCCGGCCGGCTTCGCCGGGAACCGGTCCGAGCCGATTCCATGACGCCTGCGCGGCCCGGACGTCTTCCGCCATTGCGCGCCATTTCGTTTCTTCGCCGGCGCGACCGCCGATGGTATTTGCCGCGAGGGCTTCACGCAGCATCGCCGCCAGTGCCTGAGACGAGTTGGCGGGTGTCGCGGCAACGTCGGTCAGGAAGCCCTCGACCCGCTCGCAGAGTTTCACCATCTTCTGCCGGTTGGACTCGACGTCGAGCTCGGTACCGCGGAACGCCTCGGGTTGGGCCGACAGCAGCCGCTCAAGCGCCGCCATAAATCGGCCGCTCAGCGGATCGGCGCCCTGCCGTACGACTGGCGTCGACTGGTTCCATCGATTGCGAAGCGATCGCACACGTTCCAGCAAGGCTGTGTCTTCCAAGGCGGGTATCGGTGACGCCTGCGCTTCGGTCGCGTCCGGCGCTGTGCCCTCGGCCTTGATTTGATCCGCCGGAGCCAGCGCTTCGAGCTCGGCCACAAGCCCCTCGCGGTCGGCCTGCCTGGCCTCGAGCTCGATCTGATCGCGCCGCTTGTATCGGTCGAAGAACGTGTCGCACGCGCCGCGGAACCGCTGCCACAAGGCTTCGGACTTCGTCCGTCGCACCGGACCAATCGTCTTCCATTCGGCCTGCAGCCGGCGAATCTCGGCGGCGGAGCGCTCCCACTCCATCGAGGTCGCCAGCTGTTCGGCGCGAACGCAGAGTGCTTCCTTCTTGGCCTGGTTGGCCGCCCAGATTTCCTTGCGTTGGGACAGATCGGCGTTCCGGCGTGTGAAGAAGGTGTCGCAGGCTTCGCGGAATCGCTTCCAGCTCGTGCGCGTGTCCTGCCGCGGCACCGGGCCGATCGCCTGCCATTCGCCCTGCAGCTTCTTCAGTTCCTCCGCCGTCTTGATCCAGTCGGTCGAGTGGGCCAGCGCCTCCGCCCGCGCAATCAGCGCGATCTTCCGCTCGAGGTTTGCCTTGCGCTCCTCGCCTCGCTGCGCGAAGTATTCTCTCGCCTTGGCTTGAATCGGATCCGCAGCCTGACGATAGCGATGCCACAGCGCCTGCGCCTGCGCTCGGGGCGCTTCCGCCGCCTGCTTCCAACGCTCCTGAATTTCGTGAAGCTCTCGCGCCGCCTTCTCGACATCATCCGGCTTCACCCCTTCCGGCGTGTCGAATCCGTACTTCGTGCGCAAGGCTTCCGTCTTCGCAATCAGCTCTTCCTGGACGGCGGCGTTCGCGAAACGCTTCCACTCGTCCATCTCGCGCAGTTCGTGGAGTTTCGGGCTGACAACCGCCTGAGCCGCGTGCACCCGTTCGAGCAGCGCGTGCTGTTCTCGTTCGGGAATTGCCGGCGGGGCCTCGTGCGCGGCGCGCAGCTCGCGCGCCAGCCGGTCCGCTTCGCGCAGCGTGAGATCTTCGGCCCCGGATCGAATCGTGGCGCGCTCAATCAACTGCTCGATTCGCTGGGTCTGCTGGCGCAGGGCGCGTTCCGCGCTGGCGCGCCGCTCCTCCGCACGCATGCGAACACGGGCCTCGGCTGCGGCGAATCTCTCGAGGACGGCAGCGTCGAGGGCTTCGGACCTGGGGTGCAGCTCGCTCCATTCGCGGTGTACGGCGTCCCATGGTTCCTGGTCGAACTGAGGTTCAGATGACAGGCGCTCCGCGTCCATCGAGAGCGTAGCGAGCCGCGCGTGGGTTTCCTCGCGGGTCTGGTGATCTCGATGGCGCTCGGCGGCGCGCCGACACGCTTCTTCAAAGCGCTCGCGGATGCGCTCGTCTTCCGCCTCCGCCGCCGATGGGCCGGGCAGTCCTTCCCATTCGCCGCGCGCCTTTTCGATCTGATCGAGGGCGTGTTCGGCGTGTGTCGCCTCGAGGCGTTCACAGAGGGCCTCACGTGCTCTGCGAGCCGCGGTGTCGCGTTCGGCGATGGCGCGGCGCTCCGATTGTTCGCGTTCGTGTGCGGCGATCGCGCTTTCGGCCGACTCGACGAGGGCGCCGAAACGCGCCGTGGTTTCCTGATCAAGTTCGAACACAGGGTTTGAAGACATATCCCGCCATTCCGATTGAGCGTCGGTGAGCTGTGTGGCCGCGTCCGCCATGAACGGCGCTGCGGCAAGGGCTTCCACTTTTGCCACGATTCCGGCGACGCGATGCTGCCACGCCTCGAGCGCCGCCTTCCGTGCCGCCTCCGCATCGTCGATTGCCTGAATGAGCGAGCGCGCCCGCTTCACGACCGCTTTGCTTTTCGCTCGGTTGACGATCGAGTCGAGCGTGTCGCGCGCGTCAGGTGCGGCCGTGTCGATCGATCGGTCGAGCGCGGCGACGCCGGCATCCTTGTGCTCCGTTTTCAGCGCGACGTTGAGGAGTTCGGCCGGATCCGAGATGCGAGCGACCGCCTCGAGTGCCGTCTGCGGATCGAGCGCATGACGGGCGATGCTGCCGAGCGCCTTCGAGTCGTGGACGCGGCCGAGCGCCGCAGCGCGAATCGTCTCGTGCGGAGACGACTTGGCGATCGTGGAGAACTGCCGGGGATCGTCGAGGCCGTCGAGCGCCAACGCCGCATCGGCATCGGTCGACGCCGGCGTGAGGGCGATTTCGACCAGCCGATCGCTGATGGTGCGGCGAAGATTCGGGTCCTGTTCGGAGCGCACCAGTCGC
>JBPYFA010000388.1:0-5799 GCA_051986585.1 Vicinamibacterales bacterium | reverse complement strand
AGCGCGGCGACGAAGTAAACGGTATTCGCGAGTCCGAGCAGCGTGGGCGTGAGGCTCACCGGTAAAAGCGCGGCGCAATAAAAGACCGCCTGGCGTGAGGTGCTTCGGCCGTCCGGTTCGAGCACGGGCAGCATCGCGAACCCGGCTCTCGCGTAATCCTCGCGATACATCCAGGCGATCGCGAGGAAATGCGGCAGCTGCCATAAGAACACGATCGCGAACAGCACCCACGCCCCCTGCGACAGCCCGTCGCGCGCGGCGGCCCAACCGATCACCGGCGGCAATGCTCCCGGAATCGCGCCGATGACCGTCGAGAACGATGTCCGGCGTTTCAGCGGCGTGTAGATCAAGCCGTAGATCAGCAGCGTCGCGAGCGCGACCACGGCACTCAATGGATTGACGACGGCAGCAAGCAGCGTCAGGCCGGTAAGCGCCAGCGCGGCCGCAAAGATCAGGGACTCGCGCGGTTGCAGTCGTCCGTCCGGAAGAGGACGAAGCCGCGTGCGCCGCATCAGGCTGTCGGGCACGCGCTCGATGACCTGGTTGAATGCCGACGCGCCGCCGGCGATCAATCCGGTCCCGACGACGGTGCACACAACCGCCAGCGCGTTCGACAGATCGCCTCCCGCCATCACGTACCCGGCCAGCGCCGAGGCCACGACCAGCATGTTCAGCCGCGGCTTTGCCAGCGCGACGAAGTCGCTCGTGCGACTGCGAGCCGCGGTCAGCGTCAGCGCGTCGCTCTTCATCCGCGCACCTCGCGCAGACTCTTTTCCAGAACGGGACGCTTGGCCCGCGCCGCCGCCGGGTCGCCTCCAAGCGCCGGCTCCTGGATCGGGTATCGATACACGCAAAGGGTCAGGACGAGGGAAGTGCCCAGCACCAGCGCGCCATTGACGACGTGCGCGGTGTTGATGATCGGCTGGAGCGCCGACATCACGACGAAGGCGCCGAGCGTCGCCTGCACGCAGACGAAGAATACCAGCAGCATCGCCGGTCGCGTGAACTCACGGCGTTGCGGGTGCCAGTACCAGATGTGGCCAGCCGTTGCGAACACGGCGCAGAGAACGATCAGCGCGCCGAGCCGATGCGCGTAATGAACGGCAATCGCGGAGGACCACACCGGTGGGACGACATGGCCAAAGGCGAGCGGGAATGTCGGGATCGCCAATCCCGCGCCGACGTGTCTCATCGTCGCTCCGACCAGAATCTGGCAGTAGATCAGAACCGTCGTGGTGAGCGTCAGCCGCCGCAGCATCACATCGTTGGCCGGCGTTGCGATCGCCTTCCAGGACGGCGACGTCACGACCGCGAGCGTGACCGTAATGCAGAAGAAGAGTTGCGCCAGCCCGGCGTGCCCGATCGACACCGCCGGAGGCAGCAGAAGCAGCACGGTCAATCCGCCGAGAAGGCCCTGAAGAATGACCGCGCCGAGCGCCGCGAATCCAAGCCGGCGAACCCAGGCACGCGGCTCTACTCGCCATGTCCAGACAGCCAGGATGATCGTCATGAAGCCGACGGTGCTCGCGATCAGCCGGTGCGTGTGCTCGTAGCGAATGCCGCCGACCCATTTGCTCATGGGGAAGGAGAACATGAACCAGCCGTAGGTGTTCGGCCAGTCGGGCACCGACAGGCCGGAGCCGGTGCTCGTGACCATGCCGCCTGCGGCGATCAGCAGCGCCGTCGAGGCGGCCACGAGCTTCGCGTAGCGATTCAACCAGATCATGATCAGTTCGACGCGGCAGCCGACGCCTTGAACGTGAACGTCAGCTCCTTGGATTCGTTGTCGGCCAACGTGACCGTCTGGGTCTGCGTGCCAAGCTTCTCGTGCCACGCTTCGACCGTGTAGGTGCCGGCCGGAAGATCCTTGAGCTCGAACTTTCCCCCGTCGTGGGTGACGGCGAAATAGGGATGATCGAGCACACCGATGTAGGCCCGCATCCAGTTGTGCACGTCGCACTTGAAGGACACCATCACTTCAGGTTTGCTGAAAGTCCTGTTGTCCACCATGTTCTTCAAGGCCTGCCCCTTGTTCCACTCGCCGTTGGCCGTTCCCATCGCGTGAAGGTTGTGGAGCGTGTCGTCGCTGTTCGTGATCGCCAGCTTCTGACCCACCCTGAGACCGAGCACGTGTGGAACGTAAACGCATCCGCGCTGATCCAGTTTCACTGGCTCGGTCGGCGCCTCGAATGCGTAGCCGGTCAATCCATCTTTCACGTAAACGAACACGTTCTCCAGGCCGCCGCCGTTGACGACGTAATTCTCGAACACGGCGCCGTTCGGGTGCTGCTTGGCGCAGTACGGATCGGCGTCCAGCTGAATCGGCGGATTCGCCGGCACGGTTCCCTCGATGGCGACTCGTCCCGTGAGGTTACCTGCCTTGGAGTGGTCGACTCGTTTCGCGTTGGCCGGCGGCGCGGCCGGAGCGGCCTCCTTCTGTCCGCTGCACGCCGTCAGGGCGGCCAGTATAGCGACAGCGAGAAATCCCCGCAACTTGTTCATTGACGTAACTTTATACAATTATCTCAGAAGAAAGGTGCCAGCCACCTTTACGGTTTCAGCTTTCTGAGGATTCGGTCCTGAATCCAGTGCTGATCCCACCACTCGACCGGGTTCACCATGTTGCCGTTCACCAGCATCGTGAAGTGCAGGTGATCGCCGCCGGCGAGACCGGTCATCCCGCTCCGTCCGATCTCCTGCTCCTTCTCGACCATCTGGCCGGCCTTCACGCCGATCGATGACAGGTGCCCATACAAGGACTGAACGCCCATGCCGTGATCGATGATCACGCAGTTTCCGTAGATGCCGAGCTCGTCGGCAAACACGACTTTGCCGCGATTCGCCGCCACAATCTTCACGTTGGTGAACGACGCCAGGTCGAAGCCGAGGTGCACCTGCTGATCGACTTCCTTGCCGTTGTAGATATAGGTGCGCTGATCGGCAAATGCGGACTCGACGGCGTTATTGCCAAACGGATGAAAGACGACGCCGCGCCACAGGATTTCCGGGGCGCTCTCCTTCGCAAACGACGCAATTTTGGCCGCGTTCTTCCGCCGCAGTTCACCGTTGATCTTCAGGAACTTGGCAAGGTTGTCGCCGTCCGGCTTGATCTCAGTCGTCCCGGCGAGGATGGCAGGGACGACCCGATCGAGGAACTTGTCGTCGAGAGGAATCTTGCTCTTCTTGAACGGCTTCGGAAACGTCGTATAGTCGAAGTCGGCGCGCGCCGTGTTGCCGGCTTCGTCGCGAGCAAACAAACGGATCGGCGTTTTCAGATCCTGATCGAACCGCAGCGCGAAGAACGCGATGCGGAGAGCCGGATCGTCGAACTTCACCCCTTCGATCGTCGATGCGCCCGACGCCGGATACCCCGGATACTCGATGTCACCCACCAGCACGCCGGAGACGACGTCAGCCGGCGTCGCTCGATAGACGACCATCTCCGATCCGCCGAGATTGATGTAGTGCTTCGACGAGACAATTGCGACTTGGGGACGTTCGAGCCGAACCGTCACATCATGACTCATGCTCGACTGCAGCGTCCGTATCCCGTGCAGCACCGCACGCGACGCCGTGACCGTGATCTTCGCAGGCCCACTCTTCAAATCGGGCACTTCCTGTTTGCCGACGTTCCGACTGATGCGCAGCTTGTCGGCACCGTCAAGCTTGACCCCCTCACCAGTCGGCTGGCCGTTCGCCATCTCGTAGAGCGTCGTCTGCTTGCCGTTCTGATCGAAGACGACCTTGACCGATTTCAGATTGGCGCCCGGCGCGCCGACGACCACCTCGACCGGTGTGCTCGCGCCGACGAACTTTTCAGGCTTTTCGATCTGGATTGAAGGACCGCCCGCACGTCCTGCCACGACATAAGCGCCGCCGGCCGCGAGCGCCAGGATGAGAATGAGTCCGAGGAGATATTTCATCGGCCCTTATTGTTTCAGAAAATCGTCCATCGTTCAGGTAGTAAGGTGCTGTGAGAGAACATTTTGGCCGCTTGACCCTGCTTTATCGCGGCTGCTAACATTAAAGGTTCCTTCGCGACGTGTGCCGGTATCGTCTAGGGGTCAGGACGGGTGGTTCTCAGCCATCAAACCGGGGTTCGAATCCCCGTACCGGTAAATCAATCCCTTATCGCTGATCCCTGATCCCGAATCGCTGATCCTTGAATCCCTGATCCTTGAATCCCTAATCAGAGCCTCGCGCGCCGTATCGACAGAAAGTCTGCGCGGGCAAAGCCAGAGACTCAAGGATGAGGGACTCGGGATGAGCGATTCAGGATCAGCGATTCAGGATAAGGGATTCAAGGATTAACGATTCGGGATCAGGGATTAGCGATGAGGGATTCGTTTGATCTCGCGCGTCAGCCGCGATAATCTGCGCGCGCTGGGCCGGCTGAGCGGATGCTCGGGCCCGGCAAGAGGGAGATGCTCTCATGCGCGCGAAGCTCGCCGTCGTCGTCACCGCGTTGGCCGCGGCTTATGTCGTCACTGCGGCCCAGCAGAACCCGTTCGTCGGACGATGGAATCTCACCGGCACCGGATCCGACAACCACCTCATCTACTTTCTCGAAGTGAAGCAGGTCGGCGACCACCTCGAGGGCATGTTCCTCGACCGTGTCGCGCATGCCCAACCGATCCCGATGATCAAAGTCGAGAACGGCGAGCTGACGTGGCAGTTCGGGCCTGGCGATACGCTGCCGAAGCCGGCCTGCGGCCCTGTGTATCACGCGAAGATCGAGAACGGCAAACTGGTCGGGCATCACGAGACGCCGGGCGATCCGTGCCCGAGCGCCCGGGGAGGCCGAGCCGGCGAAGGGGCCGGTGCGGCGGCCCCGGCAACCACACCGGCCGCTCCACCCGCGCCGCAGAGAGCTGCTCCGGCGCCGCGAACAATTAACTGGGTTGGCGTGCGTCAGCCAGTCTGGCCGCCATCGAACGCGAACGGGAACCATACCTACGGCAAGCCGGTCGTGATCGTCGGACCCGGCGTCGGCAAAGAGACGTGGTCGGGACTGACGCCTGAGACGTGGCAGAGTCCGTGCGAGGATCGCTGGACCATTGCCGACGGCGTGCTGAAGAACGAAGTCCCCGCACGAGGCGAGCGGCCCACGTGCAACATCTACACGAAGGACAAGTTCAAGGACTTCAAAGCCGACGCCGAGATCATGTTGGCCAGCACGAGCGAGAACAGCGGCTTCTACATTCGCGGACGCTACGAACTGCAGCTGCAGCTCGCGACCGACTACGACGCCCGGAGAGCGGCCTCGACCTACCCCGGCCTGCTGATGGACATCTATGGGTGGAAGCGCGCCGACGTCTATGCCGGTAATCCTCCAGGAGAATGGCAGATTCTGAACGTCGTCGTCGTCGGCAATCACATCACGGCGACGCTGAACGGCAAGCGCGTCCACGACAACGCCGTGCTTCCCGCATTCACGGGCGGCGCCCTCGACAACGACGAGCTGGCGCCCGGTCCGATCATGATCCAGGGCGATCACTCGCACGTCAATCTTCGCAAGCTGGTCGTCACGCCGATCACGAAATCGGGAACGTAGGATCCACAGATCACGGGCGACCAGTCGCCCGCTGGCGTCCGCTGTTGGTGCTAGCCTAGAAGTTATCTCACAAATCCGCCCGGCGCCGACACCCAGGGCGCGAACGAGCGCAGCGAGTGAGCCTCGCGAACGGCCCGCCTTCGCAGCGAGCGAGAGAGCGAGTGGGGAGTCCGAGGGGCGAAGCCCCTCGGTTAAGACTAAGTAGGCAACCTCACAGTTTTTCATCATTCCTCAGCACCGTTTCA
>JBPYFA010000387.1:0-5604 GCA_051986585.1 Vicinamibacterales bacterium | reverse complement strand
CGTCCCGACGGCAAGATCACGCTGCCGCTCATCGGTGACGTGGTGGCTGCCGGCAAAACGCCAGCTGCGCTGCGCGACACGTTGACAACGTCGTTGAAGGAATACATCACCAGTCCGTCGGTCACGGTGATCGTGGTGGAGGCGATGCCACAGACCATCTCGGTGATCGGCGAAGTCAACTCCCCTGGCACGCATCCGATCAAGGGACAGACGACGGTGATAGAAGCACTGGCACTGGCAGGCGGCTTCAAGGACTTCGCCAATACGAAGAACATCATCATCCAGCGCGCGACCCCGACAGGCGTCAAGCGGATTCCCTTCAATTACAAGGACGCGATCAGGTCCGAAGGTAAACCGATGTGCGTCGAATCCGGCGACGTGATCATCGTGCCGTAGGACGATCACGAATATGGCTGACCCATCGGAACCGCTCTTGCAACACAGCTGCAGAGGTGTCGTGAAATGACTGAACGAACCGTCCACCCGGTCGAGTACCTGGCCATCTTGTCGCGACGCCGATACTGGTTCGCGATTCCGTTCGCGCTGTGCGTGATTGGCGGAGTTGCGCTCGCGTTTATCTTGCCCGCCACCTATCGATCGAGCGCGCGCATCGGGATTGAGGCACCCGCTGTCTCTCCCGATCTGGTATCAACGCGTGCCGGTCTCGATCGAAACGAGCGGTTGCGCGCCTTGTCGCAGCAGCTGCGCAGCCCCGAGGTGCTGGAGCGCGTCGCTCGCGAAGAACGGCTCGTCACCGATCAATCGCTCGACCAGGTCGTGCAGGGGCTCATGGCTCGCATCCATGTCGAGGTTCCGCCTCCGATTGCGCGAACCGAAAACGAGCCGCCGCTCGATGTCTTCGACGTCGTCTATCTCGATAGCAGGGCTGAACGCGCGCAACGCGTGGCCGACAAGCTGGCGCGCGTGTTCGTCGAGGAAAACTCGCGCAGCCGCGAAGCGCAGGCCGAGGGAACGACCGAGTTCTTGAGCGCGCAGCAGCGGGCCGCACAGGATCACATTGCCGATCTCGAGAAGCGGCTCCGTACGGCCAAAGAGCAGCACATGGGCAAGCTGCCGGAACAAATGCTGGCGAACCTTCAGACGCTGTCCGGAGTTCGCGCGCAACTCGAGTCGACGAGCAATAACCTGCGGTCCGAACAGGATCGGCTGACGCTGCTGGATCGCCAAATCCAGCAATACAAGGAAGGGGCTGCATCGGCGCCACTGACCACAGGCGGCCCGGTCGCGTCTCCGCAGCAGCGCGTGGTCGCGATTCAGCGTGAACTGGATGTCGCGCGATCGAAATACACGGACAAACACCCGGAAGTACAGGCGCTCGAAGAGGAGCTGAAGTCGGCGCGCGCCGACGCCGCGGCGGTTCGCTCGCAGCCGGAGAGTGCAAGGCAGGAGACGCTGAGCGGGGATCCCGGGTACCAACAAGTCGTTGCCGAACGCAATCAAACTCAGCTTCGGATTAAGGCGCTGCAGCGAAGCGAAGCGCAATTGACCAGCGACATCGCCCGATATCAACAGCGCGTCGAAGCCGCTCCGATGGTCGAGCAGGAAATGGCCTCTCTGACGCGCGAGTACGAGTTCGCGAAAGAGAACCTGAAGCAACTCTCCGACAAACGCGCCGCCGCAATGATTCAGGAACAGGTGGCGCGAACTCGCGGGAACGAGCGCTTCAGCGTGCTGAATGGTGCCTATTTGCCGCGCAGCCCCGAGAGCCCCAATCGGCCGCGGCTTCTCCTGATGGCACTCGCACTCGGCTTCGCCCTCGGCGGGGTGAGCGCTTTCGGTCGGGAATTCCTCGATCGATCGATTCGTGACGCTCGCAAGCTGCAGGACGAGTTCGAGGTTCCAGTGCTCGCGGAGATCCCTCGTATCCACGATGCGGCGTGAGTGGGATGGCAATCGAATGACGGCGGTGGTTTTGAGTGAGGAATTGAGATGAGTCGACTACATCGAGCGGTCGCGAAGGCGGAACGAGAGGGTTTGCTGGCGTGGACGGGACGGGAAAACGCCGATCGGCCGGTCGCACCGCACGAGGACGCGCCTTCCCAGCGGTTCTCCCCCGCCAACGAGCCAGCCTGGCGATCCGAGGCGGCGATTGCAGCACCGCCTTCAGAAGTGACGAGTGCGCTTAGTCCCCTATTTGTGGCTGCCACACATCCGACGTCGGCTGCGGCAGAGCAGTACCGTTTGCTCCGGACTCGACTCGAAGGTCGTGACCGGGGCCGTCGGGCGCAGCTCATGCTGGTTACGAGCCCGGGAGCCGGCGACGGCAAGACGATTACGAGCGCCAATCTCGCGCTGACGATGGCGCAGGAGTTCAATCACCGTGTCGTGTTGGTTGAGGCCGACATGCGGCGGCCGACGCTGGCCGGTCTCTGCGGCCTCAGCACCGACCATGGCCTCGTCGACGTGCTGATCGGCGGGGCATCACTCGACGACGCCCTGGTGCAGCTCACCGATCAGAATCTTTTCGTTCTGACAGCCGGACAAACGACCAACCGATCGACCGAGCTTCTCGGCTCGAGCATGATGACGCGCCTGATCGAGACGCTGCGGGCGCGGTTCGATCGCATTGTCATTGACTCCCCTCCCGTGACCCTGGCCGACACGCATGTCCTCGCACGACTCGCCGACGGCGTGCTGATTGTCGTGCGCGCGGGCGTGACCTCCCGTCCCGCGCTCGAGCATGCGCTCGAGGGAGTGGACCGCGAGCGCATCGCTGGTCTGGTGTTGAACGACGTCGATCTTTCGGTCGGAGCCTATCCAGGCGCGTATGCCTGGGCCGCCGGAGCGCAGTGAATGGGTCCGATTCGTCTGTTCAACCGGTACGTGTCGCAGCGCCACCTGACGGTGTTCGTCGGCGAACTGCTGCTCATTACCGGGTCGATGGGGTTCGTGCTCCATCACTACAGCCCCGACGACGAGTTGTCAACGGCGTTCTGGAAGGGAGCCGTCGTCAGCGTGCTGTGCATGCTGTGCCTGTACTACAACGATCTCTACGACCTGACGGTCGTGCGCACCACCCGCGAGGTGTTCATCCGTCTGCTGCAGTCGGTCGGCTCCGCGCTCATTCTGATCGCGCTGCTCTATCTCGTGGTGCCATGGCTGATGGTTGCCGACGGTGCGTCGCTGCCAGCCTTTGCGCTGTTCCTGACCGGCATTCTGGCGTGGCGGCTGGTGTTCAACCACGTCACCCGGCTGCGCTCGTTTGGCGAACGGGTGCTGATTGTCGGCACCGACACGACCGCGCAAACGATTGCCAGGCAGATCCGCAACCAACAGGACTTCGCCTACGACGTGGTTGGGTTCATCGACGACGATCCGAGCCGGGTGATGCAAAGCCTTGGCGATTGGCGCGTTCTCGGCACACCCGACGATATCGAACGTGTGGTGGCGAGGCACGCGGTCGATCGGCTGGTCGTCGGCATGTCCGATCGCCGCGGCCGGCTGCCGGTGCGCGCGCTGTTGCGCACCAAGCTGCGAGGGATCCGGGTCGAGGACGTGAACACGGTGTACGAGCGGCTCACGGGTAAGCTGCTGGTCGAGGACCTGCGGCCAAGCTGGCTGATCTTTTCTGACGATTACTCTGCATCCAAGTGGACACGGCGATCGAAACGAACCTTCGACATCGTGCTGGCGCTGGTCGGACTCGTCGTCTCGACCCCGTTTCTTGTGCTCACCGCGATCGCGGTCTGGCTCGAGTCCGGATCACCGGTCCTTTACCGTCAAGACCGGGTTGGTGAAAACGGCCGGGTCTTCACGTTGAACAAGTTTCGATCGATGCGGAAAGACGCCGAGCAGGGCACACCGGTCTGGGCGCAGGCCGAAGACGAGCGCGTGACGCGGGTCGGCCGCTTCATCCGGCAGACGCGGCTCGACGAGCTGCCTCAATTCTGGAACGTGCTTCGAGGCGACATGAGCTTCGTCGGCCCCCGTCCGGAGCGTCCGTTCTTCGTGAACCAGCTTGCCGATCAGATCCCGTTTTATGAACAGCGGCATGCGGTGAAACCAGGGCTCACCGGCTGGGCACAGGTGAAATACCGCTACGGCGCGTCCTTCGAAGACTCGCTCGAGAAGCTCCGCTACGACCTCTATTACGTGAAGCATCTCTCGATTCCGTTCGACCTGACGATCCTGTTCGATACGGTCAAGGTCGTGCTCTTTGCAAAGGGTGCCCGGTGATCAGCGATTCGACTGCGGTTGTGTGGGAAGAACAGGAACAAGGGCGGATTGTTGCGCTCAACGTCGCCGGCCGATACGCCATGCTCAGTCTCGAGATGGTGGTCGGGCTGCTGATGCTGCCCTTCAACGCCAATCATCTGGGCGCGTCCGAATACGGACTCTGGATGCTGGCGGCGTCGATCGTGGCGTATTTCCCGATTCTCGATCTCGGACTCGGCAACGCGATGGAACGTGCCGTCGCGCACTACCGCGCGGAACGGGATCCAGAGGCGATCAGTGAAGTCGCGAGCACCCTGGTTTTCGTGTTCGCCGCCACCGGATTGGTGGCGCTCGTCATCGTCACTGGTGTTGCCTGGAACATCGGGCGGATCTTCGATCTGCCGCCGGCGCAAGCGCACACCGGACGGCTCCTCATGATGATGATTGGCGCTCAGCTGGCCATCGGCTTGCCATTCACCATCTTCGGCGGGGTCGTCAATGGCTTCCAGCGGACGTATCTGAATGCGGCCGTCAGCGCCTGCGTGAGCCTGTCGGTGGTCATTGTGAACGTCCTGGTTGTCTGGAGTGGAGGCGGGCTGGTCGAACTCGTCGGACTGATGACGGCGACCCGGCTGCTTGGATACGTCGCCTACCGCCTGAACGCCTATCGCGTGTTTCCACTGCTGCGGATCCGCCCGGCGCTCTTTCGCAAATCACGACTGCGAGAGCTGACCAGCTTCGGCGCCTGGATGATGGTGCAGGCGGCATCGTGCAAGGTCAATTACGGCAGCGACGTGCTGGTCATCGGTGCGTTCCTCTCGACTGGCGCTGTGGCCGTGTACACGGTCGCGCAGCGGCTCGGCGATGCGGTTCTGCAAGTGACCAATCAACTGAACTATGTGCTCTTCCCAATCGTCGTCGGCGCGGATACATCGCGACGCAACGATCGGCTCGCTGAAGTTCTCGTGCAAGGCACACGGTTATCCCTGGCGACGATTCTTCCGGTTGCCGGATCGTTGGCGCTTCTCGCTGACGCCGTCGTCGTCGGCTGGACCGGGCCCAAATATGCGGGCGCAGCCGTCATCGTCAAGATCCTGGCGATGGTGGTGCTGGTGCGAGTCGGCAGCTGGACGGCGAATACAGTACTACTGGGCGGCGGCAGTCATCAGCTCGTCGCCATCTCGAATTCGATCACCGCTGCCATCAACGTGGCTTTGAGCGTGATTATGATCCGGTGGATGGGATTGCCTGGTGTCGCGCTCGCGACGCTTGTGCCGGTCACCGTGCGGGCCGTCCTGATCGTGGTTCCGGTCGCTTGCGCGCGTGTGGGGATGTCGCTGACGTCGTTCTTTGCCGCAGCGGTTTGGCCGGCCCTCTGGCCGGCGCTCGTCGTACTTGGAGGCCTTGCCGCCGTCCGCAACCCCGCAT
>JBPYFA010000386.1:0-3991 GCA_051986585.1 Vicinamibacterales bacterium | reverse complement strand
GGCCACACGAACGACCATTGTCAGTCGCGCGCACGAACGTTATGGTGCCGTGCATGCACTCATCAACAACGCGGGGCGAGCTCCACGCGTCCGAGCTGACCTCATCGACGCGACGGAGGACAGCTTTGAGGAAGTGCTGAGGACCAATTTGCAGGGTCCATATTTCCTCACACAGGCGATCGCGCGTGGCATGCTCGACCGCTCGCGCGCTGACGCGAGCTTCCGCGGAGCGATCGTGTTCATCACGTCCGTATCGGCACACATGGTCTCGACCAATCGCGGTGAGTACTGCGTCAGCAAGGCCGGACTCGCGATGGCCGCAGCGCTCTTTGCCGTCCGGCTCGCTCCTCACCGCATACCGGTCTACGACGTCCGTCCCGGCATCATCGCGACCGATATGACCTCGGCCGTCAAGGACACCTACGATCGACGCATTGCCGACGGCCTCGTGCCTGAGGGTCGATGGGGACAACCCGATGATGTCGGCCGTGTCGTCCGCGCGCTGCTGCGTGGTGACCTGCCGTACGCGACCGGCAGCGTGATTCATCTGGACGGGGGATTGTCGATAGCGAGACTGTAACTGCTGATTTTCGATTGCTGATTGCTGATTGGACACCTCGGATCCCAGTGCGCAGTTCGCGTTTTGGCATTCCAATCAGCATTCGACAATCAGCATTCAACAATTTCAGTATGATGAATCGTGTCCCCTCGCCGATTCTGGCCCGCTGTGGCAGCGCTGCTGTTCGCGCTGCTCCACACTGCCTCTGCCGCGCAGCAGCCCGCAAGCGCGCCGCCCTACACGGTCGTGTCGCGCGAGGGCCGGCGACCGTTGGCGACCAGAACCATGGCCGGGCAGGAGATGTTTGCGCTCGACGACCTGGCTCGGCTGTTCAACGTGACCGTGCGCGAGGATGCTGCCGCAGGCGGGCTGACGGTAAGCGCCGGTACTGAAACCATCGCACTCTCTCCCGGTCAGAGCCTGGCGTCCCTCAACGGCCGGCTCATCTCGTTGCCGGCAGCTCCGGTCCGTGAAGGGCGGACGTGGTACGTGCCCGTGGACTTCGTATCCCGCGCGCTTGGACCGGCGGTGGGAGGGCATGTCGATGTCCGCAAACCCTCACGGCTGATCATCGTCGGCGATCTCCGCGCCCCGCGGGTCGTCGGGCGCATGGACGCGCTCGGCAGCCTGGCGCGGCTGACACTCGACATCGCCCCGTCGACGCCGCACAACGTCGTCCAAGAAGGCACGAAGCTGACCGTCCGCTTCGAGGCCGACATGCTCGACGCAGCACTGCCTGGGACGACATCCCCGGAGCTTGTCGCCAACGTGCGACCGGGTGATGGGCCGGCCTCGATTGCGATCGATCTCGGGCCGCGGTTCGCGTCGTTCCGTACCACCGACACACCGGGAGACCGCGGCGCCGCTCGCCTCGTCATCGATGTCATGGCCCAGACCACCGAGCCGCAGCCGCAGCAGCCGGCCCCGTCGACGCCGCCATCGCCGGAAACGCCGCCGCTGATCGATCTCGCACCAGCCGGAACGCTGCGCGCCATCGTCATCGACGCCGGGCATGGAGGGAGTGAAGACGGTGCGAAAGGGCCGTCGGGAACGCTGGAAAAACAGGTCACCTTGAGCGTCGCACGGCGACTGAAGGCAGCTCTGGAAGCGCGGCTGGGTGTCCGAGTCATACTGACGCGCGACGCTGACGCTACGGTCGCACTCGATGAACGGGCCGCGCTCGCCAACAACAACAAGGCTGATCTCTTCGTGAGCCTTCACGCCAACGCATCGCCAAGGGCGGCCACCAGTGGCGCCCAAGTGTTTTACTTGAGCCTGGATGAGTATGGCGACGCGGCGGAGAAAATCGCGCATGCCGACAACGATCCTCTGCCCGTGTTCGGTGGCGGCACACGCGACATCGAATTGATCCTCTGGGACATGGCGCAGGCACGCTATATCAAGGAGTCGGCGGCGCTGGCGCAGAACGTTGAGGCGTCGTTGCGGCAACGGGTGCCGATGAGTCCCCGTGCGATTCAGCAGGCACCGTTCCGCGTGCTCGTCGGCGCGAACATGCCAGCCGTGCTGGTCGAGATGGGGTTCATCACGAACCCGGCGCAGGAAAAGCAGCTGCAGTCCGACGATTTTCAGAACCAGATCGTGCAGGCGCTCGTCGAGAGCATCACACGGTTTAGAGATGCGCACAGCAGTGCGCGGTTACCAGGAGCGCGCTGATGGTCCGGCGCATGGCGCTCGGGGCGCTCGTCGTGCTCGTTGCCGTGGCGCTCGGCTGGATGCTCACCGCGATCGCACCGCGAAGTCCCGTGCGCACTCCGCCACCGGGGCCGTCGCAGGCGTCGACGACCCCCGCAGGGCCCGAGAGGAAGATCAAGGCGACTCTGTTTTACATCTCCGAGGATGGCCTGTCGCTGCCTGGCGTACAACGCGAAGTCGCGTTCGCGGATTCGATTGACGATCAGGCGCGGCGCATCATCGAAGCGCAGCTCGCAAGCGCGCCAGCTCCCTACATCTCTGCCGTCCCCCCCGGCACAACGTTGCGCGCTCTGTTCATCGGCCAGCGCGGCGAGGCGTTCGTCGATCTGGCCGGCGACATCCAAACGAAACACCCGGGCGGCGCCCTTGGCGAACTTTTCACCATCTACGCGATCGTGAATTCGTTGACGGTGAATCTGCCGGCGATTACCCGTGTCCAGATCCTGATCGACGGCAAAGAAGCCGACACGCTCGCCGGGCACGTCGATCTGCGTCACCCCTTGCAAAAGAACCTCAAGTGGACCGAAGTTCAGACGGATACCGACAAATGACGATGACTCGAGTGGATGGACGCGCGGCCGGTCAACTGCGGCCGACGCGAATGACACCGTCGTTCACGATGCATGCGGAGGGCTCCGTCTTGATCGAGTCCGGGCAGACGCGCGTGATTTGTACAGCGAGCATCGAAGATCGCGTGCCGCCGTTTCTGAGAAACACCGGCAAAGGGTGGGTCACGGCCGAATACGGCATGCTGCCGCGCGCGACCTCGACTCGCACGCAGCGCGAAGCCTCCGCCGGAAAAGTGGGTGGCCGAACCCAGGAAATCCAGCGGCTCATCGGCCGATCGCTTCGCTCCGTCACCAGACTCGCCGAGCTCGGAGAACGCACCATCTGGATTGACTGCGATGTGATTCAGGCGGACGGCGGCACTCGCACCGCCTCGATCACCGGTGGGTTCGTGGCGCTCGTGCTCGCCCTGCAGAAGATGCGTGCCGCCGGACAGATCAAAGCGCTGCCCCTCGTCGATCACGTCGCCGCGATCAGCGTCGGCGTCGTCGACAACACGCCGCTGCTCGATCTCGCCTACGAAGAAGACTCGCGTGCCGAGGTCGACATGAACGTCGTCAAAACCGGCGATGGCCGCTTCATCGAGGTCCAGGGCACCGCCGAAGGGCCGCCATTCGAACGACGCGCGCTCGACGACCTGCTGGCGCTGGCCGACCAGGGGATCCGGGACCTCGTCAGCCTGCAGCGAACGATCGTCGGTGATATCCGCGGTTGAACGTGCAGACATCAACGCTGCTCATTGCCACCACCAATCCCGGGAAACTCAAGGAGATCACCGGAATCCTGGAAGGGGTTCCGGTCGACCTCGTCACCTTGAACGACTTCGATCGGATCGCCGAACCAGAAGAAACCGGAACCACGTTCGAAGAGAATGCCCGGCTGAAGGCGCGCTTCTACTCGAACGCGACCGGGCTGCTGAGCGTCGCCGACGACTCCGGACTCGAGATCGACGCGCTCGACAAAGCACCCGGCGTGCACTCGGCCCGCTGGCATGGCACCGACTACCCGACCAAATTTCGCAAGATCCAGGAATTGTTCCGGCAGCGCGGCGTCTCGGGCAGCACCGCGCGATTCGTGTGCACGATTGCCGTCGCCAGCGGTGATTCGATTGTTTACGAGGCGAAAGGGACAGTGGAAGGAGAAATCACCGCC
>JBPYFA010000385.1:0-7360 GCA_051986585.1 Vicinamibacterales bacterium | reverse complement strand
GGCAGGTTCGTCGCCCCCATCGCGATCATCGTCTCGATTCTCGACAGCGCGTCACGGGGCGTGTTGGCGTGGACGGTCGTCAGCGAACCATCGTGGCCGGTGTTCATCGCCTGGAGCATGTCGAGGGCTTCTTCACCGCGCGTCTCGCCGACGACGATGCGGTCGGGACGCATACGGAGGGCGTTGACGAGGAGCTGCCGCTGCTTGATCGCGCCCTTGCCTTCCACGTTCGGCGGACGCGTTTCGAGGCGCGCCACGTGTTCCTGGTGGAGCTGAAGTTCCGCCGCGTCTTCGATGGTGACGATACGTTCGCGCTCGGAGATGAAGCTCGACAGCACGTTGAGCAGCGTCGTCTTGCCCGCGCCGGTGCCGCCGCTGATCAGCATGTTCAGCCGCGCCTTGACGCAGTGCTCGAGGAACTCGAGCATCGGCCGGGTCAGCGATCGAATCCCCAACAGGTCTTCGGCCTTCAGTCGCTCCGCCGGAAAACGGCGGATGGACAGCAGCGGACCGTCAACCGCGAGCGGCGGAATGATCGCGTTGACGCGCGAGCCGTCGGGCAGGCGCGCGTCGACCATCGGCGAGCTGTCGTCAACTCGACGGCCGACGCCGCTGACAATGCGATCGATGACGCGCATCAGGTGCTTGTCGTCCTGAAACGTCGTCGGCAGCCGTTCGAGCTTGCCGGCGCGTTCGACGTACGCCTGCTTCTGGGTGTTGACGAGGATGTCGCTGATGCCCGGGTCGCGCAGCAGCGGCTCGAGCGGACCGAGCCCGAACACTTCGTCGATCACGTCGCCGAGAATCGCTTCGCGCTCCGACATGCTGAGCGGCATCGACTCTTCCGCGATCAGATCGAAGAGGAGTGTCCGTATTTCGGCTTCGGCTCGGGCGCGCTCGGCTGACGCCAGCGCTTCGAGGTTCAACCGGTTGAGCAGCTTGCGGTGAACGTTCGCCTTCAGCTCGATGTACTGCGGCCGCGGCGCTTCTGGGCGCCGTGGCGTTCCGGGGGCCGCAGGGGTCGCCGGTGTATTGAGGGACAAGGACATGGCAATGATTCCGGATCAGAGGAGGCCGAGGAACGTCCGGCGCTTTTCCGGCTCCGGCTTGGCGTCCTCCTGGACGCCAAGCAGTTGGCGGGTAAAGCTGCTGAACTGTCCCGCGAGGTCCGAGTGATTCGCGAGCGCAAGTGGAACACCGGAGTTCAGCGCGGTCGAAACCGTCCGGTAGTCGCTCGAGAACGTGTGGTGAATGCCGTAACCCAGCGCCGTTTCAATCTGCTTCGGCGCGATCAAGCTCTGATCGGAGACGCGGTTGAGCAGAATCTTCACCCGTTCGCTGCCGGCGCCGAGCTGACGCACGCGATCGACCAGGCGCTGCGCGTTCCGAATCGACGGCACGTCAGGGTTGGTGACGAGAAACACCGTGTCGGCTGCGTACAACGCCGACGCCGTGGTGGAGTTGATCATGTTGCCGGCGTCGATCACGATGTAGTCGTACAGCCGCGAGAGCACCCGTAACAGTTCCTCGATCGCCGTCGCGTCCTGCTGGTTCGGGCGGTCGAACTGCTCCGAGCCTGCCAGGATGTCGAGCTCGGACTTGTGTCGTGCCATCAACTCGCGGAGGAACTCCCGATCGAGGCGATGCAGGTTTTCAATCGCGTCGAGGACGGTGAACCGTGGACGGACGCCGAGAAAGAGCGCGACCTCACCGAGCGATGGCTTGAGGTCCACGATCGCGGTCGGCCGCTTGGTCAGTCGAGCGAGCTCCACCGCGCAGTTCACAGCGACCGTGGTCGTGCCGGCGCCACCCTTGGCGCCAAGAAATACATTGGTGACGCAGGGCTGCCGAGTGCCGGCCGACGCCGCCGCGTGGCGCGTCGCTGTCCGGCGCACCGCGTTGTGGAACGACTCCTCCATCGAGCGCGCGCCCTGGCCCCCCTGCGACCAGGCGAAGAACTCGTTGGCGCCGGCGCGCATCGCCTGGAGAATCAGATCGGGTTCAGCTGACGCGGCGATCGCGAAGAGCGCGACCGTCGGATGTCCGGCACGGAGCCGTTCGATGGCCGCCATGCCGGACGAGGCATCACCGCGAATGTCGATGACGACGATATCGGGGCCCGCCGACTCGACCCCCGGCCGGCGTTCTTCCACGATGCCGACCGGAACGCCGCATCCACGCAGAAGCGCCGCGACCTGCCGTTTGAACTCTTCGTCGTGCGAAACGATGGATGCTGCGAGTTGTGCCATGTGCGTTTACTGGACCAGGCGAATCGCTCGAGGCGACGCGGAGTTGGGAGCCGGACCGTTCTTGTCGTACTCGCCTCGACACGGAACGATGATGCCGTTGATGTTGTTGCCCGCCACAGTGTCCGCAAAGAAGCAGATCCAGTTCGCGGTTCTCAGGTCAGCGGTGCGGCCGTTCGCCTTTCCCATGGCGTAGTAGGCCGGGTCGTAGAGCGGAATCGGGAAGATGCGAGGGTTTTGAGTAACGAGAAGCCCGCCGCTATCCTGTACCTGTCTTGCTGCGGCGTTCCAATGCGCTCCCACCTTGTCTTGAGCGATCAAATCCGTGATGCCTTGAGTCGTCGGCCCCATCATGTTGCCCGGTTCCAGCACCTCGGTTTCTCCCCAGTGATAATGGGTCCTATTGCAATTCATGATGTTGTTGCGATAGTCGCTGCCGCCCGTGTCGTCGGTCATCGCCAGCGAGAAGTACATGCTCGGGTTAATGTTGTTGCCCGTACCGGCGCGGATCGTCAGCGGCGTTCCCACATCGTTGAGGGTATAGCCCGTGTAGCCCGGCTGGTCCGCAGGGATGTAGACGTCGGCCGTCCCCGGTGGCAACGGCTGTCCCTTGTTGTTGAACGCGTCATACGTCG
The DNA here is from genome assembly GCA_051986585.1 of Vicinamibacterales bacterium. Lineage (GTDB taxonomy): Bacteria > Acidobacteriota > Vicinamibacteria > Vicinamibacterales > 2-12-FULL-66-21 > JALZOC01. The sequence goes on along the minus strand of JBPYFA010000385.1, from coordinate 4,479 downwards.
ACGTCAGAGAATTCCAGGGCGGCGAACTCTTCTCAATCCACTTGTCGGGGATGGTGAACGGCTTCACACAGCTCATGGCGTTCGCTGGTGCCGCTTCCGCCGTTGCCGTGGCGCCGATGTCCGTAGTCGCCATACCAAAGTAGCGAGCGATCATCGTCGCGACCGGATTACCTCTCGAGGCAGTCCGTCGTACGGACACTTTCACGCGATCCATCTGGCCGGTCTTCGGACCCACGAGGAACTGGACGTCGGCCGGCGTCACCGAAACCTGACCCGCCATGACGTTGTTCGTCTGTGACGCGCGAATCGCGTTGGTAACGGCGGGGCCGCCAGCTGAGCGATCCGAAAAGCTGTCGTACAAGAGGGCGGTTGCACCGGCGAGCGCCCCCGCGTCAGCGGAGTTCTGCGCCTGGCTGCGCGCCGTCATGAGCATGCCTACGTCGATCGCCAGCATGCTGGCGCTGATGAACGCCATCATGCCCATGCCGATGAACACGTAGCTCATGCCCGACTCGTTCTGTCGGAGACGTTCGATTCTCTTCATGGGAGCCTCTCCGCTTTCCTCGGTTGACGTTCGGGCTTATCCGCCGCCCCAAGTCACCTTCGTCACTTCTTGACCTTCGATTTCTCCATCTCAGCTTGATAGGCTTGCTGGGCCTGCTTGAGACGGGCCGCCGCGTCCGCCAGCGCCTTGTCGCGCTTGGCGTCTTCTTCAGCCTTCTTCTTTGCCGCCTCGGCGTTCTTCTTGGCGACTTCGGCGTCGTGCGCCGCGCGCTCCTTCTCGAGCTTGTCGGCGACGCGCTTCTCTTCTTCGGCCTTCTTCTGGGCTGCCTTCAGCTGTTCGGCGTCTTTCTTCTGCTGCTCGGCATCGAGCTTCGCCTGCGCTTCGGCCGCCTTCTGATCCTGTTCGCGCTGCTTCTCCTGCGCCTTGATCTCCGCCTTGGTCATCGGCTTGTGCGGCGCCGACTTCGCCGGCGTGTCCGGAATCTTCGACGGCACGGCCGCCAGGACCGGCTGATTCGCGTTGGCATTCGGGAGCGGCGCGGCTCCCTGAATCGGTCGTGCAACTGGCGCTTCCGCCTGCGGCTCAGGCGCGGGCGCCGGCTGCTGGCTGCTCTTCGGCGCCGGGGCATTCGCCGGATAACGAGGCGATCCAACGTAGGGGGTCGGCGGCGGCAGCGTCTTTTCAGGCCGCGTCAGGTACGGCTCTACCAGCGCGGGCAGGCCGGCCGAGACACCCGTCGATCCGCGGCGGACGATCGTCGGCGTCACCATGACCACCAACTCGGTATCGTTCTTCTGATACGCGCGGCTCTTGAACAGGAGGCCGAGCACTGGGATATCACCGATGCCCGGGATTTTCTGCATCGTGCTGTTCAGGCTGTTGTTCATCAACCCGGCAATCGCGAACGTCTGACCGTCCTGCAGCTCCACTTCGGTGTCGGCGCGGCGGGTCGTCAGGGCCGGCAGACGGAAACCGTCGAGCACGATCGAGTTGGTGAAGTCGAGCGAGCTGACTTCCGGTTTGACCTTGAGGTTGATCAGGTCGCCGCCGAGCACGGTCGGCGTGAAGTGCAGGCGGATGCCGTACTCCTTGAACTGGATCGAAATCGACGTGCCGCTCACCGATGACTGCGCCACGGGATAGGGATATTCGCCGCCGGCGAGGAAGCTCGCTTCTTTGCCGTTGACCGTGATCAGGTTCGGCTCGGCCAGGCTCTGGAACAGTCCCTTGCTCGCGAGGGCGCGAACCACGGCACCGACGCCGTGATTGGTATTGAACACGAAGACGTTGAGGAAATCGCTGAAGGTCAGACGCCCAGGCGTGCTGGAATCGAAATTCGGACTGGCGAACTGCTCGGTCGTCACCCGCCCATCCCAGTCGTTCTTGAACTGATTGAGAATCCAGGTAGCTCCCAACTCCTGCAGCGCGCTGCGGCTCACTTCGGCGAAACGGACGCGCAGCATGACCTGGTTCGAGGCGACGCCTTCCTGCTGCTGCAGGAGGTTGACGACGTTCTCTTTCTTCTCGACGAACCCGCCGGCGACATCGGCCGCCTTCTCGACCACGTATTTGCTGGTGACCGTACCGGAGATGACGACGTCCTTGCCGCTGCCGGCAACGGTGATCTGCTCGCCGGGGAACAGCTGCTTCATCTGCTCCACCAGGATCGTCAGGTCGCGGCGCACGTTCACTTCATAGGTCTTGATCGCGCCGCCCTTGTCCCAGACGAACAGCGAAATCGTGCCGGGTGATTTGCCGTGGATCAGGATCTGGCCGGGCGCGGTCACCAGCGCGTCGGCCACGTCCGGAACGGTGAGCGAGACGCGGGTGATCGGCGATCCCACGTTCAGCACCGTCGACCGTCCGACCAGCAGGTCGACGTCGATCGGGTGATCGACTGGCTCGCGCGGCGACGCGGCGCTTGCGGTCGCACCGAACGACGGCGCCTGTGGCGCGGCCTGGGCCTGCTGGGCCTGGGGCGCCGCGACCAGTATCACGATGATGAAGGCGGCGAAGCCCGCCTTTAACGTTGCTGCCCGCATTGGGATGTCCTCCGAATCAGTTACCAGTTGCCAGTCAGTCGTCGACGTGAATCGCCAATCGGGATTCGCGTTGTTGCTCGGATTGTTGGTTCCGGTAGCGGGGAGGCTGACAGCCGGAAACTGAAAACTCGTGACGCCCGTGCTCTAGCGAACAACCTCGGTCGCGCGCTTGTCGCCGCGAATCACTTCGACCGTCGGGAGCGCCGGTGCCGGCGGAACGGTCTGGGTCACCGGCTGCGCTGCGCGCGGACGCGCCACGCTCGCCGACTGCTGAACCTTCGAGGCTGCGCCGGTGCCCAGCAACCCGGCGGTCTTGATGCCCGGGGTCGGCGGCGCACCCTGATCGAGCGGGTTGCGCAGCGCGAGCTGAATCTTGCCTTCCGTGCTGGCCAGGGCGAGTCGCTCGGCCTGATCCGGGTAGACGAGTAGGGTCACGACCGTCACCTGGACCGGCTTCGACTGGTCTCCCTGCTGCTCCATGCGGGTGCCGGCGGTCAACACCTGGACGTTCGACAGCACCACTTTCGATGTCGTGTCCTGATGCTGATCGGTCGGGCTCGCCGTCGCGACGACGTCGACGCGGTTGCCAGGCAGAACGTAGCCGGCAACACCAACCACCTCATTGACCCGCACCGACACGGCGCGCATGCCTTCCGGAATCACCGGCGGCAGTCCCGCGCCGGCCTCTTTCGACGCCAGCTTGGCCTTGAGAATCGGCTCGTTCTTGACGATCGGGACGATCAGTCCGCGGCCGATCACTTCCTGCGGATTTGCAAACGTGCCCTCAGGCGTCTTGCCTGCCGGGAACTGGACGACCGTGACGTCCTCTTTCTTCAACTCGGAACCGAGCTGAAGATCGGCGGCGGCCACTACCACAGCCTGCGTCGGTGTGTTCGCCGCTTTCACCGACTGGTTCTGCTGCATGAAGTTGTAAGTGCCGTACGCCAACCCGCCTCCGGCGAGAATGGCAATGGCGAGGACTGCGAAGATTCGGCTGCGCATTGGTTCACCTGTTATTCATTCCGCATCAGTGCGGACGACTGCATCGTCAGAGGAGCGCCCAGCGTCGAACCGCTGCGGACCAGGCGAGCCACCGGACCGATGACCATGAACTGGAACGGGTAGTTCACTGTGACACGCGACGCCGTGGTAGCGCCGAACGGCACGTTTCGAGTGACCGTGATAGTGGCGCTACCGGCGTTGGTCAGGCGGCCACCGGTCATGTAGTTCTGAACGGTGCTGGTGACCTGGGCGTCGGTGTAGTCGGGGAGCACAGCAATGCGCGCGCCCTCGCGCGCGGCGTTCGTCAGTACCTGCCACGTCTGATACGCACGGCCGAATTCAAAGATCGCGACCGACACGAGCAGAACGAGCGGAAGCGTGATCGCCGTTTCCAGAAGCGCGGCACCACGTTGATTTCTGATTCGCTTCATCATGATTCGCTCCGTCTGTGTCGTAGCGTCCGCACCATTCGAGCGCTCATCCAATCAGCGCCGCGAGGACGCTGCCGATTGCAATCGCCGGTCCGTATGCGAACCGGCTCGAAACGGTCGCCGACTGAATCTCTTTCTTCACGTCGGTGGGCGCCGCAATCAATCGCCCCGTTCCCGCCAGCGTGGCGGCCAGACGTTTCCGTCGTATCGCGACCGCGACGGCGAGCACTCCACCCGCCACGGCTGTGAACAGAAACGCGGTCACGACGAGCGGGGGACCGACAATGGCGCCGACCGCCGCCATGAACTTCACGTCGCCGGCGCCAGTGGCGCCAAGCACGTGGCCCGGCAGCATCAGCACCAGGCCGAGCACGAAACCTGCGATCGAGGCGCCGAGCGAGATTCCGCTCGCATGCGACGCCGCGAGTCCGACACCCACTCCCGCCATCGTGGCGGTCAACGCGTTGGGAATCCGTCGAACCCTGATGTCGATCACTGT
>JBPYFA010000384.1:0-4742 GCA_051986585.1 Vicinamibacterales bacterium | reverse complement strand
TGACTTCGAGCTGGCGTTGTCGGGAGGCACATCGGAGGATGTCGACGAGGCGCTTGGTCCCGGCCGCTTTGGCATGGCGCAGGAAACCGGCGAACTCCTCAACGGCGCGATTAATGATGGCGTCGGCGCAGGCATGGGCCTGGGGCAGTCGGTGTGCCGCCGGCTTCGTGATCTGAATGCCGCTTACGCACACGTCAGCGTGCTTGCGGCCGCCGAGCGTCTCCGGATTCCGGTTACCGTTCATGTTGCGATCGGGACCGACATCATTCACATGCATGCCCGGGCGTCAGGGGCCTCGCTCGGAGAAGGCAGCCTGCGTGACTTTCGTTATTTCGTCTCAAACGTGTCGAAGCTCAAGGGGGGCGTGTATCTGAACTGCGGATCCGCCGTCGTATTGCCCGAGGTTTTTCTGAAGGCGGTGGCGATCGCGAGGAACCAGGGGGTGTCGCTCGACGAGCTCACGACCGTCAATCTCGATTTCACTCGCCTCTATCGTCCGCAAACCAATGTCGTGTCCCGCCCCGTCGTCGGAATCGGCAAGGGATATTCTCTCGTCGGCCATCACGAGATCATGATCCCGCTGCTCGCTGCGGCGCTGATCGACGGGTAGGGGCCCCGCGCCTTCGCCGCTGATTCGAGGCGACTGTCCGCATGGGGAACCTGTTACAATCAAAGATTCTGGCGGTGTAGCTCAGTTGGTTAGAGCATGCGGCTCATATCCGCAGTGTCCGGGGTTCAAGTCCCTGCACCGCCACTTTTCAATTTGTGAATCGGTGAGTTGGTGGAGTTGGTGAATTGCCGCGCATGAAGCTCGCGGGCCAGCCTTAATTCACCAATTCACCGATCCACCAATTCACCAACTGATATGCCGCTCTCCGAGCGCGTGCGGCGCACGATTTTCAAGCACGCGATGGCGCGCAAGGGCGATCGTGTGATCGTTGCGCTGTCAGGGGGGCCGGATTCGGTCGCGCTCACGCATCTTCTGCTTGAATTGCAGGCAGAGGGCGATCTCATCGTCGCCGGGCTCGCGCACTTTCACCATCAGCTGCGCGGCGTCGATGCGGACGAGGACGAGGCGTTCTGTCGTGGCATGTCGGCAGCGCTCGGTCTTCCGATCGAGGTCGGACGTGCGGATGTCGGGCGGATTGCGCGCGATGCTGGGCGTTCGATCGAGGATGCCGCACGAGAACTGCGGTACGGCTTCCTCGAGGATGCGGCTGATCGCCTTGGCGCGGATGTCGTCGCTACCGGTCATACGCTCGACGACCAGGCCGAGACGTTCTTGCTCCGGCTGATTCGAGGGTCTGGCTTGCGAGGGCTGGCTGGAATTCTCCCGCGAGTCGGAAGAACCGTCCGCCCGCTGATCGAGATTGGCCGCGCCGATCTTCGCGAGTACGCGCGTGAACGCGGCTTGGGATGGCGCGAGGACGCGACCAATGCCGATGTTGCGATCCCACGAAACCGGATCAGGCACGAGCTCATCCCGTACGTCGAGCGGTTCTTCAACCCGCAGATCGCTGACGCGCTTGCGCGCGAAGCCGAGCTGGCGCGCCGAGACGACGAGCGCCTGAACTCGGAAGCAATCGATTTGGCGAGTACGATCGTCTTAACTACAAAGACCGGAAATCTTGAGATCGACGTCGGCGCGCTGAGTGCGCTTCACCCTGCGTTGTCGTCGCGCGTGGTGCATCAGGCGCTGAGCCAGGCGTCGGGTGGCCGATTCGTCGGCTCCGAGCAGGTTTCCCGGGTTCTCCAGCTGGCCGGGGAATCGCACGGTGCTGCTGACTTGCCGGGCGTCCGGGCCAGCCGGCACCGCCATGTCATCGTGCTGGGGCCTCCGGCCGCTCGAATTCGTCGTCGAAAACCGGATTCGTCGAACTCTTTCCGGTTTCCGCTGTCTATTCCTGGTGAGGTCACGCTCGATAATCAGGAATGGGCAGTGTCGGCTGATCGGCTGGCAGTCGTCGATCGTCCGGGAGGCTTGGGTCCAGCGCGTGGCGTCGAGGTAGTCATCGCGGCCGACCCGGCCTCGTTGCCGCTTGCGGTTCGATTCCGCCGGCAGGGGGACCGATTCCGGCCGCTCGGAATGGATCGTGGAAAGAAGCTGCAGGATTTCCTGGTGGACCGCAAAATCCCTAGGGAAACGAGGGATTCTCTGCCGCTTGTCGTCGATCGCGACGACAGAATTGTGTGGGTCGTGGGGGAATCCGTGTCCGAGGATTTTCGGGTCACGGAGCCCGCACGAGGCGTGATACTCTTGAAAGCAAGGCGGTTAGGAGGCCCAGGTTGAATTCGACCCTCAAGAGCTTACTGTTTTGGATGGTTCTCGTCGTGGTCGGGGTCCTCATCTGGAATTTCTCGACGGCGTTTGCCGGCAAGGCTGAGAATCAGGTCACGTTTTCTGATTTTCTTGCCAAGGTGGACGAGGGCCAGGTTCAGTCCGTCGTCATGATCGGCCACGAGATCACCGGCGAGCTCAAGACCAGTAATCTCGGTAACGGACGGGATAAATTCCGCACCTACGCACCGGACTACCAGGGCCTGACCAACAAGCTCCACGAGAAGGGTGTCCAGATCCAGGCGAAGCCGGAAACGACGAGTCCGTGGGCGAATCTCCTCTATTCGTGGGCGCCCATCCTGCTGATGATCGGCTTCTGGATTTTCATCATGCGGCAGATGCAGAGCGGAGGAAACAAGGCCCTCTCGTTCGGCAAGAGCCGCGCGAAGCTTTCTTCCAGCTCGCAGAAAAAGGTAACGTTCAAGGACGTCTCCGGTGTCGACGAAGCGAAGGAAGAACTTCAGGAAATCATCGAGTTCCTCAAAGAACCGCAGAAGTTCCAGAAGCTCGGCGGACGCATTCCCAAGGGTGTTCTGCTCATGGGCCCGCCGGGAACGGGGAAGACGCTGCTTGCCCGCGCTGTCGCCGGTGAAGCCAATGTCCCGTTCTTCTCGATCAGCGGCTCAGATTTCGTCGAGATGTTCGTCGGCGTTGGCGCTTCTCGTGTCCGCGATCTCTTCGAGCAGGGCAAGAAGAACGCGCCGTGCATCGTATTCATCGACGAGATCGATGCGGTCGGCCGGCACCGTGGCGCGGGCCTTGGCGGCGGCCACGATGAACGCGAGCAGACGCTCAACCAACTCCTCGTCGAGATGGACGGGTTTGAGTCGAACGAGGGCGTGATTCTCGTTGCCGCAACCAATCGTCCCGACGTGCTCGATCCTGCGTTGCTGCGACCGGGTCGCTTCGATCGCCGGATCGTCGTCAACCGCCCGGACGTGAAAGGCCGCGAGGGGATTCTCGCGGTGCACACGAAGAAGATCCCGCTGGCCGACGACGTGAACATCCACGTCCTGGCTCGCGGTTCATCCGGTTTCTCCGGCGCCGATCTCGCCAACCTGGTCAACGAGGCGGCACTGAACGCCGCCCGCTACAACCAGAAGGTCGTTCGCATGCTCGATTTCGAGTTCGCGAAAGACAAGGTGATGATGGGCTCCGAACGGCGGTCGATGATCATCAACGATCAGGAGAAGAAGGTGACCGCGGTTCACGAGGCCGGCCACGCGCTTCTCGCGGTGCTGCTGCCGCACGCCGATCCCGTGCACAAGGTCACGATCATCCCGCGTGGGATGGCGCTCGGCGTCACCATGCAGTTGCCGGTCGAGGACAAGCACAACTACACGCGCGAGTACCTCAACGATCAGATCGCGATCCTTCTCGGCGGCCGGATTGCCGAAGAGATCACCATGAACGGCATGACGACCGGCGCTGGCAACGATCTCGAGCGCTCGACCGAGATGGCGCGCAAGATGGTGTGCGAGTGGGGCATGAGCGACGCCATGGGGCCGCTCACGTTCGGCAAGAAGGAAGAGCAGATCTTCCTCGGCCGCGAGATCGCGCAGCATCAGGACTACAGCGAAGACACGGCGATTCGCATCGACCACGAGATCAAGCGCTTCGTCACGACCAACTACGAGCGCGCTCGTGGCATCCTCGAAGAGCACAAGCCGGCGCTGCTCCGCATCGCAGAGGAGCTGCTGGCGCGCGAGGTGCTCGACGCCGAGCAGGTCCGCCGCATCGTCGCCGGTGAGGCGCTCGAGGAGCACGTGCCACGAAATGCTGCCTCGGCGCCCGACGACGGTTCGAAGCGTCCGGCCAAGGAGCGGCCGTCGATCGTGCCGCCGCTGCCGCCGCTGAACAAGCCGCTGCCACAGGAGTAAGACAAAGGGAAAAGGGCCCTTTTCCCTTTGTTGACGCGAGCCCACTACGAAGTGCCGCTGCCAAACCGCGCGGCACTACGTCTTGGGGAGCGCACCCTGGTGATGGCGGTCCTCAACATCACCCCTGATTCCTTTTCAGACGGCGGAATACGGTTCGATGCCGCGCGAGCGATCGATGACGGCCTGCGGATGCTGTCCGAGGGTGCCGACATCATTGACGTGGGCGGCGAATCGACGCGTCCGGGGGCGGAGGAATTGCCGGCCGCCGAAGAACTGCGCCGCGTGCTGCCGGTGATCGAGTCGCTTGCCGCGAGCGGCGCCACCGTGTCGGTCGATACCTATAAGTCGGTTGTCGCCCGCGAGGCGATTGCGCGCGGCGCAGTCATCGTGAACGACATCAGCGGTTTCCTTTTTGAACCCGGTCTTGCAACGGTCGTCGCAGAGAGCGGCGCGGCGGTGGTCCTGATGCACAATCGGGGACGATCGCGCGAGATGTACCGCGAAGCCGTCTACGACAACGTCGT
>JBPYFA010000383.1:0-14816 GCA_051986585.1 Vicinamibacterales bacterium | reverse complement strand
TCGGCCACGGGCACATACTTCCCCGGCTTTCCAGTGAACTGCTCGCCGACGAAGAACGGCTGCGACATGAACCTCTGAATGCGGCGTGCGCGGCCGACCGCCAGCTTGTCTTCTTCCGAGAGTTCGTCAATGCCGAGAATCGCGATGATGTCCTGCAGGTCCTTGTATCGCTGCAGGACCTGCTTCACCGCGCGTGCCGTATTGTAGTGCTCGTCGCCGATGATCCGCGCATCGAGAATTCGGGAGGTGGATGCCAGTGGGTCGACGGCGGGGTAGATGCCCAGCTCGACGATCGCACGCGACAGGTTGGTCGTTGCATCGAGATGCGCAAAGGTCGTCGCCGGCGCGGGATCGGTGTAGTCGTCGGCTGGAACGTAGATCGCCTGAACCGATGTAATCGATCCCTTTTTCGTCGACGTGATCCGCTCCTGCAGTTCGCCCATCTCGGTCAGCAGCGTCGGCTGGTAGCCGACCGCCGACGGCATGCGGCCGAGCAGCGCCGACACTTCGGAGCCGGCCTGGGTGAAGCGGAAGATGTTATCGATGAAGAGAAGAACGTCCTTGTTCTCCGCATCGCGAAAATACTCGGCGACGGTAAGGCCGCTCAGAGCGACGCGGAGCCGGGCGCCGGGTGGCTCCGTCATCTGGCCGTAGACCAGCGCGGCGCGCGATTTCTCCAGCTCGTTGACATTGATGACGCCGCTTTCCTGGAACTCGAGCCAGAGATCGTTGCCTTCGCGCGTGCGTTCGCCGACGCCGGCAAAGACCGAGACGCCGCCGTGCTTCATCGCGACGTTGTGGATCAGCTCCTGGATGATGACCGTCTTGCCGACACCGGCGCCGCCGAACAGCCCGATCTTGCCACCTCGAACGTAGGGCTCCAGCAGATCGATGACCTTGATGCCGGTCTCGAACATCTGCAGCTCGGTCGACTGCTGCTCGAGCGATGGTGCCTTGCGATGGATCGACCAGCGCTCCTTCGACTGCACCTGGCGATCAGGAAAATCGACCGGCTCACCGAGCACGTTCATGACGCGTCCCAGCGTCGCTGGTCCAACTGGCATCGAGATGGGTCCACCCGTGTCGACCGCCTCCATGCCGCGCTGCATGCCGTCGGTCGGCTTCATCGCGACTGTCCGCACGCGGTTCTCGCCAAGGTGCTGCTCGACTTCGACGATGACGTCGATCGGCTGGCTCCCTTTGACCTCGGAATGGATTCGAAGGGCGTTGTAGATCTCAGGAAGGTGTCCGCCCTCGAACTCGACGTCAACGACCGGTCCGATGACCTGAACGACCTTGCCGACTTTCTGTCCTGTTGCTGTAGCTGTTGCCATCGTCATGTCTGCTTCTGGTGATTCCGCCAGGGTGATCTCGCTTGAAAAATCTTCCGCCTTTATTAAAGGCGGAAGCTACAAGACGTTTTTCGAGATTCCTGTTTCTCTTTGAGAGTCCCGTCTCTGTTTGAGACTCCTGTGGCTTCCGCCTTCAGGCGGAAGCTCCTTTCTTTACAATGCTTGAGCACCCGAGACGACTTCAATAATTTCTCTGGTGATAGCTGCCTGCCGGACCTTACTTACTGCTCGCGGGGCCCCACCCCCGCTCGCTCTCGCTCGGCGGCGCCGCTTCGCGGCGCTTCCTTCCAGCGCCTCGCTCGGGCCGCAGGCGCCATTCATTTACAATGCTTGAGCACCAGAGACGACTTCAATAATTTCCCTGGTGATAGCTGCCTGCCGGACCTTATTCATGTACAGCGTCAGCTGCTCGATCATCTCGCCCGAGTTGCGCGTCGCTGCGTCCATCGCCGTCATCTGCGCCGCGTAGAACGCCGCGTTTGATTCGAGCAGCGCCCGGAATACCTGCACCTCGACGTAGGTGGGCAGCAGGCTCTTGAACAACTCCTCGGGTTTTGGCTCGTACAAGTATTCGATCGGCACGGTGGCCGAGGTTGCCGGCGCCGGCGTGTCGAACGCGCCTCGCGGAATCGGCAGCAGTTGTTCGACCGAGACCTGCTGCACCATCACGGACTTGAATTCGTTGTACGCGAGGTAGACGGCGTCGACCTCGCCGTCCGCGAACGCTTTCATCGCCTCCGCGGCGATCCGCTGCGCATGCTCGAATTTCAACTGCCCGAAAAAGTTCACCTGCTCGAACAGCACCTGGAAGCCGCGACGGGCGTAAAAGTCTCGGCCGCGGCGGCCGACCAGCCCGAGGGCCACCTGCCGGCCCGGGTTGTCGGTGATGAAGGTACCGGCCGCCTTGATGACGTTCGTGTTGAAGCTGCCGCAAAGGCCGCGGTCGGCGGTGACGACAATCAGCAACGTGCGCCCGTTTGCCTTTGGCGTGGCGCGATCGTCGAGAAGGGGATGCGACGCCGTGTCGACACGCGAGGCGAGGCTTTGAAGCACGCGCCGCATCTCGAACGCGAACGGACGGCCGTGCTGGATCCGCTCCTGCGCCCTGCGCAGGCGCGAGGCGGCAACCATCTTCATCGCCTTCGTGATCTGCTGCGTCGACTTGACGGCGCGAACCCGGCGGCGAATATCTAAGAGTGAAGGCATGCGTGAGTTCGTTCCTGTTCGTAGCGACTGCGACGCGGAGCTGAAGCTCCGCGCTACGCGTATCTCTGTCCCTCGTCCAGCTCCCGGCTTCCAGCGTTCCCCTTTCCTTGCGTGGCTGGGCAGCTGGCAGCTGATTTATGCCGCCGCCGTCTTCCTTCCGGCCGCGAACGAGTCGCCGAATTCTTTGAGCGTCTGTGTCAGATCGGTCTTGATCTGATCGTCGATCTGTTTCTTCTCGGCCAGCGACGCCAGCAGCTGCGCCCGCCTCGTGTCGAGGAACTGGTAGAGCGTCGTCTCGTAGGTGCGCACCTGATCGACGTCGACGTTGTCGAGAAATCCATTGGTCGCCGCGTAGATGATGACGACCTGCTTCTCGACCGACAGCGGCTGGTATTGCGGTTGCTTCAGCACCTCAACCAGGCGGCGACCTCGATTGAGCTGGTTTAATGTCGCCTTGTCGAGATCGCTGCCGAACTGCGCGAACGCCGCGAGCTCGCGGTACTGCGCCAGATCGAGGCGCAGCGAGCCGGCCACCTGCCGCATCGCCTTTACCTGTGCCGAGCCACCGACCCGCGATACCGAGTTGCCAACGTTGATCGCCGGCCGAACGCCCTGATGGAACAGATCGCTCTCGAGAAAGATCTGACCATCGGTGATCGAGATGACGTTGGTTGGAATGTAGGCCGACAGATCGCCCGCCTGCGTCTCGATGATCGGGAGCGCCGTCAGCGAACCCCCACCGAGCTCCTTGCGCATCTTCGCCGCGCGCTCGAGCAAGCGGGAATGCAGATAGAAGACGTCGCCGGGATACGCTTCGCGGCCGGGCGGACGCCGCAGGAGCAGCGAAATCTCTCGATAAGCCTGCGCGTGCTTCGACAGATCGTCGTAGACGCAGAGCGCGTGCCGTCCATTGTCGCGGAAGTACTCACCCATCGCGCAGGCAGCGTATGGGCTGATGTAGAGCAGCGGTGCCGGGTCCGACGCGGCCGCAGCCACGACGATGGTGTATTCCATCGCGCCGGCGTCTTCGAGCGTGCGGACCACCTGCGCGATCGTGGACTGCTTCTGTCCTATCGCGTTGTAGATGCAGATGACGTCCTTGCCCTTCTGATTGATGATCGTGTCGACCGCGACCGCGGTCTTGCCGGTCTGCCGGTCGCCGATAATCAGCTCGCGCTGACCGCGCCCGATCGGCACCATCGCGTCGATCGCCTTCAACCCGGTCTGCAGCGGTTCCTTGACCGGATTGCGATCGACGACGCCTGGCGCGAGCCGCTCGATCTCGCTGAATTGCTTCGAGACGATCGCGCCCTTGCCGTCGACCGGCTGACCGAGCGCATTGACCACTCGTCCGACCAACTCCTCGCCAACCGGCACCGAGATGATTCGACCGGTCCGCTTGACCGTGTCCCCCTCGCGAATTTCCGCGTACTCGCCGAGCAACACTGCGCCGACGCTCTCTTCTTCGAGGTTCAGCGCGATGCCATAGACGCCGTGCGGAAACTCCAGCATCTCGCCGGCCATGGTCTTTTCGACTCCATGCACGCGCGCGATACCGTCGCCGATCGACACGATGGTGCCGACCTCCGCCACGTCGACGTCGACCGCATAGCTGCCGATCTGGTCGCGAATGATCTTGGAAATTTCTTCCGCTTTGATGTCCATATTTACTCCGAGGGGTTTTGGCCCTCAGACTCCCCTACGCTACACGCTCGCTTCGCTACGACTCTGTCTGCTTAATTCACGGCGAGGTCACGCAGGCGCGTGGCCTTTGCCTGTCATGCCTCGGCCGTGAGCGTTTCCTTCATTCTCTGCAATTGGCGCGTGACGCTGCCGTCGTACACCGTGCTCCCGACTTTCGCGATCGCGCCGCCGATGATTGACGGATCGATTCGGCTGGCCAGCTGAACCTGCCGACCGGTCGCCTGCGCAAGTCCCTGCTGAAGCGCGGCCACGCGATCGGCGGGCAGATCAACCGCCGTCACGATCTCGGCTCGCACCACCTTGGCGTGGTCCATCAGCCGCGACTGGTATGCGGCGACGATGTCAGGGAGGAGCGGCAGCCGATCGCGTTCGGCCAGCAACAGAAGAAGCTTTCCGACCATCGGGGCGATTGCACCGCCGCGGGCAATCAACTGTTCCACGACCGCTTTCTTTTTCGGTGCGGGAATCGCGGGGTTCGCAAAGATCTTTGCGAGCGGCTCATGGTTGAGGACGAGGTCGTTGAACGCCGTCAAGTCCCGGCCTGCCTGCTGAACGTCCCCTTCTTTGCTCGCGACGTCGAAGAGCGCGCGCGCATACCGCGTCCCCGCCGAACGGCTCGTCATCGTGCCTCCCTCAACTGCGCCGCGTACCGATCGACGAGACGGAGTTGATCGTCAGGCGTGATGGAACGCTTGATGCGGTCCTCCGCGATTTGCACGGCAAGCGCCGCCGCGTGTTCGGTCAGCTGCCGGCGCGCCATGCGCAGGCGGGTGTCGATTTCGCGGTGGGTTTGCGCGATCAGCCGCTCGCGCTCGGCGGCAGCCGCCTGAGCTATCCGCGCCTGTTCGGCTTTCACATCTTGCGCGCCTTGCGCCTTCAACGCCTCGAGCTCCGCCGGCAACGCTTTCAACTTGCGATCGATCTCTGCGAGCTGCGCCGATGCCGTCGTCCGCATCTCTGATGCGGTCACGAGCGCCTGGCGGATCTGAGTGTCGCGGGTCGCGAGATAGGTGTTGATTGGCGTTTTCAGAAAATAGACGAGCACGCCGCCGAGGATCGCGAAGTTGACGATCTTGGCGACCGATTGCAGCAGCGTCTGCCCGTGCGGCGCTTCGGCCTCCGTCGCGGCGCCTTCATGCTGCTGCGCCGCCAGCGCGGCGACGGGAAAGACGGCGGTGGAAAGGATGACCGCCGCGGCAAGCATCCACGCACGCACAAATGCGCGGGCCTGTCGATCACGGCAGTCGAATCTCATATGCGACGAAAGCAACATGCGTAGGAGCGGTCGGGAATTCAGGATGCCTTGCGGCCCAGGATGCGCTCGGCCACGGCGGCGCCGAGCGTCTCGGCGTCGGCCGAGAGTCGCCGCCGGGCTTCATCGGCCTCGGCCTGCAGTTTTGCGGATGCCGCCGCGATTTCCGATTCCGCTTCGGCGCGGGTGCGAGCCATGATCGCAGCCCGTTCGTCCATCGCGGTTCGGCGCATCTCGTCCATCTGCTTGTACAACTCCGCCCGCGCGTCACTGGTCTTGCGATCGAATTCCGCCGTGGCGCGCTTCGCCTCGCTCGCCGATCGTTCCGCCAGCTCCCGCGCCGAGTTGATCGCACGCTGGCGTTCTTCCATCACGCGAAGCAGCGGCTTGTACAACAGCCGATTGAGTATGCCCGTGAGGAGCAGCACGAAAAAAATGACCCAGACGACCGACAAATCCGGGAGCACAATACCTCCGGCCTACTCACGCCCGCAAAGAGGGAATTTACGCGGCAGACAAAACATCAATTTATACCATTCAGCCACACCTGAAGGCAATCCTCGGCTGGAGGGAACGGAGTTCACAACGAAGGAACGAAGTCAACGGAGACGAACGGAGAAATCGACACGTTAGAAACGAAGAAATCGCTACCGCTGGCCTCCGTCCCGCTCCGTTTGCGCGATATTTGCCCTTCGTTCCTTCGTTGTGAACTCCGTTGCCCCCGCCCGCCTCCGTCATCTCCCGGGGGTCGACGCCCTACACGACGAGAATTCGATAGGCCTCTGTCGCCGGGAGGACACGGCCGATCCGGACAGCCGGAACGTTCGCCGTTACAAGACCGGTTGCGACCGAGTCGGCATGGGTTTCCGGGACCGCAATCAGCAGTCCACCCGAGGTCTGCGGATCGTAGAGCAGATCCACCAGGGCCTGATCGACACCCGGTTCGGTACGGAGCCAAGGTCCGAAGTGTTCGCGATTGGTACGCGCGCCCCCCGGGCTGTTTCCACTCGCGAGTTCCCGTGCACCGTCAATCAGGGGCACCCGTTTCGAATCAATCTCGAGTGAACACGCGCTTGCCGACGCCATTTCGGACCCGTGGCCGATGAGACCAAAGCCGGTGATGTCGGTGCAGGCGTGGACCGCTCCGGCGGAAGCGCGTTCGAGGATCTCGGCGGCGGTCCGATTCAACGTGGTCATGGTGCGGGTCGCGGCGTCAATCGCGTGCTGCGGGGCGCGACCGAACTTCAGTGCCGTGGAAATGATTCCGGTTCCGAGCGGTTTCGTGAGGATGAGGATGTCCCCCGGCTGCGCCCCGCCATTGGAGAGGACCCGCGCCGGGTCGATCTCGCCGGTAACGGCATAGCCGAACTTGATTTCTGTGTCCTGCACGGTGTGCCCGCCGAGCAACGCGACTCCAGCCTCGAGCAGTTTGTCGAGACCCCCGGTGAACACGCGGTGAATCAGACCGGCCTCGACGTCACGGGGAAAGGCGGCGATGGCGAGGGCGGTCAGTGGTCGGCCTCCCATCGCGTACACGTCGCTCAGCGCATTGGCGGCCGCGATTTGCCCGTAGACGAATGGGTCGTCGACAATTGGCGTGAAGAAATCCACCGTTTGCACGAGCGCGCGGTGATCGCCGATTTTGTACACACCAGCATCGTCCGAGGTCCGATAGTCGATCAGGACCCGGTCGTTCGGTTGCGACGGCAAATCGCCCAGCACCTGGGCAAGCTCACCCGCGGCGAGCTTGCTCGCTCAACCGGCGCAGGCGGCGTAATCGGTCAGTCGTTTCATCGCTGTCAGTTTCGATTGCCCGCTCACTCATGTCCTTCCGTGAGCACTTCAAAGAGCCGCTGCAGTTCCTCTTCCGAGCCGAAGTCGATCTCGAGCTGACCACCTTTGCGTTTGCGTACGATCCGGACGCGCGTTCCAAGCGCAAAGCGAAGGCGTTCTTCGGCCGCGCGAGTGTGCACGTCTTTCTCGACCGCCGGCTTGGCGGGAGCCGGTTCCACCGCCTTCTTGACGAGGGTCTCGGTTTCTCGGACCGACAGGTTCTTGGCCACGACATCGCGCGAGACGCGTAGCTGCGCGGCTTCATCAGGCAGACCGAGGAGCGCACGCGCGTGACCCATCGAGAGCGCGCCGGATCCGAGGGCGGTGCGAATTTCCTGCGGGAGCTTGAGCAGCCGCACGTAGTTGGCGATCGACGATCGGTCCTTGCCAACGGCGTCGGCGATCTGCTCTTGCGTCAAGCGGTACTCGTCGGCGAGTCGACGATAGGCGTGCGCCTCTTCGATCGGGTTGAGATCTTCGCGCTGGATGTTCTCGATGAGCGCCGCGGCGAGGAGTTTCTCGTCGGGGATGTCGCGGACGACGACCGGAACCTTGAGGAGCCCGGCGCGCTGCGCCGCGCGCCAGCGCCGCTCGCCGGCGACGATCTCGTAGCCGCCCTCGACGCGCCGCGCGACGATCGGCTGGATGATCCCGTTCGCGCGAATCGATTTCGCCAGCTCTTCAATCTTCGTTTCATCCATCGTCGTCCGCGGCTGAAATGCGTTGGGACGGAGGAGATCGGTGTCGACGTCGAGCGAGCGTTCCGACACCGACGGCGCGGCGGCGTCGGGAATCAGCGCCGAGAGGCCGCGTCCGAGTGCGGGGCGTTTATCAACCATGCTGCGGCTCCGTGGTCGTCGCGGCGTTTTGATCGCGCGCGAGCACTTCGCGGGCGAGCGCAAGATACGCTTCCGCTCCGCGTGATTTGACGTCGTACAGGATTGCGGGGATGCCGTGGCTTGGCGCCTCGCCGAGCCGGACGTTGCGGGGAATCACGGTGTTGTAGACACGGTCCTCGAAGAAGGCGCGGATGTCGCGCGACACCTGCTGGCCGAGATTCGTGCGCTCGTCGTACATCGTCATCAGGACGCCGCAGATATCCAGGGCCGGGTTGAACGCGGCGCGGACCCGGCGCAGGGTGGCGACGAGATCGGCCAGACCTTCGAGGGCAAAGTATTCGCAATTGAGCGGGATCAACACCGCATCGGCCGCGACGAGCGCGTTCAAGGTGAGGAGGCCGAGGGACGGCGGCGTATCGATGAAGATGTAGTCGAAATCGCCGCGTAGCTTCTCGAGGCAATCGCGCAACCGATGCTCTCGGCGAGGGAGCGTCACGAGATCGATTTCCGCGCCGGTCAGGTTGCGATCCGCGGGAATGAGCGAGAGTCCCTGGATGCGGGTCTGGATGACGAACTGCGAGACGTCCTCGCTGTCGGAGGCGAGGGCCTGGTAGGTCGTGCCACCGGGGGCCGCCTGGCCTTTGAGTCCAACGCCGCTGGTGAGATTGGCCTGGGGATCCATGTCGACGAGCAGGACGCGCTGCTCGGCCATGGCAAGCGAGGTGGCGAGGTTGATGGCGGTGGTGGTTTTTCCGACGCCACCCTTTTGATTGGCGACTGCTCTTATACGACCCGACATTTGGTTAAATGACCTAAAGAACCCTCCACGGCTTACTCAGCCAAGAATAACACTGCCTGTTCCACGTGGAACAATCGACTAACGCACTTTCCGCAGCAAAGTGACGCGGCTCTGCGTACTTTCCACAAGAGGAAACGTCCCTTCCCAACGGAGGGGAGGAACAGCATCCGTCACGTCAGGACCACTGGGGCCTCGAAAAAGAAACAAAAGACCGCCCGCCCTCACGAATGCCTGGAGAGTAAAGAGCGTCCGAACCTCGACGCGGACGGCTCGAAGGGAGAGGACATCGAAGTTCTCATGCAGCTCGGGCCGCGCCAGGAGCTCCTCGTATCGAGCGGTCTCTACAGAGGTTCGGTCCAAAGGAAGCGTGCGGACCGCCTCACGGAGAAATGCAGACTTGCGCGCCTTCGCTTCCACCATGGTCAAGGACGAGGCTGGAGCGGAGAGCTTCAGCGGAATCGCGGGCGAGCCACCGCCAGAACCTACATCCATGATGTGCACAGCCGGGAAGGGTAAGTACCGCGACGCGATGACTGGCTCCAGAAGCAGCCGATCAATTGCCTCGTCCGGCTTGTCGATCGCCGTCAGATTGATCTTTCGATTCCACCGGGAGAGGAGCTCGTAATAGCCGGTCAACTGCTGTGCAAGTTCCTCGGATAGAAACACTCCCGCCTTCCGCGCGCGCGTGGAAAGCCTTGTCCGGAAATCCCGGGGAGCCACGACATGAGAGTAGCAGAGTCCGATCGAACGGCTGAAATGCAGACGAGAACAAACGGAGAAAGGCTAGGACGCCTTCGACCGCCGATCGAGGTACGTACCGATCAGCGCGACCGCTGCCGGCGTGACCCCAGGGATTCGTGAAGCCTGGCCAAGCGTCGAGGGACGGATCTGGCTGAGCCGGTCCACCATCTCACGTGACAGGCCTGGAATCCCGAGGAATACAAAATCAGCTGGAATTCGCCTCGATTCCTGTCGTTTCTGGCGGTCAACGACAACCGCCTGCCGGCGAAGATACCCCTCGTACTTGAACTCAGTTTCAACGCTGGCGACATCGATATCGCCGTCGCGTGAATCGATTAGCAGCGATAGCTCTCCTGCGTCGGCCAACGCACTGAGCCGCACGTCAGGGTGCTTCAGCGCACGAGCCGCAGGGAGCCGTTCACCTGACGCAACCGACACGCTGGTGCGACGGACCGTCGTCATGTTCGCGTCGAATCGCGCGCGCCGCGCCGCGAAGCGTTCCCAGCGTTCGGGAGAGACAAGGCCGATCTCCCACCCACGGGGAGTGAGGCGCAGATCGGCATTGTCAATTCGGAGAAGCAGCCGATGCTCCGCCCGTGACGTGAACATCCGGTACGGCTCGAGGCATCCCCGTGTCGTCAGGTCGTCAATCAGAATTCCGATGTACGCTTCATCCCGCCGGAGCGTAAAAGCGGACGAATCCGGAGTTCGCGCGGCGTTGATGCCGGCGATCAGCCCTTGCGCCGCCGCTTCCTCGTATCCCGAGGTTCCATTGATCTGTCCGGCCAGGAAAAGGCCTCGCATCCGCTTCGTTTGGAGTGATGCGTCGAGCTCCGTCGGCTGAATGAAATCGTATTCCACCGCGTAGCCCGGGCGGATCATCTCCGCATCCTCGAGACCTGGCAGCGCCCGTACGAGATCGAACTGCACATCCGCCGGGAGGCTCATCGAAAACCCGTTGACGTAGATCTCGTCGACGTCGAGCCCTTCCGGCTCGAGAAAAATCTGATGGCGTTCCCGATGCGGGAATCGCATCACCTTATCTTCGAGCGAGGGACAGTACCGCGGACCGATCCCGCAGATCTGACCGTTGAACAGCGGCGACAACGCGATGTTTTGCCGAACCAGATCGTGAACGCGGTCAGTCGTGTAGAGCACGTGACAGTCGATCTGCGTTCGATCGATTGAGTCGGTGCTGAACGAGAACGGCACCGGGGGGTGATCCCCCCGCTCGACATGGAACCGTGAGAAGTCGATGCTTCGCCGATGAAGCCGAGGCGGAGTACCCGTCTTCAACCGACCCCATTCGAACCCGAACGATTTGAGCGACTGCGCCAGGTCACACGACGGAGGTTCCCCAACACGCCCAGCAGGCCGTTGCTCTGGCCCGATGTGAATCAATCCATTCAGAAAGGTTCCCGTCGTCAAAACCAACGAGCTGCAACCGTGGCGTTCGCCGGTTTCGAGCTCGACTCCGGTTACACGCCCTGCCGAAGACAGGATTCGGGCAGCCTTTCCATAAATCCAGGTGATGTTTGGTTCGGCCTCGAGGGTGGTCCTGACCCAGGCACCGTACCGACGCTTGTCCGCCTGCGCGCGGGGTGACCACACGGCAGGACCGCGGCTGCGGTTCAGCAGCTTGAATTGGATGCCGGTCGCGTCGATCGCGCGGCCCATCAAACCACCGAGCGCATCGATTTCACGCACCAGATGCCCTTTGGCGGTTCCACCGACTGCTGGATTGCAGGGCATGTGCGCAATCGTGTCATTCGACAGCGTGCAGATCGCGACGCGACGCCCCAGCCGCGCCGCGGCCCATGCCGCCTCGACGCCGGCGTGACCCGCGCCGACGACGATCACATCGAACGATTGCGTGTGTGGACTCTGCATCGCCAATTACTTTCCGATGCAGAACTTGGAGAAGATTTCTTCGAGCACATCGTCCGGCGTACGAACGCCCGTGATCTCCTCCAGCAGCGCACGCGCTTCGGCGAGATCCGCGGCAACGAATTCTTCCGCCGTCCGATCGCGGACGGCATCGGCTGCACGCTGGAGTGCGGCGCCGGCTTTGGCGAGAAGCTCGATATGTCGCACGTTGGTGATCGCCGGCGTGTCGTGCAGCGACTCGCTCGCCAGCAAACCCGAAGTAATCGCGTCGGCCAACTGATCGAGGTTGTGACCCGTGGCCGCCGAAATCTGCAGCGTCTCGCCACGCAACACGTCAACGCTCCACGCTGGAGAGAGATCTTGTTTATTTGCCACGACGAGTGATGGCCGCCCGGTCGCCGCGTTCACCAACGCGTGGTCATCCGCATTGAGCGGCCGGGAACGATCGAGCAAGACAATCACAAGGTCGGCGACTTCGGCCGCGGCCCGCGCCCGGGCGATGCCTTCCGCTTCCACGGCGTCGACCGGCGCTTCGTGCATGCCGGCCGTGTCGATGAGCGTGATCGTGACGCCGTCGATCTCGACACGTTCGGTCACCAGATCGCGGGTCGTGCCGGGAATATCGGTCACGATCGCGCGGCCTGATCCGGCCAGCCGGTTGAACACGCTGGACTTTCCGGCGTTCGGCCGGCCAAGGATCGCCACTTGCGCCCCTTCGCGCACGAGCCGTCCCCGGCGGGCGTCGCCGAGCAGACGCTCGATCTCTCTACCAATCTCCCGAATCTCCTGCTCCGCCGAATCCGGGGTGACGAAGTGGTAGCCCTCTTCGGGAAAGTCGAGCGACGCCTCGAGCCGCGCCGTCAGTTCAAAGAGCGCCGTATCGATTTCGCGGATCCTCGCTGTCAGCGTGCCTTCGAGCTGATCGAACGCGGCACGCGCCTGAAGCGGCGTGACGGCATCGACGAGATCTCGTACCGCCTCGGCCTGGATCAGATCCATCCGTCCGTGCAGGTAGGCACGAAACGTAAACTCCCCAGGCTCCGCCAGGCGCGCGCCGGCTCGCATGGCAGATTCGACGATCGCGCGAAGCACGACTGGACTGCCGTGCGCACTGATCTCGACGACATGCTCTCCGGTGTACGAATGCGGTTGGGGAAAGAACGTGACCACGGCTCGATCGATCGCGGTGTCGTTTACGCGGATCGTCGTCAGCGTCGCTCGCCGAGGGTCGAGCCCCTCGTTGCCGTCGACCACCGCCTCCGCCACCTCGCGCGCGCCCGGGCCGCTAATCCGGACGACGCCGATGCCTCCACGCCCTGCAGGCGTCGCGATGGCGACGATGGTGTCGGAAGTCGAGAACATGGCTCGTGGAGAGTACGGAGGAAACGGAGTTCACAACGAAGGAACGAAGTCAACGGAGACGAACGAAGAACACATCGATTTGGAAACGAAGGGAGCCATTGAGTGAGATCGAAGAATGCAACCGCACTGACCTTCACCGATCTTGGTGTTCGAAAACTATCCGACCTTCGTTCGCCTCCGCTTTCTTCGTTCCTTCGTTGTGAACTCCGTTTCCTCCGTCGCCTTCGTTACCGCCTCACCGAGATAATCACCGTTTTCAAAAATGCGTCTCCGATGCTCTCGGACGACATCTGCGGATCCTCGGCAACGGTGAGATGCACGACGCGCCGCGCGTAGGGATTCAGCGGTCCCATCTCCTGTGGTCCTGCGACGCGGGCCTTCTCCATCATGAAACGGGCCATCTGCCGCAGTTCGGCATCCTTTGCCTTCCGGTAGTCCATGCAGTCGACGACAAAAGATCGATCGTCTTTGAGCTCGCGGCGGAACGCGGTGTTGACGATTTGCTGCAACGCATCCAGCGCCTCCGCGCGGCGGCGGAGCAGGACCTCGCCGCCCTCGCCGGACAGTTCGACGCGGATGTTGTCGCCGGCGTCTACGACAGTAACCTCGAGCGGCACACCCATGGCCGCCACGGTCTGCTTCGTAAACTCGCGAACCCGTTCGTGCAGCTCCATTACTTCCGCTCCTTCACGGCCTGATCTGTCCTGCCGCCGCCAACAGTCTTGACCCGGCGTTCGGCCGGTGGACGCACGACGCGCGGCTTCGCCGGGCCGATCAGCCGGTTGGTGAGCACCTGCTGTCCGATCGCCCAGAGGTTGCTGGTGGTCCAGTAAAGGACGAGTCCGGCCGGCGCCCAGATGAAGAACGACATCATCACGAGCGGCATGAACATCATCATCTTCTGCTGTGCGGGGTCGGCGCTCGTCGGCGTCATCTTCGTCTGGAAGAACTGAGTGATCCCCATCAGGACCGGCGTAATGAACAGCGGATCGTGCGCCGAGAGATCGTGAATCCAACCGACGAACGGAGCACCCCGAAGCTCGATCGCGACCGAGAGCATCGAGTAGAACGCGAAGAGCACCGGCAGTGTCAGCAGCATGGGTACGCATCCGCTTGCCGGATTGACGCCGCGCTCACGATACAGGCTCATGAGCTCGGTGTTCATCTTCTGCTTCGCCGGATCGGTCATCTTCAGGTTCGCGTACCGGTCCTGAATCGCCTTGACCTGCGGCTGGATCTCCTGCATCCGCCGCATCGACACGACGCTCTTGTGGCGGAGCGGGAACATCGCCACGTTGATCAGGATCGTCAGAATGATGATCGACCAGCCGTAGTTGCCGACGAAGCCGTTCACCCATTTGAGCGCGCGAAGCAACGGGACGACGAGCCACGCAAACATGCCGAAGTCAATCGAGCGCACGAGGTCGCGATCGACCGACGCCAGCACATCGAAGTCTTTCGGACCGAGGAAATAGCGGGTCTTGACCGGCGTCGCACCGTAGTGGGCGGACCAGTCGATGAAGTGCGCAACCGTACCGCCCGCCTGGAGGGGCACATCGAACGTCCGGTATTCGACCCTGATTGGTTGCTGGCTTGGCAGCGTCGCAACCAGGAAATAGTGATCGTCGACCCCAGCGAAGGGCAGCACACCCTCCTGAACGGCATTCTCGGCCACCTTGTTCGGCCGTATCCGGCTGACGCTGCCGTCCCGGAAGAAGATTGGCTGCGGCGCCGGATTGTACGTCCGCGTGTTCGCCACCACGCCGGTACCGATTCCAGGGCCCCATTCGATCGTCGGACTCACGTCCTTCCCAGCCTGGGAAACGGCGACGGAGTAATCG
>JBPYFA010000382.1:0-6433 GCA_051986585.1 Vicinamibacterales bacterium | reverse complement strand
TCCCCAGTCGAAGTGGCGGCGCGTTGGGGTTCTGCACCGCCTGCGCCGCCTGGCCGAACACCGGCAGTGACTCCAGCCATGGGAGCGCAAGCGCGACACCCACGCCGCGAAGGAAATGGCGCCGCGATGCCCCAAAAGGTGGCTGGCACCCTTCCCGTAAAGGTGCCTGGCACCTTTTGTCCGCTTTATGTTCGCTTCGGCTCATTGATTACCTGCTTTCGCCGGCTTCGATGGCGTCCGCTCGACGTGAGTCGAACCGGACGTCATCTCCTCGTCTCCAACCTTATTGCGGAACTGACGGCTGTTCACGATCGAGAGCGCGAGATCCGCGAACGACGCCTTGCCGCCCTGCGCGATCATGCTCTCGAGAAGCTGGCGATCGGATCCGCGCACGGTCCGGCCGAGCGCATAACCCAGCATCTTCTTCGACAGCGTGGTCATGACCTGCCGATCCTTCGTCTGCAAATAATCGAGGAGGCCCTGAGCGCCGACGATCTTCGTATCGTCATCGATGTCGCCGGTGACGTCGACCGGCTTGCCGTCGGCATAGGTTGGACGCGTCCGGCCGACGGCATCGAATCCTTCGAGCGGAAATCCGAGCGGATCGATCCGCTTGTGACAGTTCGCGCAGGTCGCGTTGCGCTTGTGCTGCGCCAGCCGCTCACGCACGGTGAGGCCGTTGAATGTCTTGTCGTCGGCGGGGATCGTTCCCGCGTCCGCTGGCGGCGGCGGGGTTGGCGTTCCAAGAATCCGCCGCAGCACCCAATCTCCGCGTTTCACCGGGCTCGTCCTCAGCGGCGCCGAGGTCGTCGTCAACACCGAGCCAAGGCGGAGCGCGCCACCGCGATTGAACGCGTTGGCGCCGTCGACCTTCACCATCGTGTCGGTCAACTTGAGATCTCGATCGATGCCATAGAACGTCGCGAGCGGCTTGTTCAGGAACGTGTAGTCCGCGTAAAGAATTTCGCGGACCGGGCGAGCCTGCCGGACGATGAACTCGAAGGTGGAGACCGCTTCATCGTACATTGCCAAACGCACGTCGTCCTTGAACTCGGGGAACCGCCCGGTGTCGACGCCGCGGTACTCGTCGAAGTGATAGAACCCGAGCCACTGGCCGAAGAATTCCGTCGCCAGGCGCCGCGCCCTCGGGTCAGCCGTCATGCGCGTGACCTGCGTGGCCACAAGCGCAGGGTCGGTCAGCTCGCCAGCGGCGGCGGCGCGCCGCAGTTCCTGATCGGGAATCGATGACCAGAGGAAGAAGCTCAAACGACTCGCCAGCTCCCACTGATTCAACGGATGCTCGCCGATCTTCCCCACCGTCTCGACACGGTAAAGGAATGCTGGCGAGACCAGGATTCTCGCGATCAACGCGCGCAGCGCGGTGTCGTGATCGAGGTGCAGTGACGTGCGCGACTTCTGATAGAACGCGCGCAGATTCTCTTTCTCGTTCGCCGTGAGCGGCCGCCGCCACGCGCGGCTCGCGAATTCAAGAGCGTCGGTCACATGGCCTGGTTCCGCGAGCTTCAACGCTCGCGTGACCTCGAGATAGTTCGCGTGCAGGGTCTGCACGTGCGGCCTGACGACGGCGGGCAGGGTCGCGATCTCGGCAGCGCTGAAGTCCTGAATCTTACGGCCCTTGAGATCGAAGCCGAAGTGGTCGGCCAGCATGCCGAGATACGCATCGTGATACGGCCACGATCCGAACAGATCGTCCCAGGCCTGATTCAACCGCGCGCGATCGTCGCCGTCGACCATGTTCTCGGTGAAGAACTTGTCGTTGCGCTGGTACTTCACCTTCAGCACGAACGCGTCGTGCTCCGGGCTGTTGTAGGTGTTGTCGAAAGGCGGCGGCACCGGATCTTTGTCCGCCGGATTCGCTTCGCCGTGAGAGTTTGGCGGCAGCAACGCTACGTACTCGGCGATGTTCGCGCGAAATCGCTCGTAACCGGTGCTGTGCGGATCGGCGAGCAGCACGCGCTGGCCGGCGTCGCGCGGCGAGCCCTCCGCCCGATCCGAAATCGCAACCCGCACGACGCTGTTCTTGTCCTGGCCCAGCTCGACGTCGGCCTGAAATTCCATCGTGTTGCCGCCGGGCGGCACGTCGATCGTGAACGAAACGGTTTCGGTGGTCGCGAAATCGTCGACACCGATCGCGCTGCCGTCAGGACTCTTACCGAAGGCCATCGCCGTGGCAGCGTCCGCCGGCAGCAGCGATCGAAGCGACACCGTCGAGAGCACTGGACCCGCGCCTCTTCCTCTGGCGCCCGCCGGCACGGCCGCCGCGGCGGTCGCATCTGCGGCGCCTGGTGCCCCTCGTTGCGGAGGCGGCATCGGCGCTCGAGTTATCACTCGCGGGTTACGCCAGACGACGACGGGTTTTGCGCCCGCGGTCGGGTTCACGTCCGCGAAGGTCAGGAAGACCTTGACGGGACCGGGCGTCACCTGTCCGCCCCGCCCACGTCCACTACGATTGCCGAGCGGGTAGGTGTAGTGATGCGCCGACTCCGCTTTGAGGGAGGCGTCATCAAAGGTCAGCGGGCTCTCGTCGCCCGCACCCCCGGCGGCGACGTCGCCACGAGCGAAGAACCAACTGGGCCAGGTCGTCAGTGCCTTATAGAGATCATCGCAACCCGCGCGAGCTTTCGCGATTGACGCCTGAGTGTCGGAAGTCGGAGCCGCCAACCGGTTCCATCCATCGATGGTCACGCGCAGCGGATATCCGGTGTCTGGTTTGTTGACGACCGTCCAGATGTGTTCGGCGAACCGGCCGGTGATGTTCTCCTTGGCCGCAAGCGCACGAATCGTCGCGGATGGATCGCCGAGCGCGATCCGATGCTTGTAATACCAGGCCACGAAGAAGGCCTTGCCGTAGCGATCGAGGCCAAATGGCCGCCCACCCTCGCCTGAGACCACGCGAAAACCCTTGGCGGCGTAGATCGCGTCGATCCGATTCAGCGCCGAAAGTTCAAGCCCGGTCCTGCCGGTATCGGTGTAGAAGTCCAGTGGGCCGGCGCCGATGATTGCGTGATCGGCCACGAGCTTTGCCGCTTCGAGATACCGCTCGATTCGGCTGTCTTCGACGAACTGCACGTCGCCAAAATTGGTGAAGCCTTCCCCACCGACTGAGTCGCTCGAGGCGTCGATGCCGACCTTGATGTCGATGCCGGTCAGATCACGGACCGCGTAGGCGTACTCGGCGCTGGTCAACCGTCGAACCGTGACGCGACCGGGCTCACCGCCATGCGCGGCTTCATAGGCGCTCAGCGCACTGCGAATCCACGTCACCGTCGCGGCGCGTTCGGCATCGGTTGGAAACCGCTCTGCCTTGTCCTCCGGCGGCATTTCCTTGGTCTCGATCTTTTCGGCAACCTTGTCCCAGAGGTCCCATTGGTCGCCAATCGACGAGTCCGCTGATTGCTGAATCAGCTTCTCGATGCTGACATCGCCGCGATGCTTGTCGCCGCCGTGGCATTCGAAGCAATAGGTTTTGAAGATCTGTGGAACTGATTGGGTGCCAGGAGTGCGCTGGGTGCCACGCGTCGAATGCGTGCTCTGTGCGGACAATATGGCCGCAACAAGCGACACGATCGCCAGGCAAACCCCCAGTCGTTTCAATAGACTCCCCGTCCACCGGGATTGTATCTCAGGGGGTCAGACCCGGGTCAGACCGGGGACAGCCCCGGGACAGCCCAGGGACAGCCCCGGGACAGACACGAGCCAGGCTGAGTCAGACTTGGATAGTAATCGGATAAACCAACGCTCAGGCGGGGGGACGGACCCGGGACAGACCGAGGTCAGCCCCGGGACAGCCCGGACGGCTGTCCCGGGGCTGACCCCGACCTGTCCCCGCGCGTCTAGCGCACGCGAAAGCGCACGCCGCGCCTGGCGGTGTGAGAGCCCTGGCTCGCATCGATGCTGAGAAGGTATTCGCCCGACGCCAAGCGATCGACAGGCACAGCGACGCGGTAATCGGCCGACCGGCTGGCGCTGAACTGGGCCGGGGTCAGCGAATACGCATCTTTCGTAACCACCCGTCCACCCACGTCTTGGATTTGCGCCAAAAGCTCAGTGGCCTGTGGCGCATCTTTCAGCGCCTGATAGACACGCATGAACGCGCTGACGTGATCACCTCGATCGAACTCCCGCCGCGTCGTCGGCACGATCGGCAGCAGATCCTTGAAGCCGCCTGTCGGCGCGATCGGCCACGGCGGCGTCGCGCTCAGCACCAGCCCGGAAAGCGAGAGCGGCAATGCCGAAAAATCGGGGACGTCCACATACGTGTAGACGCTCGCGCTTTGCCCCGGCGGCGCGTCGAGCGCGAGGCGCAACTCGTAGCGTCCGGGTTTCAGCGCCAGGCGCGATAACACTTCATACGGGAAATCGCCGGCCGCATTCGGCGGCAACTTGATCCCGACCGTCTGGTTCTCGGAGTTGACGGAACGGCCGTTTCGATCGAAGGCAGCGGCGAGCACTTTCACCGGTTCGCCGGCCTCTCCGGATTCCACCCGCACCGTCTGGCGAACGCCGAGCACGATCGCGACATCTGATTCCGCCTTGCCGGTTACGCCAAACGGCGCCACGCTGACCGTCAGCGGCACGCCGCTGCGCGGTAGCACGCCCGCCAACGCCGACGCGGTCTCTGGATCGACCACGCTCGGCTTGTTGCCGGCAACAGCCTTCTCACCCGCGTAGTAGCCCGAGCGCGTCCGAACCTCGACGCCCGGCCGATTTACCTTCACATCGATCTTGTGGTACTTGCCGTTCGGTTCGCGATCGGCCGGGGCAAACGCCAGCAGGTAGTACGAGTGGCTCTCGGCGAACAACTCCGGCAGGTGGTCTTCCGGCGCGCTCGTGTTCATGATGGTGCGTCCGCCGGCCA
The DNA here is from genome assembly GCA_051986585.1 of Vicinamibacterales bacterium. Taxonomy (GTDB): domain Bacteria; phylum Acidobacteriota; class Vicinamibacteria; order Vicinamibacterales; family 2-12-FULL-66-21; genus JALZOC01. The sequence continues at coordinate 1,554 of JBPYFA010000382.1, read as the reverse complement.
GATCGGCCAGCGCGCGGATGTCGTCCTGCCGTTCGTGGATACCGGTCCACGATCCGCCCAGCGGACTGTTCTCTGGAGTCTCGACGCCGACCGGATCGATCGTGTGGATCGTCAGATTTGCGAGCGCCGTTGCGCGCTGCATCCTCTCTCGCGCATTTTGAATTGGCGCGGAGCACTCGCCCGGATAGATCACTTGATGGCCATTCAGCCCCGGCTTGAACTCGGGCCCCTGACGTGACTCCGGACCTCGCAGCGATTCGTGCATTCGGAAATAGCTGCCGACGAACAGCAGAATCTTGCGACGCCCCTGAACGTCGCGGACGGCATCGGCGATGCGGCCGATCGTCTCAGGCACACAGACGCGACAATGGCAATCGCCGCTTTCGTAGCCTTCCGGGTCGTCGATCATCTTCTCGTTGCCGTTACGCGGATCGTGGCCGGGGCCGACCGGAGGATTGTGCAGTGCGACGGCGAACGGCTGATCGATCGCCGCGAGCAGCCGCGCGCGATCGGCGGTGAAATTCTGCGGCGCACCGGCATTGCCGAACGCGCTCGAGAACACCACCGCTGCGAGATCATCGGGCCCGAGCTGATCGACGGCGGCGCGGGCAATACGCTGCGCGAGGATCTGATCCTCGAACCTGATCGACCAATCGAACATGATCACGACCAGCCGTCCCTCGAGCTTTACGTGGTTGGTAACAACATCCGGCGCCACCTCTTGCACCCACGCCGCCGTACTGCCTGTCGTCTCAGGTTCCGCAAGATCGACCGGAACAAAGGCAACCACAGGCCGCGGCTTCCCATCTTCGAGGATCGCGAAATCCGAGGCGGTCAGCCCGCGAACCGGTTTGCGGTCCCTGTCGAGCACCGACACATCGACCTGCACCACATCGACGTTCGTGCGGAAGGTTGGCGCGGCCTGCTGTTGGGCAATCAACGCAAGCGGCACGAGAGCGAGGACAGACGCAACCGCAAGGGCACTTCGCATCTGATGTTGCATAGCCTACCCCGGCTGTTTGCGAATCGCCAGATCGCCAATCTCGACGGGTTGTATCGATGCTTGCTCGCCGGAGCCCAAGTTGTTATTGGTCGCCTCGCAGGATTTCGTCCCAACTCCCGCCACCACTGGCTCGCATCTCGTCACATCTTGATAGACACCCGTCACATATCGAATGACGAGCTCAAATCCATCCATAGGATGGATTGAACACGCGTGTGGTTCTTTCAAGGAGTAGTCGACATGCGATTGCGTTTCACTGTCAGCGTCCTTGTGGCCCTGCTGGCAGTCGTGGCCTCGGGTGTGGCCACAGCACAGGAAAGATTCGGCGGTCTCGCCGGTGTCGTAACCGACACCAGTCAGGCTCCCGTTCCGGGAGCGACGATCACGGCAACGAACAAGCAAACGGGTGCGACCCGGGCTGTCGTGAGCGCAGCGGACGGCACGTATCGCATTCCCGATCTCGATCCCGGCCGGTACACGGTGACCGTCGAGCTTCAGGGATTTCAAAAGGTCCAGGCAGACGACGTCCTGGTGCTGCTTGGCAGGACGGC
>JBPYFA010000381.1:0-9732 GCA_051986585.1 Vicinamibacterales bacterium | reverse complement strand
TCCTGTTCGGAGCGCACCAGTCGCGCGAGCATGGTCGCAGCGCCGAGCCGATCGACCGCTGCGGAGCGGACCCGAACGTCGGCGTCCGACGAGGCCAGCTCCTCGATGACCTCTCGGTGTTGCTCGTCGTCGGGAATCTCGGGAATGGCGGCGGCGCGGATCGCCGCATCCGGGTGCTTCCAACGGGGCTGCGGCTTGAATCGGTCGAGGAAAGACATCAGGAGCCTTGCACCCCGTTTACCACGCGAATTACGGAGCCGGTAATTCGCGCTTTCGAGATCCGGGGTCGGTTAACCGCTCGATTCTTGAGTGAGCCACTCCGCGATCTGTTCCCGCGACCACCGGTGATCGTCGTTCAAATGCACGATCATCGATGCCAGCGGCAGCCGCTTGGAGCAACCCTGCGGACATTTCTTCGTCATCTCGTCCAGGCACCGGAACAACCGTTCGAGATGATCGGGAATCAGCTTTCCGTGCTGGCGCGGGAGGTGATAGACCCCCTCGTAGACCGCGCCCAGGGCGCACGAACCACCCTTTTCGTCGAAGTAACTGCCGAAGCACTGCGGACCGCGGCTGGCGCCGACCCGGATGAATTCCGCGAGTTCGCGCTGCTCGCGCTGGAGTTCTGTCGCCATGGCGAATCCCCTCCGGCCCGCCGTGCGGGCTGATCAAATGCGATTTACGTGCCGGACCGTGATTGTAGTGCAGGCGCAGGATTGACGGGTGTTATCGTGCGGACCTAACATTTCAGATCCATCGAGTTGAATTCGCGCCCAATGAGTCGTATGCATACCTCTCTGAATCGTCGCCTGTTTGTGGCCTTTTTGTCCGCATTTCTGGGGTGGGCCTGTCTGGCGGTGGGACGGGCTGCCGGCCTGAACGGACCGGAACCCCGCCCGCAAACGGCACCCCGTCCGGCCAACGGCCAGACTCAGCCTGCTCAGGCGCCACCGCTTCAGCCATCGGCCGAAACCCCAGCTCCAGGAAATCCGGTCGTCCTGATGACCACCTCGATGGGTGACATCACGCTCGAGCTGTTCAAGACCGAGGCTCCCGTCTCCGTCCAGAATTTTCTGCAATACGTCAACGAGGGCTTTTATTCGGGAACGGTGTTCCATCGGGTCAAGAAGGGATTCATGATCCAGGGCGGCGGGTTTACTCCGTCGTTACAGGAAAAGCCGGCGCACCCCCCGATTCAGAACGAGGCGACCAACGGCCTGCACAACACGCGTGGAACGCTGGCCATGGCCCGCACCCGCGTCCTCCGCAGTGCCACTTCGCAGTTCTACATCAACGTCGTCGACAATCGCGCGCTCGACCACACCGGGTTCTCACCAGAAGAGTTCGGCTACGCGGTCTTCGGCCGCGTGCTCTCCGGGATGGACGTCGTCGATCGCATCGCTTCGGTTCCGACAACGTCGAAGGGCCCGATGGACGATGTGCCGGTCGAGGCGGTCGTGATCAAGGGCGCGAAGGTGATGAAGTAATCTGTAAATGCTGAATCTTGAATGCTGATTGCTGAATGACGACCGGCCCTCAATCAGCAAGATAGAAACATCAGCATTCATAATTCAGCATTCCGCATTGCCCGTGTCTCCTCTCGCCATCATCTTCCTGACCATCTTCGTCAATCTGGTGGGCTTCGGGATCATTATTCCGCTGCTGCCGTTCTATGCGCAGACATTTGGCGCGTCGCCCCTGGCCATCGGGCTGTTGTTTGCTTCATTCTCGCTGAGCCAACTGGTCGCGGCTCCGGTTCTCGGCGACATGTCCGACCGCTGGGGACGAAGGCCGATTCTGATTTTCAGCCTGTTGGGGACGGTCGTGAGCTTCGTGATGCTCGCGCTGGCCCATAGCCTGGTGATGCTGTTCGTGGCGCGGATCGTCGACGGGCTGTCGGGAGGAAATATCACAACCGCGCGCGCCTACATCGCCGACATCACGCGCGAGGAGGATCGGGCGAAGGCGTTCGGCGTGCTTGGCGCGGCGTTCGGGCTGGGGTTCATTGTCGGTCCTGGTCTGGGCGCGGCGTTTTCCAAAATCAGCTATACGGCGCCGATCTGGGCCGCGGCGGTGATCACCGTGGTTGCAACGCTGCTCGCCCTCTTCTGGCTGCCGGAAACGATGCATCGGGCGCACGCTGGCGGCCGCTCGCCGTGGCAGGCGCTCGGGGATTCGTGGCGTTTGCAGCACCTTCGAATCCTTTTCACGATCGACTTCATCTACTGGGCTGCGTTTGCTGTTTACCAAACGACCTTCGCGTTGTTTGGCGCGCGACGTTTCGGCTTTGATGCCGCGCACACCGGCTACCTCTTGAGCGCGTTTGGATTTCTCGGCGTGCTCGTTCAGGGCGGCATGGTAGGGCCCGTGGTGAAGGCGCTCGGCGAGCGTCAGACGCTGATGATTGGGCTCGCGTCCGCCGCGATCGGATGGGGAGGCAGCGCACTCACCTATTCGTTGCCGGTGTTTGTTTCGATGCTCGTGCCTGGTGCGATTGGAATCGGCTTGTGCAACGCGACCCTGAGCTCGTTGATCAGCAAAGCGGCATCGCCGCGGGAACAGGGCCGCGTTCAAGGTGCGGCCGGGGCGCTGGAGAGCCTGGGGAGAACCGTCGGTCCGGTCTGGGGCAACGGGGCGTTGCAGCGATTCGGGGAGGGCACTGCCTACGGTTCGGCTGCGGCGGCCTTGATCGGCGCCGCCGCCTTGACGCTTGCGTACCAACAGCCGCCGAAATCGATTGACTGATCCGGATCCGGGATCCGGTTACGCTCGCGCGGCAAGTTCGCGTTCGAGCCGCGTCACCAGATCGTCGAGTTGTTCGATGACGGCGCGGACCGTGTCCGGCTGCGAGAGATCGACGCCCGCCTTCTTCAACTGTTCCATCGGGTAATCGTTGCCGCCGGACCGCAACAACGTCAGATAGTTCTCCCGCGCACTGGCGTCGCCGGCCATGATCGCGTGTGCGAGCCGTGCCGCCGACGCGAAGCAGGTGGCGTATTGATAGACGTAGTACGGAGAGTTGAAGAAATGCGGGATCCGCGCCCAGGTAATTCCGGTGAGCGGATTCAGATCGACGGCATCGCCGTAGTAGTCCTTCAGCAGGCTGGTGTAGGTGTCGGTCAGGATCTCGGAGGTAATCGGCTGGTCCTGTTCGGCCAGCCGGTGCGCGCGTAATTCGTAGTCGGCGAACATCACCTGCGTAAAGAACGTGCCGGTGATGTTGTCGATCGCGTGCTGCAGCAGCACGATGCGCTCATCCGGATCCGTCGACCGCTTCAACATGTACTCGAGCAGCAGCGCCTCGCTGAGCGTCGACGGCACCTCGGCGACGAAGATCGTGTAGCTCGAATACACGAACGGCTGCGCCTCGTGCGACAGGATCGTGTGCATCGAGTGTCCCATCTCGTGCGCCAGCGTGAACACGTCATCGAGCGTGTCGGTGTAGTTCAGCAGCATGTACGGATGGGTGCCGTAAACAGGCGCAGAGTACGCGCCCGACCGTTTGCCTTCGTTTTCGTAGACGTCGATCCAGCGCCCGGCAAAGCCTTCGCGCATGCGCGCCTGATATTCGGATCCAAGCGGCGCAACGGCGGCCACGATCCAGTCGAGCACGTCGTCGTACTGGTATTTCTTGTCGAACGTGACCAGCGGGATCGAGAAGTCGTAGACCTGATACGAGCTCACGCCGAGCGATTTGCGGCGGAGCCGATGGTAGCGGCGGAGCGGCTCGGTGCCAGCGCGGGTCGTCTCGATCAGGTTCTCGACCACCGACGGCGGAATGTTGTCGCCGTGAAGCGCGGCTTCGAGGGTGCTCTTGTAGCCGCGCGCGCGGGCCTGGAACCAATCGCGCTGGCAGACACCGTTGTACAGCGACGCGTACGTGTTCAGCGTCGTGCGATACGTCTCGTGGAGCGCGCGGAATGCCGATTCGCGATCTGACTGTTCGCGCCGGGTCGCCAGCAGCGCGCGGTATTGGCCATACGAGACGGTGACGTCCTCTCCGGTCGAGAGCGTGATCGTCGGAAATTTGGCGTCGGCTGTCGACAAAGCCCAGTAGGCGTCGTTCGGCGATGCCGCCAGGCGGCTCGACAGCGACATCAGCTTCTCGCCGGCCTCATCCAGAACGTGTTCTTGCTGTCGGTAGAGATTTTCGATCGCAAAGCGGTAGAGCTGAAGAGGCGCGGATTCGGCCATCCATCGACGCACCGTCTCGAGCGGAATCGCGAGCAGTTCAGGGTTGAACCAGGACTCTGCCTGCGCCAGCCGCGCGAACAGGATTTGGACTTGTTGCCGCCTGGCGTTGATCGCGTTATCCCGCTGGTCTTCGTCGTATTGCAGCGACGGATAGTACCAGACCCGATACGCGAGCTGGCCGAGGGTCTCGGATAGCCGGAAGGCCGTGAGAAGCGCCTCCGCGCCGCCGGCGAGCGTGCCTTTCAGCGACGCATACCGGTCGATGCCGGCCTCCAGCTGCTTATACCCTGCCTCCCAGGCGGTCCAGTCCGGAAAAATATCCGCGAGATTCCACTTGAACCGATCCGGAACCTCTTCGCGCCGCCGGCTGCGAAGCTGAGGCGGCTCAGGTGCCGTGACGTCGGAAGGGGCGAAAAGTGTAAGCGCGCGCATCTCACCACTATACCTTCAAGGCCAACTTGACAGCCTTGTTCCGCTGTTCAAGGCGCGGGCGATACGAGAGTGGACTATATTGCGAGCCATTTCCGAGGAGGCCCATGGCTCGCAATACTCCCAGTCGGCTTGGTTATCAGCTCGAACGGATCGCCACCCACGTCACCCGCTGGACCGGCAGCACCAGCGCCTTCACAACCGCCTGTGCCATCATCGTGGTCTGGGCGGTGAGCGGCCCGGTGTTCGGGTTCTCCGATACATGGCAACTCGTGATCAACACGGGCACCACGATCGTCACCTTTCTGATGGTGTTCCTGATTCAGCGAACGCAGAACAAGGATTCACTCGCTCTCCATCTGAAATTGAACGAGATCGTGGCGGCAATTCAGGGCGCCAGCAATCGCCTGATCGATGTCGAATCGCTCAGCGAACAAGATCTCAATCTGCTGCATCTCCACTACACTCGACTCGCGCAGATGGCCCAGCAGGAGCTGACGCTGACCAAGTCGCACTCGATTGAAGAGGCGGAACAGAGGCATCAGCGGAAGGTGAAGGGGGTTTAAGGTGCCAGGAGTGCCAGTGGGTCCCAGAGTGCCATGAGTGCAGGATCGCAAACCGATATTCACCTGGTGCCGACGATGACGCATGGGCGTGTGCTGGTGCGCGAAGCGCGATCGGCAGCGCGGAAAGGTGTAGTCGTCGGCTTTCACGGGTACATGGAAAACGCGCAGATTCAGATGGACCGGCTCGAGGCAATTCCCGGCGCGTTCGAATGGACGCTGGTATCGATTCAGGGGCTTCATCGGTTTTATCGTGGCCGGACCGAAGAGGTCGTTGCGAGCTGGATGACGCGCGAGGATCGTGAGGCGGCGATTGCCGACAACGTCGCCTACGTCCGGGCGGCGCTCGACGAGGTGCCGCACGATGCGTCGACGCGCATCGTCTTCACTGGCTTTTCACAAGGCGTGGCGATGGCGTTTCGAGCCGCGCTGCGTGAGATCGGCGTTCCGTCAGCAATCGCTGCGATTGGCGGAGATGTCCCGCCGGAGCTTCTCGCCGATCCGTCGTTGCAGTTTCCGCCGGTGCTGTTCGCGCGAGGATCGCGTGACGAATGGCTCACCCAACCCAAGTTCGATCGGGACGTTTCTTCGCTCTCCGCGCGTGGCGCGTTGCTGACACCGTTGGTGTATGACGGCGCTCACGAGTGGAACGCCGAAGTGTCGAAGGCGATTGGAGATTTTCTGAAGTCCGTCACTTCGTGAGGATCGTCCGGATCCATTCAGCGCCGGTGTCCAGCACTTCATTGAACGCTTGCGCGATTCTGGTCTTCCCTCCAGGAACACGGAACGAGTGATCGCCGCCGGCAATCTCGTGCAGCGTCGCGCGCTGCAGGCGCGGAAGCAGATCGCGGATTTCGGTCGCATTGCCGAACGCATCGTTGCTGCCCTGGATGAAGAGGGTCGGCTCGGCAATTGACGGCAGATGCTCGTCTCGACGTTGTTCGAGCCGTCCTGGCGGGTGAAGCGGATAACCGAGCAACACGATGCCGCCGATCGCGCCAACCCCTTTCTGCGCCGCAACGTGTGTCGCGATGCGTCCGCCCATGGACTTGCCACCGATAAAGAGCGGCAAACGATCGAGTCTCGATCGTGCGGCCTCGACAGTGTCTCGCCAGGCTTGCTCCAGCACCGGTGCGCGATCGGGAACCTTCCGTCGGGCCGCCATGTACGGGAAGTCGAAGGTGGCAGTGGTCACCCCGCGTGCGGCAAAACCCCGTGCGGCCTCAACCATGAAGGTGCTCAGCTGTCCCGCTCCCGCGCCGTGCGCGAGCAGGAGCGCAGCGATCGGGTTCTCGCTCGGGTACACTTTAAGATCCACGTTCGTAAGTATACGAACGGCGGTGTGATTCGCAATTCGTAGTTCGCAATTCGCGGTTCGCAATTCGCGGTTCGCGGTTCGCGGTTCGCGGTTTGCGGTTTGCGGGCTCGATTTTCGCGTCCAGCCCGCAACTGGAGACTGGGAACTGGCAACTGGTAACTGATAACGGTCAATTCATAACCAGAAGCTGGAAGCTGGCAGCCGAAAGCTGGAAGCTGGTAGTCGATATATGAGGTTTCAATGAAGTTTCGTCTCGCCCGCCTGTCCCTTGCCCTGGTCCTGATTTCCACGCCGGCCTTTGCGCAACGCCTGCCCGACACCGTGGTCCCCAGCCATTACGACATCGCCGTCACGCCCGATCTGCCATCGGCGAAGTTCACGGGGACGGAACGAATTGTGGCGACGCTCAAGAAGCCGGCTGCGGCGATCGTCCTGAATGCGGCCGAGATCGACTTCGACGCGGTCACGATCAAGTCTGGCAGCAGCACGAATCCAGCAAAGGTGTCGCTCGACGCGGCCAAAGAGCAAGCAACCTTCACCGTCGATCGTCAACTTCCGGCCGGCCCCGTGGAGATCGAGATTAAGTATCGCGGCCTCCTGAACGATCAGCTGCGCGGCCTCTACCTGAGTCAAGCGAACAACCGGCGGTACGCGGTCACCCAGCTCGAAGCCACCGATGCGCGCCGGATGTTCCCATCGTTTGACGAGCCCGCGTACAAGGCGACCTTCGCCCTGACCGCGACGATCGACCAAGGGGACCACGCCATCTCCAACGGTACGATGGTCAGCGACACGCCAGGACCGGGATCGGGAAAGCATACGGTGAAGTTCGAGACGACACCGAAGATGTCGACGTATCTGGTTGCGCTGGCGGTCGGGGATTTCGAATGCCAGTCTGGATCGGCCGACAACATTCCGATTCGCGTCTGTTCAACGCCCGACAAGAAGGGCCAGACCGGATTTGCGCTCGAGGCGGCCGAGGTGATTCTTCGCTATTACGACAAGTACTATGCGGTGAAGTACCCGTTCAAGAAACTGGACGTCGTTGCAGTGCCCGACTTTGCCGCCGGTGCAATGGAGAACACTGCTGCCATCTTCTACCGGGAAACGCTTCTCCTCGCCGATCCCAAGAGTGCCTCGACCAGCGTGCGCAAGAGCATCGGCCAGGTGCTCGCCCACGAAATGGCGCACCAGTGGTTTGGCGATCTGGTGACGATGAGATGGTGGGATGACATCTGGCTGAACGAAGGATTCGCCAACTGGATGGAGACCAAACCGCTGAAGGCGTGGAAGCCGGAGTGGCACATGGAGCTCGACGAGGTGCAGGCGAACCAGTCGGCGATGGCGCTCGATTCGCTGAAGAGCACCCGCCCCATTCGCGCCGAGGCCTGGACGCCGGCGGAAATCAGCGAACTCTTCGATGCGATTGCCTACGAGAAGGGCGCCGCGGTCCTGCGGATGGTCGAATCGTGGGTTGGCGAAGAAGCGTTTCGCGCGGGCGTCAACGCGTATATCGATCGATTCAAGTACGGCAACGCGCGCGCGGAAGATTTCTGGGGCACGCTGACAAAGGTGACCGGTAAGCCGGTGGATCGCGTCATGGCTGGCTTCGTCGATCGCCCGGGCGTTCCGATGATCGACGCCTCGGTGAAATGCTCCGGCAGCGCCGGTACGGTTTCCGTCGCCCAGGATGCGCAGAACGGGGCCGTCGGTTCGACCGCTCGCGCAACCACCGCACCATGGACGATTCCGGTGTGCGTGAAGACGCCGGGCCACGAGGCGTCGTGCCAGCAGGTCGAGGCTTCAGCGGCGACGATCACCCTGGATAGCTGTCCGGCCTGGGCGATGGCCAACGCCGGCGGCCTGGGATATTACCGCGTCGTCCACTCGCCGGAGGTCATCCGCGCCCTGGCCCGGGACGTCTCCTCATTGGCGCCAACCGAACGGATCTCTCTGCTCATGGACGAATGGGCGCTGGTACGGAGCGGGCGCCATGACGTCGGGACGTTTCTGGATCTTGCGCAGGGATTCAAGGAAGAGCGGACGCCGGAGGTGCTCGACACCCTGCTTGGGACACTCGCCAGGATCGACGAGGTTCTAACGACCGATGCCACACGCCAGTCCTATCGCGCCTGGGTTCGCACGCTGCTGAAACCGTCCATGCAGAGTGTGGGGTGGACCGCGAAGCCCGGTGATTCCGAAGAGGTGCGATCGCTTCGCGCGTCGCTGTTCTCAGCATTGGGCGATACGGCGCGGGATCCCGAAGCCATCGACGCGGCGCGCCGTATGGTCCAATCCGAGCTCGACTCTCCGGGCTCGGTTGACCCGACGCTGTTGAATGCCGCAGTTGAGACCGCGACCAATGGCGGCGACGCCACGCTCTACGACCGCTATCTCGCCCGCAGCAAGCAAAGCATCGATCCCGAAGACCACTACCGGTTTCTGTATGCGCTTGCAGGTTTCAGCGATCCGGCGCTCGTCCGGCGCACGATGGACCTGATCGTCAGCCCGGACGTCCGAAGCCAGGACGCGGCAGTGTTTCTGTCCCGATTATTGAGCAATTCCGAGGCGCGATCGGTGGCCTGGGATCTTCTGCGGGCGCGCTGGGACGACTTGCAAAAGAAAACGGGGCAGGTCTTCGGCAGCCCGCTCCTGATCGGATCGCTCGGAGGATTCTGCGATACGCGCAAACGGTCCGAAATCGAGCAGTTTTTTGCCTCGCACAAAGTGCCGGAGGCCGAACGGACGTTGCAGCAGGCGCTGGAGCGGATCTCGATGTGCGCAGATCTTGCCGCGGCGCAGTCACCTAAGCTGGCTGAGTGGCTGAAACAACACTCGCTCTGAATACACGCGCAGCGCTACCAGCGCCGCCAGAGTGACGTACGCGGCAGAAATGTGAAGTTCTGAGCAACGATTCGAACGTCGTGGGGTTTAGTCTGAACTACCCCGTCTGCGATGGTCTGTCCGTCAGACTAGACAGACCAGACGGCTTTGTGAAACATCACCAGTGCTCCGGCTCGCAGGATTTGGTCGTGCTGGGGACTGCGGATCTTGCACCACGGAAGCGCCGCTGTCAAGGGCCGCTGAATAACACGGAAATACAAGCCGCGCAAAAGCACGGATGAACACGGATCGGTGTTTTCCGCGGCCTGTTTCGTGTTCGTCCGCGGCCTATTTCTTCTTCGCGGGCGCCGGCGGAGCCGCGGCGGTTTCCTGATGGAAGACGGC
>JBPYFA010000380.1:0-15290 GCA_051986585.1 Vicinamibacterales bacterium | reverse complement strand
GTCCTCCTTAGCAAAACCCAACGCATGTCGCAATGTCGCGCTGAACACATCGGTCCGTGCCGACGCCAGCTGACGTTTCGCCAGGTCGATCCATTCGTTGGTCAGCCCGGCGACATCGAGCGCATTCGACGGCATCGATCGGTTGTGAAACACGAGCAGATTCTGCAGCGGTTCGGGTGTGAACGACTTCTCCGCCGGGTGCGCGTCGGCCGGCGCGTTTTGCAGCCACCTGGCCATCCACGCGTACATCGCTTCCCGGCTGTCTTTGTTGTAGTTGTGCTCGGCCGTGATCCGAACGGCGCGCACGCGGTCCGAGGCGTCCATCAGGTTGTAGATCGCGCGGACCGCTGGATACTCGAGCTCGAGTGTGTCGGAGGTCCAGTCGCCGGTGGCGGAGATCATCAGAAGCGGGCGCGGCGCGATCGTCGAAGCGATTTCAACGTTCGTCGTGTCCAGCCGCAAGCCGGGCGGGTTCTCGCACAGACATCCACCCTGCATGTGCAGGGAAATCATGTTGACGGGCACCGAGACGGCGATCCGGGGATCGACCGCCGAGGCGAGAAACGTCTGGGTGCCGCCACCGGACTCGCCAGTCATCCCGATCGCGTCTCGCCGGACGTACGGCAGCGTTTCGAGAAAATCCAGGGCGCGAATGCTGTCCCAAAGCTGCAGCCCTGACAGGCTCAACCCCCAGAGATATTCACGGGGCCCGGTAAACGTATGCGGCACCTGCTGGCTGTCGTTGTATCCGACCATGTCGTAGCTGAACACGACGAAGCCCTGCCGGGCGAGGTTGATGGCCCGCGCTGGTCCTGAAACGATCGGAGTATTTTCCAGCCGCCCGTATGCGAAGTGGCCGTGTGCCGAGAGAATCGCGGGAAACGGACCATCCCCAACCGGCCGGTAGAGGTTGCCGGTCACGAAGAAGCCGGGGAGGCTTTCGAAATACACCTTCGAGACGGTGTAGTCCGCGTGCTTCACCTCTCCAAAAATGGATGCGTTGAGCGGCGTCTTTTCGGGAAGTGGCAACAGGCCCGCCGACGCGAGCACGTGCTCGCGAAGGTAGGCGGCGCGCACGTTCCATACGGATGCGCTCTCGTAATGCGGCGCCGGGAAACGATCGTCGAGCGTTCGATAGGGTCCCTGCGCCACCAGGGTCTGCGTGGCGGCAACGAAAGCGGCGAGCGCTCCGGCAACGAACCTCATGCAACCCCCCGTTGCGGCATTCTAATCGGTGAATTGGTGAATGGTGAATTGAAGGCGCCGGAGCATCCATTCGGCGCCAATTCACAAATTCACCACCTCACCCAATTCACCAATTGACAAGTTTCACGCTACAGTGTCGCCGAGCATGCATCAGATCGACTCGCGCGACCAGTCTGCGGCCATCCGCGCTGACGTCATCGGCCGGGTGACGCGCCGTCTCATTCCTTTCGCCTTTATTGGATACGTCGTCGCGTACATCGATCGCGTGAACATTGGATTTGCCGCGTCGGTTCTGCAGCATGATCTCGGCCTGACGGATGCGCAGTACGGTTACGGCGCCGGTCTGTTCTTCGTCGGCTATTTTCTCTTTGAAGTGCCCAGCAACTTGATCCTGGAGCGTGTCGGCGCACGCCTCTGGATCGCGCGAATTCTGATCGGGTGGGGCATCGTCTCGATGGGGATGATCTTCGTCCGGGACGTCTGGACGTTCTATGCCGCACGAGTCTTGCTCGGAATTGCCGAATCCGGGTTCTTCCCCGGCATCATCCTCTACCTGACTTACTGGATTCCGGCAGCCGAGCGGGCGCGCACCGGAGCCATGTTCATGATGGCCGCTCCAGTCGCCATCATCATCGGTGCACCGATCTCCAATCGCCTTCTTGCGCTCCACGGCGCGCTCGGATTGCACGGCTGGCAATGGCTGTTTCTGATCGAAGGGCTGCCGGCGGTAGTGCTCGGCCTGATCGCGCTCCGCGCACTCACCGATCGCCCGGCCGATGCCGAATGGCTCAGCGACCGCCAGCGCGAATGGCTGACACAGACGATGGAGGCGGAGCAAGAACGTCGTGCTGCGGCCGGTCACACGTCCATCCTGCGAAGTTTGCGCAGCGGACGCGTCTGGTTGTTGTGCGCCGTCTACTTTCTCAACACGATCGTCACCTACGGCGTCTTTTTGTGGCTCCCCAAGATGCTGACCGAAGCGGCCGGCGGGCGACAGAGTTTCGGCCTGAGCCTGATGACGACGCTGCCCTTTGCTGCGGCGCTCGTCGCCATGTTCCTCGTCGGACGTCATTCGGATCGGACCGGCGAACGGAAATACCACGTCGCCGCGTGCGCCATGACGGCAGCGGTCGGCCTCGTGTTGGCGGTCGTGTTCCGTAACAACCTCTGGCTCGTGGTGCTGAGTTTCACCTTGTCGCAGATTGGTCAACGTTCCGCGCAGGGCGTGTTCTGGGCGATTCCGCCGATTTTCCTCGGCGGCGCGGCCGCCGCCGCATGCATCGGCCTGATCAATTCGATCGGCAATCTCGGAGGTGCGGTTGGACCCTCGATCATGGGCACGCTCCGTCAGACGACCGGATCGTATAGTCAGGGACTTCTCGTGCTCGCGACCGTCCTCGTCGTCGAGACCGCGATTGTCGTCAGCCTGCGGCTGCCGAGGCGGGATGGGTGAATCAGATCGGTTTTTGGTTTTCGGTTTTCGGTTTTTGGTTTTCAGTTTTCAGTTTTTAGTTTTTGGTTCTTGGTTCTTGGTTGGTTTGTTGTTCCTGGCTCGGTTTTCTACTTTAATGATTCACGTTCACTAAATCACCAATCACCAATCACCATTCAGCAATCAGCAATCAGCAATCAGCAATCAGCAATCAGCAATCAGCAATTAGCATTCAGCAATTAGCATTCAGCATTCAGCATTTTCAGTGAACTCCCATGGCCTTACATCGTGACCCCACCTCACTCCGGAGCTACCGATGGTTTGGCCGCGACGACATGCGGTCGTTCGGCCATCGCTCGCGCGCCAAACAGGCGGGGTTCAGCATGGAGGACCTGTCCGGCAAACCGGTCATCGCCGTCCTCAATACCTGGAGCGATGCGAATCCGTGCCACGCGCATTTCCGCAATCGCGCCGAGGAAGTGAAACGGGGCATCTGGCAAGCCGGCGGCTTCCCGATGGAAATCCCACTTCTCACCCTCGGCGAAGTGTTCATGAAACCGAGCACGTTTCTGTATCGCAACCTGCTCGCGATGGATGCCGAGGAAGCGCTGCGGTCCTACCCCGTCGACGGTGCGGTGTTGATGGCCGGGTGCGACAAAACCGTCCCGGCGCTGCTGATGGGCGCGACGAGCGCGAACCTTCCGGCGATTCTGATGCCGGCAGGCCCCATGCTGCGCGGCAACTGGAGAGGACATTTCCTCGGATCCGGCAGCGACGTCTGGAAGTACTGGGCCGAACGGCGCGCGGGGACGCTCGACGACTGCAGCTGGCGGGAAATGGAAGACGGCATCGCCCGATCGTTCGGCACGTGCATGACGATGGGGACGGCCTCCACGATGGCGGCGGCGGTCGAAGCACTCGGCATGACGCTGCCCGGCGCGTCTTCTATCCCGGCGGCAGACTCAGCCCATTCACGGATGGCGGTCGCCTGCGGCCGCCGCAGCGTCGAGATGGTGTGGGACGATCTGACGCCGCGCAAGATCATGACGACGGAAGCGTTTGAAAACTCCGTCACCGCGGCCATGGCACTCGGCGGCTCGACCAACGCGATCATCCACCTGATCGCGCTCGCCGGGCGCGCCGGCGCCGAGCTGGATCTCGATCGGTTCGATGCGCTCTCGCGCCGGACGCCGTTCATCGGCAACATCCGGCCGAGCGGCGAATACCTGATGGAGGATTTCTTCTACGCCGGCGGTCTTCGCGGCGCGCTCTCACGATTGCGCGATTTGCTGAACACAAACTGCATCACCGTCAACGGACGGACGCTGGGCGACAACATCGGCGACGCGATCGTGAATAACGACTCGGTGATTGCCACTCGCGAGCGTCCCCTCGGTCCTGAGGGCGGCGTCGCGGTGCTGCGAGGAAATCTCGCCCCGCGCGGCGCGGTGATCAAACACACCGCCGCCGACAAGCAGTTGTTGACCCACGCAGGGCCAGCCGTCGTCTTCAGAAACTACGACGACCTCGCTGCGCGGATCGACGATCCAGAACTGCCGGTCACCGCCGAGTCCGTGCTGGTGCTTCAGAATGCCGGACCGCTCGGCGGCCCCGGGATGCCCGAGTGGGGAATGTTGCCGATTCCGAAGAAGCTCCTGGCTCAAGGCGTTCGCGACATGGTTCGACTTTCGGACGCGCGGATGAGCGGAACCAGCTATGGCGCCTGTGTCCTGCACATCGCCCCGGAGTCATTCGTCGGCGGCCCGCTTGCCTTGGTTCGCGACGGCGACATCATCGAGCTGAACGTCCCGGAGCGCCGGTTGTCGCTGCGCGTCGACGACGGAGAACTGGGTCGCCGCCGGGCCGAGTGGAAGCCGCCAGAGCCGCAGTACCCGCGCGGGTTCGGACACATGTATTCCCTCCACGTGACGCAGGCGGACCGTGGGTGTGACTTTGATTTTCTCGAAGGCACCGCCGCGATCGCAGAGCCAAAGATTTATTAGCTCAGATTGCTGATTGCTGAATGCTGATTTTGATAATCACAGTGAGCAGTTCACCGTTTCCAGCGCCCAGTGCGTTCTTTGCGCGTCAGGTCGACTGATGATCGGTTGTGACAACAAGACTCCTGACCAGCAACTGCCAATTGGCAACTGGAAACCTCACGCGTGAACCCAACCACCCTCCTCCTGATCGCAGCAGTTGGCGTCGCCCTGGTCGTGCTCCTGATCACGTGGGTGCGACTGCCTGCATTTCTCGCGCTCGCCCTCGGGTCGATCTTCGTCGGGTTTGCGGCGCGGCTGCCGCTCGCCGACGTTGCCCGCGCGTTTCAGGCCGGCATGGGCGATACGCTCGGGTCGATCGCGATGGTGATCGCGCTCGGCACGGTCATCGGGAAGCTGCTTGCCGAGTCTGGAGGAGCGGTCGTCGTCTCGAACGCGCTCGCCCGTGCATTGGGCGAACGCCGGTTGGACTGGGCGCTGATGTTGTCCGGCTTCATCATCGGCCTGCCGGTTTTCTTCCAGGTCGGCCTGGTGCTCCTCGCGCCGGTGCTCTTCACCGCGCAGCGTCAGAGTGGTCGGCCATTGCTCTGGCTCGGGCTGCCGATGGTGGCCGGCCTGTCGGCGGCGCACGGACTCGTTCCGCCGCATCCAGGACCGATTGCCGCGATCGAGCGCCTCGGGGCCGATCCAGGCCGCACGTTGTTCTATTCGCTGATCCTGGGGCTGCCGCTGTCGATCATCTCCGGTCCGCTGTTCACGCGATTGATCACCAAGTATGTGTCGGCGGAACCGGGCGCGATCGCGGAGCAATTCACCAAGGTGGTGGTCCCGTCGCGGACGCCAACACTCGCCGTCACCCTGGTCACGATGCTGATGCCGGTGCTGCTGATGTTGATCGCGTCGGCCGCGCAAATTGCGATGCCGGAGGGGACGGCGAGACGGGCAATTTCGTTCGTTGGCAGTCCGCTCGTTGCCATGATCGTCGCGACGCTGGTGGCGATGGTCACGTTCGGCCGCTCCTGCGGGTTCGATCGAATTCGACTGCTCGCGTTGGCCGAGGAATCGCTGCCGCCGATTGCGAGCGTCCTGCTCGTCGTCGGTGCTGGCGGCGGATTCGGCCGCGTCCTCGTCAGCGCGCATCTGGATACCGCCATCGCCCAGTCGATGAGCGGTCTTCAATTGTCGCCGCTGGTGCTCGGCTGGGTGATCGCGTCGCTATTGAGACTGTCGGTGGGCTCAGCGACGGTGTCGGTGATCACGGCCGCGAGCATCATGGCGCCGCTCATCACCTCGTCTCCGGGAGTCAATAAGGAGCTGCTGGTCGTGTCGATCGGCTCTGGCTCGTTGATCGCGTCACACGTGAATGACGGCGGCTTCTGGCTGGCGAAGGAGTATTTGAACATGAGCGTCCCGCAGACGCTCGCAACGTGGACCATTATTGAGACGATTGTCTCGGTGCTCGGGCTGCTCGGAGTCTTGTTGCTCGCAATCCTTTTATAAAGGTTCTGCGAGGTTCTGCCGGGTTCTACTGGGTTCTACAAGGTGCGGTTCTTGGGTTCGACCCAGAAATCTGAACCTTGCGGAACCCTGAACCTTGCGGAACCCAAGAACCGAACCCGGTAGAACCGAGTAGAACCCAGTAGAACCCTGGAGAACCGAGATCTCATGCTCATCGTAGACGCACATTTAGATTTGGCCATGAACGCGATCGAGTGGAATCGCGACCTCACGCGACCGATCGAAGAGATTCGCGCGCGCGAATCCCGCCTCACCGACAAACCGGACCGCGGCCAGGGCACGGTCTCGTTCTCCGAGATGCGGCGCGGGGGCGTCGGCCTGTGTGTCGCGACGCAAATCGCGCGCTACGTGGCGCCGGGGAGCGATCTTCAGGGCTGGAATTCCCCCGAACAGGCCTGGGCGATGACGCAGGCGCAACTCGCCTGGTACCGCGCGATGGAAGAGCGGGGTGAGCTGTCGCAGATCGTCGACCTGGCAGGACTGGAAGCGCATATTCACAGGTGGAAGAATTCAGCCGTTGAACTTCCGCCTGAAGGTGGAAGCCACGGAGCAGGAGATCTAATCGCGGGCGGCGCGCCACAGATCGGGAACCGCGAATCGCGAATGCCAATTGGCTACATTCTGAGCCTCGAAGGTGCTGACTCGATCCTCACGCCAGGACATCTCGAGCGCGCCTATGCGCAGGGGCTTCGCGCCGTCGGACCGGCGCACTACGGGCCGGGGCGATATGCGTACGGCACGAACTCAACGGGTGATCTCGGGCCGCACGGACGCGAACTCGTGAAGGAGATGGAGCGGCTCGGGATCATTCTCGACGTGACTCATCTTTGCGACGACAGCCTGCGTGACGCGCTCGATCATTTCAACGGTCCGATCTGGGCCAGCCATTCGAACTCGCGCGCGCTGGTGACACACAATCGTCAGTTCTCCGACGAGCAGATTCGCGAATTAATCGATCGCGGCGCCGTGATTGGCGCCGTCATGGATGCATGGATGTTGGTTCCCGGATGGGTACGCGGACAAACGACCCCGCAATCCGCCGGGGTGACGCTCGAAACCGTCGTGCATCACATCGACCGCGTGTGTCAGCTGGCCGGCAATTCACAACACTCGATGATTGGATCTGACCTCGACGGTGCATTCGGACGCGAGCAGTGTCCGTCTGACGTTCACACGATCGCCGACTTAAGAAAAATCGGTGACGTCCTCTCGGCCCGCGGCTACGCACCAGAAGACGTCGAGAACATTTTCTCGGGAAATGTCTTGAGATTTTTGCGATCGAACTGGTTGGGTTGAGGACAGGGTTTGGACAGACGAGCGCTTCGAGTCAGTTCTCGGTTTTCAGTTTTGGGTTCTCGGTTTCGGTTTGAGGTTTGTGGTTCGGGTTCGTTTTCAGTTTTCGGTTTTCAGTTTTCGGTTTTTAGTTCTCAGTTTTCAGTTCTGAGTTTTCAGTTCTGAGTTCTCCGTTTTCAGTTATGCCCCATCGTGCGACCCCACGATGGGGCATTTTTCTCCGCTGGCGAGCTTCCAGTTGGCCCAGCGCGACGACCGCCTGACGACGGCAAAGTTCGCCCGTGAATCGCTCCTCCGTCAGCCTTCGATCGCACAACGCTTCGACCGACTCTTCCTGTATTTCTCTAATGTTTTCGCGATCCAATTGGTTGAGTTAGATACAACAAATTGGACCTGTCCTCTTCCGCGGACATAATTGTGACAAGTTGAAGATTCTTCTTTATTTTGAATGGTTCAGCCGTATACCATGCCTCGCTAACACATTTGCATTAGTCACCAGCTCGGGTGTGTCGGCCGTTTCGGAAAGGGAGGAACCCGTGTTCGTGTTGCGTGGTCGTTTGCTCGTATTCATAGCTGTTCTCTCACTCGCAATAGCGCCGAGTGTCGTACGCGCCCAGGTGTTGTACGGCAGCGTCGTCGGCGCGGTGAAAGATGCGCAAGGCGCCGCAATTCCTGCGGCGACGGTCGTCATCACGAACAAAGATACGAATACCACTCGGGAGACCGTTACTGGCGCCGAGGGGGAATACACGTTGGCGAATGTCCTGCCGGGGCATTATGACGTGAAGGTCACGCTCACCGGCTTCCGTGAGTTCATCCAGACCAACGTGCCGGTCAGCGCCGGTCAGATCAGCCGCGTCGACGTCAAACTCGACATCGGAGCACTGACGGAAACGGTGACCGTGGCATCCGACGCGCAGCTGCTGCAGACCGACAAGTCGGATCTGCATACCGAGTTGAGGTCGAAGGAAATCACGAACCTTCCGCTGAACCAGTATCGAAACTATCAGACGCTGATCAACCTCGTCCCCGGTGCGACGCCCGCGACGTTCCAGAATGCGCAGACGGACACGCCGGGGCGGTCGCTGAGAACGAATATCAACGGCGCCGACGGCCAGAACAACAACACGCGTATCGACGGCGCGAGCAGCGTCAACATCTGGCTCCCGCATCACGCCGGTTACATCGCACCCGCCGAGACGATTGAGACGGTGAACGTCAGCACCAACAATTTCGACGCGGCACAAGGCATGGCGGGCGGTGCGTCGATCACGGTCGTGACCAAGTCCGGCACGAATCAGGTGAAAGGCTCCGCGTTCTACTTCCGAAATCAGGATGAACTGAATGCCACGGGCTTCTTCACTCCGTCGTGCGACGTGACCCCGAAACCTGCGTGCGGGAAGCTGAATTCGAGCATCACGATTGGCGGCGGAACGGTCGGCGGACCGATCGTCAGGAACAAACTGTTCTTCTTCGGCGGCTACGAAGGCAATTACGAGCGCAACAGCCGCTACGACATCTATTCAGTGCCGACGGCAAAGATGCGGAACGGCGACTTCAGCGAAGTGCTCGGCGTCGTCCCGGGCTTCCACATTTACGATCCGGCGACCGGCAATGCTGACGGCACCGGTCGTACTGAGTTCGCTGGCGCGATCATCCCAGCCGGCCGCATCAGCAATATCGCCCGCCAGATCCAGGCGCTCTATCCGGCGCCGAACAACCCGGGCACGAATAACGGACTGCTGAACAATCTCTATATTCCCAGAAGTCCGAAAGCCGACCGTGACAACTACGATTTCAAGGTCGACTGGAACCGCACGAGCGCGCACCACGTCTTTGCAAAGTTTTCGACGTTGCAGGCAAAGGTATCGGACATCTTCAAGCTCGGGTACGACCCGGTCGGCTTCGGCGATACCAACATCTACGTCGCGACCGCGGGGCACACCTGGACACTCAGTCCGACGATGGTGCTCGATGGAAACGTGGGCATGAACAAGCAGAACCAGTTCGCCCACGGCGGCGATTTTGGCACGAACTTCGGCAGCGAGACGTTCGGCATTCCCGGCACGAACGGTCCGGATCCGCTTCAAAGCGGCATGCCTTCCTTTAATCCTGGCTACAGCACGATTGGCAACAATGACACGTGGGTTCCCATGGAGCGCCACGAAACGAGCTACACCATCACGACGAACCTGACGAAGATGATGGGACGGCACGAGCTGCGAACCGGATTCGACTTCATCCGGTATCAGCTGGATCATTGGCAGCCAGAACTCGGAGCGGGGCCGCGCGGTGATTTCAGCTTCTCGGGCAACATCACCGGCCAGCCAGGCTACACGGCAAACGGCACCTGGAACTCATACGCCGCATTCCTTCTCGGCCTGGACAGCGGATACGGCAAGAGCATCCAGTACGAAACGATGACCGGGCGCGAGAACCAGTACGCCCTCTTCGCGACCGACAGATGGAACGTCAATTCGAAGATGACGGTGAACGCCGGGTTGCGTTGGGAGTACTACCCGTTGATGACGCGCGCGAACCACGGCCTCGAGAGGCTCGACTACACCACGTGGACCGTCTTGATCGGCGGTTTGGGCAACGTGCCGGAGAACGTCGGGATTCAGGTGAGCAAGACGCTCTTTGCGCCCCGCCTCGGCCTCGCGTATCGCATCAATGATAAGACCGTGTTCCGCACTGGCTACGGTCTCACCTACGATCCGATTCCGTGGTCACGACCGATGCGCCTGTCCTACCCGTCGACCATCGGGTTCAGCCAGACGGCGGCCGGCCAGCTCGGAAGCAATTTCGCGTCGTTCCCACTGGCGGACGGAATCCCGGTGATTCCGCTGCCCGATATCAGCAACGGCATGATTCCCATGCCGCGCAACGTGCAGACGCGCGTTCCGAACCCCAACGATGTCGATCGCGGACGCTCGCAGCAGTGGAACGTCACGTTGGAGCGACAGCTGCCGATGGACGTTTCAGTCAGCGTCGCCTATGTCGGCACGCGAACCGATGGAGGCTACGCCGATATCAACGTCAACTACGCAGATGCGTTCGGCGGCGACGCGGGACGGAAGCTCTTTGCGCAGGCCGGCACGGCAGAAATCGACGACTGGGCGGCACGAACCAAGCGTCGGTATAACGCGTTGCAGACCGCGATCAATCGGCCGTTCAAGAACGGCTTGCTTCTCAAAGGCGCGTACACCTGGAGCAAGGCGATGGACGAAACCGACGACGATGGATGGGTGGCGGTGACGTGGTCGCAGCCGTCGCAGTTGAGCCGCAACTACGCGCTCGCGGGCTACGACAGGACCCACAACTTCTCGATGGGATTCCTGTACGACATGCCCTTTGCCAAGAACGACACGGGGACTGTGGCGGCGCTGGTCCAGAACTGGCAAGTCAATGGCGTGTTCCAGGCCTACTCGGGAGCGCCGTTCACGATCGCCGGTGACAACACGGCGCTGAATCAGCGCGGCGGTCAGCAGACGATCCAGCAGATTGCGGAAATTCGTCAGGTCGGACCCGCAGGACCCAATGCGGTCTACTACGATCCGGCGTCATTTGCGCAGCCTGGCGCCCAGTGGGGCAACACGGGCCGCAACTTCCTTCGCGGTCCGATGAACTGGAATCTCG
The DNA here is from genome assembly GCA_051986585.1 of Vicinamibacterales bacterium. GTDB lineage: Bacteria > Acidobacteriota > Vicinamibacteria > Vicinamibacterales > 2-12-FULL-66-21 > JALZOC01. The sequence continues at coordinate 4,202 of JBPYFA010000380.1, read as the reverse complement.
ATATGGGCGTCTTCCGCGGGTTCCCGGTGGGCCGTTATCGACTCGAGTTCCGGATGCAGGCGGCCAACATCCTCAACCATGTGCGCTGGGGCAATCCTGTGACCAGCTTCACCGATCCGAACTTCATGAAGATTCGGACGATCGCCGCTTCAACTGGCCCACGGCAGATCCAGCTCGGGCTGCGGTTCGAGTTCTAGCGACTCCGCCGAGGTACGGCATCGAAGGCCGGAAGGGGCAAACCCTTCCGGCCTTTTTCTTTTGTCTCGCCCCTCCTACGCCTTTGTACCCGTGGCACGCCTGCCGGCCGTGGCGCTCTTGCCTCCAAAAGCCGAGCCTACAGCTCTGCAATTACAACAAAATAAAGGATTTATCTTGGCAACCGGGGCTCGAAGGGGCTATATCTCGACGCTAACGCCTTTGTACTAGCCTTCAGTGCAATTGCGTCGGGCAAGTTCGTTTCGGGAAGGGAGGAACCCGTGTTCGTGTCGCGTGGTCGGTTCGTCGTAATACCCGCTCTTCTGTCGCTCGTGCTCGCGCCCAGTGCGCGCGCGCAAGTGCTGTACGGCAGCGTCGTCGGCGCTGTGAAGGATGCGCAAGGAGCTGCGATTCCAGCGGCTACCGTCGTCATTACGAACAAGGCAACCAATCTCACTCGGGAGACCGTGACCGGCGCCGAGGGAGAGTACACCCTGGCGAACGTGGTGCCGGGCCAATACGACGTGAAAGTCACGTTGACTGGATTCCGTGAATTCCTGCAGACGAACGTGCCGGTGACCGCCGGGCAAATCAGCCGTGTCGACGTGAAGCTCGAAATCGGCGCGTTGACGGAAACGGTAACCGTCGCCTCGGATGTGCAGCTCCTGCAGACTGACAAATCCGACGTGCACACTGAGTTGCGGTCGAAGGAAATCACCAACCTTCCACTGAATCAGTATCGGAACTACCAGACGCTGATCAATCTGGTGCCTGGCGCCACGCCGGCGACGTTTCAGAACGCGCAGACCGACACGCCCGGACGAGCGCTCCGCACGAACATCAACGGCGCGGACGGTCAGAACAACAACACGCGCATCGACGGCGCGAGCAGCGTCAATATCTGGCTGCCACATCACACCGGGTATATCGCGCCCGCGGAAACGATTGAAACGGTCAATATCGCCACGAACAACTTCGATGCCGCGCAGGGCATGGCCGGTGGAGCGGCGATAACGCTGATCACGAAGTCCGGCACGAACACGGTCAAGGGCTCCGCGTTCGCGTTCCGGAATCAGGACGAGCTGAACGCCACTCCATTCTTCACGCCGTCCTGCGATGTCACGCCGCCGCCCGCCTGCGGCAAGCTGAATTCGAGCATCTCGATTCTCGGCGGCACAGTCGGTGGACCAATCATGAAGAACAAGCTGTTCTTCTTTGGTGGGTTCGAAGGGAACTACGAGCGGAACAGCCGCTACGACCAATACAGCGTTCCCACAGCGAAGATGCGCAACGGCGACTTCAGCGAAGTGCTCGCCATCAACCCGAATTTCCACATCTATGATCCCGCAACCGGTAACCCTGACGGAACGGGTCGCACGGAATTCCCGGGGGCGGTGATTCCGGCCGATCGAATCGCCAGCATCGCCAAACAGATTCAGGCGCTCTATCCGGCGCCGAACAACCCAGGCACGAATAATGGGCTTCAGAACAATCTGTATCTGGCGCGCAATCCGACGGCCGACAGGGGCAACTACGACGTCAAAGTGGACTGGAACCGCACCAGCGAGCATCACGTCTTCGCCAAATTCTCAACGATGCAGGCGAAAGTGTGCGACCTGTACAAGCTTGGCTATGACCAGGTTGGGTGCGGCAACACGCACGTCTACGTGCCCACCGTTGGCCATACGTGGACGCTGAGCCCGACGATGGTCATCGATGGCAGCTTTGGCATGAACAAGCAGAATCAGACCGCGCAGGGCGGAGATTTCGGCACGAACTTCGGCAGCGAAACGTTCGGCATTCCCGGCACGAATGGTCCGGATCCAAAGCAGAGCGGCATGCCGTCGTTCAATCCCGGCTACAGCACGCTTGGCAACAATGATACGTGGACTCCGCTCGAGCGCCACGAAACGAGCTACACGCTGACCCAGAATCTGACCAAATTGATGGGCAAACACGAAATGCGTGTCGGGTTCGACTTCATTCGCTATCAGCTGGATCACTGGCAGCCGGAACTCGGCAGCGGGCCCCGCGGTGATTTCAGCTTCTCGGGCAACCTCACCGGCCAACCCGGCTACACGTCAAATTTGTGGAACCAGTACGCGGGATTCCTGCTCGGTTTGACGAGCGGATATGGCAAGAGCGTACAGGCCGAGGTGATGACGGGGCGCGAAAATCAGTACGCCACCTTCGTCACCGATCGCTGGAACGTCAGCTCAAAGATGACGGTGAACGCCGGATTGCGTTACGAGTACTACCCGCTGATGACGCGAGCCGACCGCGGCCTCGAGCGCCTCGACTACACGACGTGGAACGTTTTGATTGGCGGCAAGGGCAACGTCCCGGAAGATGTCGGAATCAAGGTGAGCAAGACGCTCTTCGCTCCACGTTTGGGCCTGGCCTACCGTATCGACGAGAAGACGGTATTCCGCACCGGCTACGGGTTGACCTACGATCCGATTCCGTGGTCGCGTCCGCTGCGCGGATTCTATCCTGCGACGATTGGGTTCTCTCAAACTGCGGCCGGCTTGGTCGGAAGCAACTTCGCTGGTGTTCCTCTGGCCAACGGTATCCCCGTTATCCCCCTGCCAGACTTGAGCACGGGCGTGATCCCGCTGCCGCGTGACGTCACCACGCGCACGCCGAATCCCAATCAGGTAGACCGCGGCCGAACCCAACAATGGAACGTCACGGTTGAACGCCAATTGCCGATCGATGTCTCGGTCAGCCTGGCGTACGTCGGTATGCGCTCCGACGGAGGCTACGCCGATCTGAACGTGAACTATGCGGAGGCGGGCGGCGGTGACGCGGGCCGCCAGTTCTTTGCGCAGGCGGGGACCGCAGACATTCTCGACTGGGCCGCGCGAACGCGCCGCCGGTACAACGCGTTGCAGATGGCGATCAATCGTCCGTTCAAGAATGGGCTGCTGCTCAAAGGGGCCTATACCTGGAGCAAGGCGATGAACGAAACGGACGACGATGGCTGGGTGACGCTGACGTGGAGCCAGCCCTCACAGATAACCCGCAACTACGCGCTCGCGGGATACGACCGCACGCACAACTTCTCGATGGGGTTCCTCTACGACATCCCATTCGCGAAGAACGACAACAGTATGGTGGCGACGCTCGCTCACAACTGGCAAGTGAACGGAGTCTTCCAGATCTACTCCGGCCTCCCGTTTACCATTGCGGGTGACAACACGGCGTTGAATCAGCGCACGGGTCAGCAGACGATTGAGCAGATTGCTCCGATTCGCCAAGTCGGTCCAGCAGGACCCAACGCCGTGTATTACGATCCGGCGTCGTTTGCGCAACCGGGTAACCAGTGGGGCAACACCGGACGCAACTTCCTTCGGGGACCATCAAACTGGAATCTGGACATGAGCGTCTTCCGTGGGTTCCCAGTCGGCCGGTATCGCGTCGAGTTCAGGGTGCAGGCCGCCAACGTCCTCAACCACGTGCGTTGGGGAAACCCGGTGACCTCTTTCACGGATCCGAACTTCATGACGATCCGCAGCATCAACGGCGATCCGCGTCGCATACAGCTGGGGCTTAGGTTCGAGTTCTGAGTACGCGCGCGTGAGCGTCGAGGCCGGGAGGGCTCAGCCCTTCCGGCCTTTTTTCTTCCTGCTCGACCCGTTGTATCCTGCCTCGATGCGGCCCATTCGGTGTTCTCTCGTGCTCATGCTGTTCGTGTGCACGTGTGTGTCCGCCCACGCGCAGCCGCCGTCCAAGCCGCGCCCGCAAAACGATCCGGCGGCGCGTGCAATGAGCGAACATCGATACGACGATGCGGCGGCGGGCTATCGTCAGTTGCTCAAGTCGGCCCCTGACGACCCGGGGCTGCTGGCGAACCTCGGAATGGCGCTCGCCATGGGCGGCCACGAAGCGGACGCGGTCCCGCCGCTCGAACGCGCGCTGACGCTCAATCCCAAACTCGCCAAGGCGCGGATGTTTCTCGGTTCGTCGTACCTGGCGATCGGCGAGAGCAAGAAGGCGATCGCGAC
>JBPYFA010000379.1:0-3582 GCA_051986585.1 Vicinamibacterales bacterium | reverse complement strand
GCCGTCTACTCGCCGATCACCGGAGGACTGACCTACGTCAACGCCGGCCAGAATCCTCCCATGATCCGTCGTCGCGACGGACGCTACGAGCGCCTCGGCAGCACCGGCGTTGCGCTCGGCATGTTCGAACACTCCAAGTTCAGATCGGTCGAGACGGTACTGGCACCGGGAGAAACGCTCGTCATGTACAGCGACGGGATCACCGAGGCAGAGGATCCGGCCGGACGTCCGTTCGAAGAGTCAGGTCTCGAGACCGTGGTCGAACGGCATGCGGCGGAGAGCGCTGCTGAAATCGGCCTGCAGGTGCTGAAAGCGGTTGAGGGGCACGCAAGAGCGTCGCGGTTCATCGACGATTTGACGATCCTGCTCGTCAAACGTGGACTGGGAATCACTAATCACTAATCGCTCATCCCGAATCGCTAATCCCGAATCACGAATCCCGAATCCCGAATCGCGAGCCACGCTAACGGAATGCAAAGACGCGCGTGTCGCCGAGCACCGCAAGCGGCGTCAGCTGATGGACGGCTTGCTGTCCTGTTGCGTCGAAGCGTTCGCGGAACAAGTCGTATTCGCCGACATCGATGACCAGAAGCGGTTCGTAGCCCTGCGCGCGAAAGATGGCGAGCGCCTGATCGAGGCGCGCCGGTGCAAGCAGATCCCAACGAAGGATCGGGCGGTTGGCGTAGTAGCGGATGCTGCCACTGTGCTGTGCTGCGAGCACAAACGCATTCGACGGGCCCTTGGTGCGCACGAATTCGCCTGCCAGCGGGTACTTCCTCTCCTGATGACGAATGTCGAAGGCGCCGTTCCGGTGCGCGTAGTGGAGCGACCAGCCGCCGACTGCGACGGTGAGTATCGCGGCGGCGGGAACTCTCCAGATCGCCGGAAGCATACGAATCGCGCTCAGTGCACAGGCCGATGCGAACACGAGCATGATCGGGATCGCGGGCAGAAGAAAGCGCGTGTAAAACCACTCGGTCGGTTGAAAGAACATGTAGGGGATGTAGGCGAACCAGACGGCCACGCAGAGCGCCAGCCCCGCCCACGACAACCTTCGATTCGTGGCGCGGCGCGCGATCCACAAAGGGGCCGCGACCGATAGCCAGATGAACGGTGTGTGCCCTTCTGTGATCCATCTCGGATAGCGCGCGAGGTTTGGCACTACGTAGGCCAGTGAGAACATGTCAGACAGGGTTCCGTAGCCCGAAGCCCAGGGCGATCCGTACCGGACCTGTTGAATCCAGCCAAGCACTACGAGACCCGGCGCGAGAGCGGCAAGAAACACGAGCGCACGATGGACGCGGGCAAACGGGGGGCCAGCGGCAAGCCATGCAACCAAGACGGTGAGCGGGGCGAGGTTCGGCCTGATGAGAATTGCGAGCGAACACAGCGCGCCCGACCCTGCCGCTCCGGCAATCGATCCGCGCGACGCGACGAGCAGCGCGGCGAGCCAGCACGCCGCGCACGGCACATCGCTCATCGGTTGGACAACCTGATACAGGAAAGTCGCGCTGGCCGACACGAGCACAGCACCGAGGGCCCCGGCGACGGCGTCGCCGCTGCGAGCGCCGAACCGGTACGTCATCCAGACCAGCAGGACGCCACAAATCGGAACCACAAAATAGATCGCCGTCTCCGACCACGCCGCAAAGGGTGCGAGTAGCAGCGGGAGACCCGGCGGGTATAGTGGGGCGATCACTCCTGGGGCCTGGCCTTTTGTGAAGCCCAGAGGCGTCAGGGTGTATTCAACATTTGGCCATTGATAGTCTCGGCTGACGGGGATCGTATCGGTGAGCCTGCCCTGCGTCAGCAGGCGCGCCTGCGCGACATATCCGTACGAGTCAGCGCCGCCATTGGCGAACGTGCCGAAACCGATCCCGGCAGCCAGCGTCCAGCAGGCGGCAATCGCGACCGTCCGTTGCGCGAACGTGGGTGAGTCGAGAATCTCAGAGAGCTGACGGAGGGCCGCAGCCGATCGCACGCGAACGGTTACAAGAAGGATTACGAACCCGATGGCCGCCACGGTCGCCGGCCGCTCCCAGGAACGGGAGCTCAGCCGCAGGCCTGCCACCTCGATCCGGAATCCGCCAGTGAACCATACGAGAATGGCATAAGCGGACGTGGCCGCAACGACGGTGGCGATTACCGTTGTCCAGCGCTCACGCAAGCGATCGATCAGTCCCATCGTTCATCACTGCGACGGCCACCTTTTGGCTTCCGTGTGGTGTGATGGAATTCTAATATTGAGCCGCGATGGTGCCGGTGGTGCGTCGGTGTTTCGCCGGATGGTGCTTGCTGATCGTGCTGGCAACGGTGCGGTCGGCTGCCGCGCAAACGGCCCCGGTGCAAACAGTTCCGGACGGCGTCGGGGCGCTGCTCCGGCGCCTGCAGCAGGCGGCGGCGACGGGAGATCGCGCGGCAGTCCTCAACCTGGGCGATCCAGAGATCAGCCGGCCGAGCTTCGAGGAGCTCGCGGCGACCATCACCGCACCACCACCGACGCGCATCGTCGTCACCGAACGCGACCGGGCCCCCCTCGATGGCGGCGCGCTCCGGCTGGTCGTCGAACTGTTCATCGAGCGGGGAATCGAGGGCCGGCTCGGAACCTGGCGCTTCGATGTTCGACCGGGCGCGGCCGCCTCGGATCCGTGGCGAATCCTCGCCGTCAGCCGGCTGTCTGTGGTCACAGGCCTCTATCGGTTGGCACTGGACACCACGACCGAGTACGACGTGCACGACCTGGTGGTCCGCGCACCCGACCTGGCGATCGAGATGCCGGCTGGACGCGCATTCGTCGCCTCGACGCCGGATGGTCCGACCGCAATGGTGCTGCTCGGTCGCGGCCGGATGAAGTTCACGCCCCCCGATCCGGCCGAGCAGACGCAGATCCGCATCTTCTCGGGACGCGACGAGCTGATCGAGGAAATCGACAACGCGTTCATTCGAATTTCGCCGTACCAGTTCGCCGCATTGGTAGACCGCAACTCGCTGAAGCCGCGGACAGGAGATCCGGGCGACGTCCGGTCGGCCGTGAGCCTGTTCAACGATCTCGTGCCGCGCTCTCTGCAGATCGATTTATCGGACATCAGTCGCGATCGCTGGTCACTGACGCCGTCATTCGGAGACGTGATCGCCGAGCTCCACACCAAGCGATTCGGCACGCTGACCTACGCGCGATCGGGGAGCGAAGCAGAAGACATCAATCTCTTCGATCGCAAACGCCGTCGCAACATCTCGATCTACACGTCGGCGGCAAAGCTGGCAGAACGAGGGCGGTTTTATTCGGAAGACGAACGGCTCGAGTACGACATCCTCGCCTACGACATCGACCTGCAGCTCAACCCCGAGCGCATCTTCATGGACGGAGACGCACGGATCAAGTTGAAGATTGTTGGCGAGGGCACGAGCTCGCTCACGTTGAAGCTCGCAGATACGGTGGCGATTCGCGGTGTCTACTCGCCCGACTTTGGACGCCTGCTTCACCTTCGAGTGGTGGGGCAGAACAGCATCATCGTGAATCTCCCTGAAGTGTTGACCGCGGGCACTGAACTCTGGCTCGACGTGCGATACAGCGGCCCGGTG
>JBPYFA010000378.1:0-2632 GCA_051986585.1 Vicinamibacterales bacterium | reverse complement strand
GGTGATGCGCTATCGCGCCAAGACCGCACCGATTCAGTATGCGAGACACGCCGAATCGCAGGCGCTCCTCGACAAGTACGGCCCGCAAAAGAACTCGTACAGCGAAGAGGAATGGTGCATCCGGGACTTCTTCAACGATCGGCGGGACGGGTTTTTCGTCGACGTCGGAGCGAACGACTACAAGGTCACGAGCAACACTTACTATCTGGATACGGTCCTGAATTGGAAGGGCCTCGCGATCGAGCCCCAGAAGCAGTTCGAAGCCGATTACCTGAAGTACCGGCCGCGCACCAAATTCGTGTCCTTCTTTGTCTCCGACGAGTCGAATCAGCTCGCGAAGATGTACCTCGTCAACAAGAGCTCACTGATTGCCTCCGGCAATCGCGGCTTCACCGAACAGGTTGGCGAAAAAGCCAAGGAAGTCGAGGTGCCGACGATCACGTTGAACGATCTGCTTGACTCGGAACGCGTCAAGAAGATTGATTTCCTCTCGATCGACATCGAGTTGTGGGAACCGAAGGCGTTGGCCGGATTCGATGTGGAGCGTTTCCGCCCTGAGCTCGTGTGCATCGAAGCGCATCCGCAGGTCCGCCAGCAGATCCTCGACTACTTCGCGCACCATCACTACACGGTCGTCGGCAAGTACTTGCGAGCGGATATCAACAACATCTACTTCACGCCGCTTCCCTGACGCGAAGGTTTGTGAACCTTGCCCGCCTGCTTCGTCACCTCCTGATCGCGGCTGTGATCAGCGCCGTCCTCGGCGCCGCCAGCGTGATCGCCGCCTTCGCGTTTCGGCCGACGCTCACGCTCGACATGGACAAGGCGCTCCCGAGAAAGTTTGCCACCGGTTTTTACGACGGCGAACGCGCGGGCGACCTGACGTTTGCCTGGACGTCGCAACGAGCAGAGATCAAGCTCGCCGGCTTGAATCGTCGAACGCCGTGGACGTGCTCAGTGCGGTTCCGAGGTGGCCGATCGCAGCCGGAGGCACAGCCGGCGATGGATCTGGCCGCCGATGGTGTTGTCGGGACCACGGTGAAGGCGACCAACGACTTTCAGGACGCGACCATCGAATTACCGTCGCGTAGCAGCAGCGGCGGCGTCCTGACGATCGGCGCATCGCCGACGCTTGTGCCAGGGGCCGGGGACCCGCGACAGCTCGGTGTGCAGATCGACCGAATCGTCTGCACTCCGAAGGTCGGACTTGGGTTCCCTCCGACTTCGCTCGTCCGGGATGCCGCGATCGGCGCCGTCGTGTTCGGGCTCGCGTTCCTGCTGACCGGCGCCACGCTGACGAACTCGCTCGCTGCCGTCGTGCTCTTCAGTGTGATGGCGGCCTTGCCTCTGGCCTCTGGTCCCGCACCCTACACCGGGTACTCGGAGTCGATGTTACCGTTTGCGTTCTGGATCGCGCTGCTGTCGGTGGCAATCGTGCGCGGGCTGGAATGGCGGCGCGGCACGTCTCTGTCGACCTCCGCTCGTGTCGTGATTCTGTTCTCGGCCGCCGCGCTCTACGTGAAGCTTCTCGGGTTGCTCCATCCCTCCAAGCTCCTGGTTGACGCGGTCTTTCACGCGCACCGCTTTGAGTGGGTTCTGTCGGGAAAGTACTTCTTCACGCAGGGGATGCCGAGCGGGGTCAGCTTTCCCTATGCGATTGGTCTTTATGTATTCGCCGCCCCATGGTCGTTGTTGTTCCGCGATCATGTGTCGTTGCTTCGAGTCGTCGTTTGTGCCGCTGAGGTGGTCGCCGGCGCCTTCTTGTATACGCTGATCGTGCGCGCCTGGAACGATCGCACGGCGGCAATGCTGGCGGTGATCCTCTTCAATCTCGTTCCGCTCCAGTACGGGCTGCTCGGCAATGCAAACCTGACCAATACGTTCGGTGAGGCCGTTGCGCTTGCGACCGTCCTCGTCGCATCCATGGTGACTTACAGCCTGCCCGCTCTTGCCGGCCTGTTTGCGTTGGCCTGCCTGGCGTTTCTCTCGCACGTCAGCACGTTCGCGCTGCTGGGCGTCACGTTGACTGCCCTCGCGATTCTGTATCGCGTCATTGGCGGAGCACCGTTGCACCGAATGGCCTGGACGATTCTTTCGGTAACGCTGCTGTCCGCGGTCGTGGCAGTGGTTCTCTATTACGGCCATTTCGGCGATGTTTACCGGGACGCGCTGCGCGTGCGCGCGCACAGCACGGCCGCGGTTCAGACGCCGGTCGAAAACGGGTCGCCGCCGGGAAACTCGGATATCACGCCAACCGCATCCTTACCCTCTCGCATCGGCAACGCATTGGCCTTCGCGGTTGGTACGATCGGATGGCCGATCGTGCTGCTCGGGGTGCTCGGTGCGTGGCGGCTGTGGGCCGAGCGGGCCCGGGATCGAGCAGCGCTGGCCATCCTGGCGTGGACGGCTGCCTGTCTCGCGTTCCTGGCCGTCGCCGTCATGCGGGTCGACGCGCCATTTCAGCGCTACGCGGCTGAATTTTTCGGCCGCGTGCTGCTCGCGACGTTTCCGGCAGCCGTCCTCGTCGCCGCCCGTGGCGCCGGCTGGGCCTGGCACCACGGCTTCTCGACTCGGGTTGCATCGGGGCTGTTACTCGTGTTCGCCGTCGCTCTCGGAGTTCACGCCTGGCTTG
>JBPYFA010000377.1:0-9565 GCA_051986585.1 Vicinamibacterales bacterium | reverse complement strand
GATCAGGCGTCGGATGACCTCAGGCACCGGGAGCTGATTGAGCCGGGCGATGTGCAACACCTCGGGCGGCGAAAGCGCGTGCAGCTTGAAATCCGGAAACTTCGCCTTCACGGCGCGAAAGAGATCCTCGTACCAGGAGAGCGGCAGATCCGGATTGTGACCGCCCTGCAGCAGCAGCTGGACACCCCCCACCGCAATTGTCTCGTCGATTTTTCGAAACAGCTCGTCGAACCCGAGGACGTATCCGTCGTCAGCACCGACAGGTCGGTAAAACGCGCAGAAGTTGCACCTGGCGACGCAGACGTTCGTGTAGTTGACGTTGCGATCGATGATGTAGGTGACGATGCCCTCGGGGTGCTTGCGAGCGCGCACTTCGTCGGCCAGCTTGCCTAAGAGCGAAGTCGGCGCGTTACGGTACAGCTCCAGCGCGTCGGACTGGTTCAGCCGTTCACCATCTCGTACGGAGCGAGCGAGTTCGTCAACAGTCATCGATAAAAGAGCGGCGGCACGACCGCGTCCACCACGCCGTGCTGCTCGGCCAGGTCGTAATATTTGATCAGGCCGGCCTCTTCGCGACCGCCCAGCGTGTACTGAATATTGTCTCTCAGATAGGTCGCGCCCAGGCTCGCGCGGCCTGGGCCGCAGTAGGTTGCGGCGATCCGCTCAGATGACTTGATTCCTTCCTCCTTGGCTGCAACCAGTGCCTTCACCGCCTCAGGCGACACGGCGTCCTTCCGGCCAGCCCAGAATGCCCACACGAACGGCAAGCCGGTCAGTGCCCGCCATTCTTCGCCAAGGTCAATCTTGTTTGCGCCCAGGCGACGGTGATCGAGGAAGAGCGCTGGATCGCCAATCAGGAGCGCGGCATCGCATCGCTGCAGCATCGCTTCCGCGTCGGGCGGCATCGGCTGAAACTCCGGATCGATGCCGAATCGTTCGACGCACAGAATCTTGAGCAGCGCATAGGACGTGCGCGAGCTCGTGTCGGCGGCGATTGAACGAATACCGTCCATCGGCCGCATCGTAAAGAGCGCAACGGACGCAACGGGGCCGTCCGAGATGATGCCCAGGCCCGGCACGATACGATAATCGCTCCCCCGCTGATATTCGATCGAGGGAATCATTCCAAGGTCAATCGACCCTTCGTGCAAGAGCGCCGCGCACTTCGACGGCACGTCGAATCGCAACGAGAACAGGTCGGTCCTGAGCTCGAGGCCGTACACCAGAGGACGCGCGTTCAAGTAGTCCACTGCTCCGAGACGGACGAGAGACATCAGGCGACCGCCTCGAACCGCCCGTTCCTCTCGATTGGCTCGAGCCCTGCGGATCGGATATTGCCTCGAATTTCCTCGAGCGGACTCCGGCGAGTGCCAAGTGTTCCCGGATCGACCGCCGCGATACGATCCACGTCGTCAGCGCCGACGGTCAGCGCAAACTGCGCGAGTTTCGGTCCATACAACTGCCAATCCACCTGAATCGAATCGATGTTGTCGGCAATGAGCCGCGCAAACGCAATCTGCTTCACATCGTCGTATCCGGTCGTGGGAGCCGCCACGGAAACGACGCGCGGCAACGGAGCAAACGCACGGATGCCGCCAATCGAAGACTGAACGTGTCGCGCCAGTCGAGGCAGCGCCGTACGATCGTCGCCCGAGAGCGAATTCACCGTCAGCCGAGCGACGGTGAGGCCGCCAGCGCGTGCGGACGCGATCGCCGACGCAGGTTCTGGCAACACGTCGAGCGGCACGTCCGCGATGGCCTCGAGGCCTGCGTGATGCAAAGCGCGGCAGATGTCGGTGAGCGATCCGGCACCCGCCACGGTAATCAGATCAGAGAGCGAGAATCCGCTCAACGGTGCGTCGGCGACGAGCGATCGCGCGCTCCGTACGGCAGCGGTTGCTTCATCCACTGATGCCGGCGAGCCAACGATGCGGAATTCTCCAGCGACGACTGCGGGTGGCAATGCCGCGATCGGTGCGTCGACGTGAATCTCGAATACACGAACGAAAGTCGTCCGCGAACCATGGATACGGCGACGGGCCTCGTCGCTCCGCATGCCAATCGCAATGAGGTCGCGGCTCTCGAGCAACTCCTGCGCTTCTGTTTCAGAAATCATTTCCATCCTTGCCGGATCTTCGCCCACAACGCGTCGGCCTTTTTTGCTGCGGCTGGCGTGGTCGCAATTTTCGTCGGCCACGTGCGAGTGAAGCCTTCCGACGGCCACTTGCGGGTGGCGTCGATTCCCATCTTGCTTCCGTACGCAGGCAGGTCGCTCGCGTCCTCCAGATCGTCGACCGGCCCTCTCGTGAACTGAATGTCGCGTTCCGGATCGTAGTGGGTCCCGACAATCCAGGCGACTTCAGCCTCGTTCTGGACGTCAACGTCCTTGTCGACCACGATGATCGTCTTCGAGAACATCAGCTGTCCGAGACCCCAGAACGCGTTCATGATCTTTCGCGCATGCCCCGGGTATCGCTTATCGATCGACACCAGCACGAGGTTGTGAAAAATTCCCGCCGCTGGAAAGTGCATGTCGACAATTTCCGGCAGCGTCTTGCGAATGAGCGGGAGAAAAATCCGTTCGCTCGCCAGGCCGAGGTAATAGTCCTCCATCGGCGGAATGCCGACGACGGTCGTCAGGTACACCGGACGCTTCCTGCGGGTGATACAGGTCAGGTGGAACACCGGGTAATCGTCCGGGTGTGAATAGAAACCTGTGTGATCGCCAAACGGCCCCTCGCGACGTCGTTCACCAGGCTCGACATAGCCCTCGAGAACGATCTGCGAGTTGGCCGGAACCTCGAGATCCGTCGTCACGCACTTGACGAGCTCGACGCGTTCCCGCCGGAGAAACCCGGCCAGCATCAACTCGTCGAGCCCCTCTGGCATCGGCGCCGTCGCCGAATACGCGAGTGCCGGATCGGGGCCGAGCGCCACGGCCACTGGCAGCCGGCGTTTCAGCTTTTCGGCGACTCGATAATGCTGCGCGCCGCCCTTGTGCCGCTGCCAGTGCATGCCGGTCGATCGTGCGTCGTAAACCTGCATGCGGTAGGTGCCAATGTTGCGGGCGCCGGTTTCGGGGTCTTTCGTGAACACGAGCGGAAGCGTGATATAGCGGCCGCCATCTTCCGGCCAGCACTTCAGGATCGGCAACGAATCGAGCGAGCCATCACGCTCGACGACTTCTTGACATGGGGCGTCAGAGACGGTCTTCGGCATCAGGTCGCGAAGGCGTCCGAGCATCGGCAGCATCTTGAGCGCATCGATCATGCCCGCAGGGATCTTGGGCGTCGCCAACTCTTCGATCTCGCCTGCGAGCTCGTCGAGTTTCGCGACGCCGAGGGCGAGGCAGATACGGGTCATCGACCCAAACAGGTTCAGCGCGACCGGAACGTCGAACCCCGTCGGCTTCTCAAATAACAGCGCGGGGCCGCCGCCAGGAGACTTCGAGACGCGATCGGTCACGGCGCAGATCTCGAGATCCGGGCTGACCGGCTCGCCGATGCGCGCCAGCTCTCGCTGTTTGTCGAGCGTCGCGATGAAGTCGTTGAGATCTCTGAACATTAAAGGAACAGTTTTTGGTTTTTCGTTTTCGGTTTTTAGTCGGTTTTTGGTTTTTCGTTTTCGGTTTTTCGTCGGTTTTTGGTTTTTCGTTTTGGTTTTTAGTCGGTTTGGTTTTTAGCTTCGCGTTCGAGTCCCGTCTCAGCTCAGACGCGGATGTCAATGCGAACCGCGAACCGCGAACTGCGAACTGCGAATTGCGAATTGCGAATTGCGAATCGCGAACTGCGAACTGCGAAGTGCGTTAGTTCTCCCCCATCTTCTCTGCCACTCGCGTCGCCAGCTCCAATGCGCGGCGACCGGCTACTCCATCAACGAGCGGTGTGGTCTTCGAGCGCACGGCGCGGATGAAGTCAGCGATCTCGCGCCGAAGCGGCTCGTCGCGTTCCACCGGCAGCGCTCCTCCTTCGATCGTCGGGCGCGACCCGTCATGGCGGACGAGCCGCCAGCCCTCGACTTCCTGCGCGGCATAGTCGATCGAGATGTACGCATCCGGCTGAAAGAAGCGGATCTTGCGTACGCGCTCCTTGCTGATGCGGCTCGCGGTCACGTTCGCAATGCAGCCAGACCGAAAGCGGAGCCGCGCATTGGCAATGTCGTACTTCGACGTCAGCACCGGAACGCCGACCGCTTCGATCGACTGCACCTCCGAGCGAACCAGCGCCAGGATGAGGTCCAGATCGTGAATCATCAGGTCGAACACGACATCGATATCGAGGCTGCGATCGGGAAATGCACCAAGCCGATGCACTTCGATGAAACGCGGCGAGGTGACGAGCGGCAGCACCGCGGCGACCGCGGGATTGTAGCGCTCGGTTTGGCCGACACAGAGCACCGCCCCGGATTCCTGGGCGGCCGCGACAAGCTCGTCCGCCTCCGCCAACGACCGCGCGATTGGCTTCTCGACCAGCGCGGCGACGCCTCGCTCCAGGAACGGAATGGCAATGTCGCGATGAAGCTCGGTTGGAACGGCGATCGAGACGGCGTCGATTTTGTCGAGGACCTCACGATAATCCGTCAGCGCCGGGGCACCCGTTGACGCGGAGATCGCTGATGCGCGCTCGGTATTCGTGTCGACGACGGCGACAAGATCGACGCCCTCGAGCGTGCTCAGGATCCGCGCATGATGCCGCCCGAGGTGGCCGACGCCGATCACCGCGGCGCGGACACGATCACCCGGCACGCTGTTCGCTCCTCGGTCGCCCGACGATGGCGATGCCGGCCTCGTTGGCCGACCTGAAGACGTGCTCGCCGTCGAGAACGAGCGTGCGATCCGCATCCACCGACAGAGCGGATGCGCCAGCGATCCGCATCGCCTGAATGGTTGCAATCCCGATCACCGGGACGTCGAATCGCATGTCCTGATTCGGCTTCGCCACCTTGACGATCCGCACGCCGGGCCCGGCGAGATGACCGGCTCGGCCAATCACTTCGTCGGTGCCTTCCATCGCTTCGACCGCGACCACCGCCTTGTGCTTGACCGCAATCGTCTGGCCGATGTCGAGTGCGGCAATGGCATCCGCCATCCGATAACCAAACTGGAAGTCTTCGTGCTCCTGCTCGCTCGGGATCCGATCGGTCAAGGTTCCCGGTCTGGCCAGCAACGGCTGCAGGAACGTCGTCGAATCCATCAACTCGATCCCTTCACTGCGCATGACGTCGGCCACGGCGGAGATCAACGCGTCGGTATTGCGTGCCTTCAGGCGAGTCAGCACGGACACCAGCGTAAAGTCAGGCATGATCCCGGAAAAGATCTTCACGTGCTTGACTTGCCCCGCCATTACCGCCTGGGAGATACCTCCAGCCTTCAGAATCTTGATGCATTTTCCGAGCTGGCCAAGCGACACCCAGTGAAAGTCGGCGTCGGCGGCACGGGCGGTCGTTTCGAGTTCGGCGAACGCTTCTTCCTTGATTGCGACGATGGTAACGGCGTGGCCGAGACTCCGAGCCCCTTGCAGTACCAGAAAGGGAAACCGCCCGTTGCCCGCAATGAGGCCGATTCTGCTCATCCCTGAAGAGAAGCAGTCTATCAGATGCGAGAAGATGGCCGCGGCGGAGGGACGTCCTCAATTCCAGTCAGAAATCCCCGGCGGAAGACAATTTCCGGGGCAATTACGTCGTATTATTGAGAAGGCGAGCGGAACAGCAGTTGCTTGGAAGCTCGACGTTTTATCAAGGAGTTTAAAAGACGAATGCGCCGCTTGCTACCGGGCATTCTGCTGCTCGCACTCGCGACGAGCGTGTCAGGATGCAACAACTCGAGCACCACCCCGACGACCCCCACGACACCCACGACGCCAACGACGCCGGCCGTCACCGAGACGTTCACCGGAACGCTCCACTTGAACGGCGCGGAAACGTTCCCGTTTACCGCCACCTCGGGCGGCACCGTCGTCATCACCTTGACCACGATCCCGGACGGCACGCCGGTAATCGGCCTCAGCCTCGGCACGTGGACCGGATCCGCGTGTCAAATTGTCATCGATAACTCCAGCGCTGCGCAGTCGGCCATCGTCACCGGCACGGTGACTGCTGCCGCCAGCCTCTGCGCCCGGGTCTACGACGCGCACGGCACGATCACGAACCCGGCCGATTTCACGGTGACAGTGGCACACCCGTAGGAAGAAATGCTGAAAATGCTGAATGCTGAAGTCTGAATGCTGAAGTTTGATTGCTGATTGCTGATTGCTGATTGGGAGAAACGAGAGGTTTTCATTCAGCCTTCAGCATTCAACCTTCAGCATTTTCAGCATCACTCGTCGACCACCTCTTCCAGCCTCCGACTTGGTCTCCGCAGTCCGACGCCACGGCTCGAGGTGCGGATGAAATCGACAAGGTACTGAACTTCGTCGCACTGCAAGGTCGGATCGCGCTCGATTTGCGCCAGGGCGCGGCTGGTATTCGAGTGCAGGAGGTGACGGTAGGCGCGCCGAAGTTTCGCGATCGAATCCGACGAGAACTTACGCCGTACCAGGCCGATTGTGTTCAGACCGTAGATCCGTGCCCGATTGCCGACGGTCTTGGCAAACGGAAGCGCATCCTTCGTCACCACCGAGAACCCACCGATGAAGGCGTGGCGGCCAACGCGGCAGAACTGGTGCACACCGGAAAATGCACTGATGGTCGCATGATCTTCGACGGTCACGTGCCCGCCGAGTGTGGCGCCGTTGCCGAAAATGGTGTGGTTGCCGACGTGGCAATCGTGCGCGATATGCGCGTAGGCCATGAACAGGTTGTGGTCGCCGATTTCCGTGACCCCTCCGCCGCCCGCGGTGCCGCGGTGAATGGTCACGAATTCGCGAAAGATATTCCGATCGCCGACCACCAGCTTCGTGGGTTCGCCGTGGAACTTGAGATCCTGCGGGATCAATCCGACCGAGGCGAGCGGAAAGATCTCATTGCCGTCCCCAAATGTCGACGGTCCCTCGACGACCGCCGAAGCGCCGACGCGGCAGTTCCGCCCAAGCCGGACGTGCGGCCCAATCACCGCATGCGGACCGATCACTGTACCGGCGCCGATGATCGCATCCGGATGCACGACCGCACTGGGGTCGATCGTGACACGGTCGCGGGAGTTCGGACGGGGCTCCATGACCAGGCCAAGCACGAGGTCGGCTTCAGCCGCGATGTTGTCGCCGATGGAGGCAGTGGCGTGCGCACGAGCGATACGCGCTCGTCGAGGGCCCATCGTCACTTCGAGCCGCAAGCGGTCGCCCGGAACGACCGGCAGTCGGAACTTCGCATTGTCGACGCCGCGCAGATAGGCACCGGCGACAGCCCGCTCATCCCCGGACTGCGTGAGCAGAATCGTCGCCACCTGCGCCAGCGTTTCAATCATCAGCACGCCGGGCATCAGCGGTGCGCCGGGAAAATGCCCCTGAAAGAATTCTTCGCTGACGGTGACGTTCTTGTAGGCAACGACCCGCCGGCCGGGCTCGTGCTCAGCGATCGCATCCACGAGCGCGGATGGATACCGGTAACAGAGACGATCGAGTGCGGCGGGAATGTTGATCACTGACAGGGAGTTTATCAGACCAATCGCGATTCGCTGTTCGCGATTCGTGGTTGGCGGTTCGCCGTCCGTTTCGAGCTAAAAAAAGAAGGTCGCGACGCACTGGCGTCGCGACCTTTTTGAACTGCGAACCGCGAATAGCGCAGTGCGAATAGCGATCTACTTCTTCACCGGCCCCGCCTTCATCGCCGTATCAAAACGCTTGATCACTTCGCTCGACAGATCGAGCCCTGGTTCGGCGGCGACGACGCCGGCGTCGCGGATGCTGAAGATCATGAGGAGGCCTTTGTCGACGCGGAGCTGCTCGATGATCGGGTTCAGTTTGTCCTGGAAATCGCCCTGCAGCTGATTCGTCAGATCCTGAACTTCGGTCTGCGCGTCCTGCTGCGCGAACTGCAGGTCGCGCTGCGCCTTCTCGATGTCCTTCTCGAGCTGTGCCCGGGCGGCATCGTTGAGCACGGAACCGCCGGCGTTCAATTTGTCCTGCATCGCTTTCAGCGAATTGCTCTTGCCCGTCAGCTCAGCGTTCTTCTTCTTTCTCAGGTCGTCGAGCTTGGCGGTCGCCGCCTTGCCTTCCGAGGAGTTGCTCGCAATCGCCTGGATGTCGATGAACGCGAATTTCGCGCCCTCGGGGAACGGCGCCGGTGGCCGGAGCGGAGCCGGCGCTGCGGCGGCTGTCCCGGGGGTTGCCGGCGGCTGCGTGGCAGGCGGTTGCGTCGCCGGCGGCTGGGTGGCAGGTGGCGGCGTAGCCGGCTTCTGCGTCGAAGGTGTCTGCGCAGAGCCCGGCGTCGCGACAAGCAACAAGCCCATCGCGGGTACAACGATCATCGTCTTCAACACGCTCATGCAAAAAATCCCCTAAAGAAAAAGTTACCAGTTCCCCGTTGCCAGCTTCCAGCTTATTAATGCGTTACGACTGCAAATCTGACTCTCAGATTCCAGCTTGGCAGCCGCGCTTGTCAGGTTCGCAAGTGCACTCATGCCGAGCACTGGGAACTGGAGACTGGCAACTGGAAACTTCTATTTAGAACGTTGATCCCACCGCGAACCGGAACTTCCACTGCTTTTCCGGCTGGAGGTTGTTGTCGAGCACATTGCCTCGCGACGGATTCATCGCAAAAATCAGCCGGAACGGCACGTTCAGCACCGGCATGAAGAACCGGATTTCTGCACCGGTCGATGCCTTGAACGCTGCCGTCTGGCCAACGACGTCGGTCACCACTGGCAGTGCATTCCCTATCAACGGATTGGAGATTATACCAACGGTGTCGAGGAACGTCGGATAGAGCGTCCCTGGCGTCGTCCGCCGGTAGATCGGCTCCTTCCAGGAGAAGTGCTCGCCGACGTTGCGGACCTGGCCGGTGTCGAAGAAGAGCACGAGACGCACCGGGCCGGCGATGTGAATCAGGTATTCCGCGTTGAACAGGATGCTCTTGTTGCCGCCGATCGGAACACCGGTGAGTTCATCGCGTGGGGATACCGAACGGATGTCGAATCCGCGAATGCTGTATTCGCCGCCGAGGAAGATCTTCTGGAAGATCGGCAGCACGAGCGTGTCGCCATACGGACGCAGGTATTCCCACGCGCCGCGGAACCCGAACGACGTGCGCTTGTTCATTGGGTGATACCACACGGCTTCGGTTCGTGGATTGATGAAGCTCGTGTTTCCGCCAATGCCCGCAAGATCGAACGACAGCGTGAAGCGCTTACCGGCGGTCGGGAAGATCGGATTGTCGACGGTGTTGTAAACGTAGCTCGGACCAATCTTGCTGATCGTCCGCTTTCCATGCTGCGCGGTCAGCAGCGAGTCGGCCAGCAGCGGATTGCTCTGGAGAACCCTCGGGTCGTTGAACAGCGGATTCAAATCCCTGATCTCGACGTTCTCGTAGCTGTAATTGATGAACATCCGGCCGAAGTCCTGCACCTGGAACCCGTAGACGACGTTGCCGCCCGACGAGTGCTGGGTGTAGAGCCCGATGTACTGCAGATCGC
>JBPYFA010000376.1:0-15362 GCA_051986585.1 Vicinamibacterales bacterium | reverse complement strand
GTGTGATCACACGGGCAGCGGCTTGCCGCGAGTTTCGACGGAGAACGGCAGCAGCATCAATCCCAGCACGAATGGAATCGAGGTGAGCGCGACCGGGACGCCGATGCTGCCGTACTGCTGAATACCGGCGCCGACGAGAAATGTCGCACCGGCGGCCACGAATCTGCCGATCGAGGTGGCGAACGCGAGCGCGCTGCCTCGGCACTCCGTTCGATATTGTTCGCTGATCCACGTCCAGAACACCGAGAAGCTGCCGCCGCCGACCCCGACAAAAAAGAGCGAGCCGATGAACGTGGCGAGGGCATCGGACGAGCGGTAGAACGCATAGCCGAAACTGAACGCAATCGATGCCGCCATCAACGCGTAGAAGCAGGCGAGCGCGCCGCGGCGGCCGAAGCGCTCGGCCAGTGTCGGCATGATCAGGCACCCGAGAATCGTACCGACGGCGAGCAGCATCGTCGCGCGCGAGCTGATGCGGGCCGCATCGGCCGCGCTGTAGCCGGCGCGCGTCGCCACCTGCGTCACCGCCGCCGGTGCGTAGACCGATCCTGCCCAGAGGCCGATCATTGAAATCAACAGGAAGACGCAGTTGAGCAGCGTGCGGCGTCGATATTCGGCAGAGAAGAGCGCGAAGAACGCGTCCCGCGCGCGCCAGTGGCCAATCTCGCGAACTCGATTGCGCCAGCGGTCGGGTTCCTGCACGAACAGGCGAACGTAGGCGATGAACAGGGCCGGGAAGCCGCCGAGCGCGAACATGGCTCGCCACCCGTAATGCGCACCAATCAAATAGTTCAGCGCCGCCGCAATGAAGACTCCGACGTAATAGCCGCTGTTCATCACGCCGGTCGCGACGACCCGCCGTCGGTCAGGCAGCGCTTCGACGACGAAGGTTGCGGCGCCGACGAATTCGCCGCCGATGCCGAAGCCGGAGAGCAAACGGAACACGGCGAGCTGCCACCAGTTCTGTGCGAGTGCGCCGAGGAAGGTGAAGAGCGAATAGCAAAGAATCGCGAGCATCAGGACGCGCACACGGCCGAACCGATCGGCGAGCGGGCCCCACAGAAACGCCAGTCCCCAGCCGACCAGGAAGACCGAGAACAGGATGCTGCCGTAGAAACTGACATTGCCAATTGTCGGCTCGATCCCGGACGCGGGCAGAAGTGCCCGCAGAGCCGGCACGAGGACGAGGGCGTAGATGAATGAGTCGACACCGTCGAGAACGATGCCGCCCCAGGCGGCGAAGAACCCGCGACGTTGACTGGATGTGAAACGGCCAGTCGAGGCGACCGCCTCGGTGGGTATCATCGGGACCGGTTCCGCGACGTGTGGGATCTCAGCATTTGAAGGGCGTCACCGTTCGGTGCGTAACTCCGCGGCTGATTCTATACGTTTCGGAACCGTCTTCTTCTTTTCGCACGCAAGTTTCTGGCGAGCGGATCTCCAGCTGTGAAATCGTCCCGTGACGTTTGAAAGTGATCGAGAGGTGGGTCAAAAAGCCGGAACTATTTTCGCCTCGACAGCGTGACCCGTGCGAATGGCGCAAGCTTGCCGTCAACGTCGTCGTCCATGCGCCATTCCCACGAGTCTGTCTTCGCCGAGTAGATGAACGTCGTGCGAAACACGTGACCCTTGTTGACGTCGATGATGAATGGCAGCGACGTGTCGGTCGGCTTCGCATGTGCGATTCCAGATCCCGACAGACCGCGGTTGCTGGTCGTGTCAAGCCAGAGGCACGAGTAATCGCCGGTGCTCTGGTCTCGGCTGATAAACACGATCGCCTCGTATTCCGGTGAGCCGCTCTGGTTCTTCTCGTGCGAGACCTCGTGCAGCCGAACATACCCACGGTTCAACACGAACTCGGCATCGACGTCGTGGACCGTCTGCTTGCCGTCGATCGTGCCTTTCAGCTGCCAACGGCCAACGAGCCGGTCGAACAGCGACGCCCCCGGTTGCGCGCTCGCCGCGGGTGCGCAAAGGATAGCGGTCACACATACACACAGCTTCCAGCCGGCTTGTCGTGAATGCGACATGTCACGCTCCGGGCTGATTCTACGCGGCTCCACGCGGCTTGATGGCGTTTCGCGACGAGACCTGTCTCTGTCGCCCCTGACGCACAGGTGTGACCGGCCATCACACCCCGGATTGCGCTATCTTCTTGATCATAAATAGCTTTGCTATGGGCTCATTCCTTGCTCTCGCCGAGAGCATGCGCACACTTGGACTTCTCCTCACCCTGCTCGCAACTTCGCCGCAGGTCGCGACCGATCAGAAACCGGCGGTGCCTGAAGGCACGATCATCACGTCGGCGCAGGTCACCGGCTTCGACATCGATCGTCTCAGCCCCGGGCTGCGCCAGGCCATCCGCGATCTCGCCGGTACGCCGTTGAAGCGCGAGCGGCTCGACGAGCTCGCCGCACGGATCGAGGCGGAGCGACCTCGCTACGTCGCCGCGGTGCGAACCGTGATGGATCCCGGCGGCGAGGCGCGCGTGTTTTTCGTTGTCGGCCGCCAGGACGAGCCCAACCGCGACGACAACATCAACGGCCGCTACATCGTCGATCACGCCGAGTTGCGAGGCGTGCCGGATGCGGAACTGACACAGGGACTGCGCGACGACCTGGAGGGTCTTGTCGGCAAGCGGCTCGACTCAGGCGACGCCGATCGACTGCAGGAACGGATGCAGCGCGAGTTGCCCAATTACGACATTGCCCGTCACATCGAGAAGAGTACCGAGGTTGGCCACATTCGGCTCGTGTACGAGGCGCGAAAGAAGGAACTCCCGTCATGGTTGCGCTTCGAGCCGCTGCGCTCGAACGTCGTCTACCACTCGGAACAGGGCTGGGGCGGATTTTGGGATTTCAACATCGGTGAGCGCGTCATCAGTGTCCCTCCCATGTTCGCGCTTGCTTATGACGAGGATTCGGTCGAGGAGTATTCCGGCGTCGGTCTCCGTTTTGAAACCCGGAAGCTGGGAACGCGCCGCCTCGGCGCGAGCCTCGAGTGGTCGTGGTTCGATCAGGACTGGCGCTCTCAGACACTCGCCGCCCTGCCATCCGAACCGGAGATTCCGCGCCCCTACGACACACGGACGACGATCACACCGATTCTGAAATTTGCGTTCACTCCGGCTCTCAGCATCGCTGGCGGCGTGAGTATCTCGGAGCTGTCGGCCCTTGCTCCCGCCAGCGAGTCGCAGATGGCGAACGCGGCGGTTGCGTCGCTCGACTTCGATCGGCAATGGAAGCAGAGCTCCGGCGGAACCCAGCACGTCGCCGCCAACTTTGGCGTACGAGGAGGTTCCCGCGGGCTCGAAAGCGATCTCGCGTACACGCGCTACGTCGGCCAGGGCACTTATCGATTCGACCTTGGCAACCATCACGTTCAGGCGACCGGCATGGCAGGCGGAATTACCGGCCATGCACCGCTTTTCGAACGGTTCGCCCTTGGCGACACGACGACGCTGCGCGGATGGGACAAGTACGAGATCTCGCCGGCCGGCGGCGACCGCATGTTCTACTCGTCGGTCGAGTATCGGTATACCGGAGTCGGCCTCTTCCTCAATGTCGGCTCGGTGTGGGATGCAAACACGGAGCGCCGTGTGCGCGTGTCGACCGGTTTCGGCTTCCACGCCGGGCCGGCATTTCTGACGGTCGGGTTCCCGCTCAATACCGACAATCTCACTGCGATGCTCTCGATGGGGCTTCGCATCACCGGGATCGGTCCACGGTGGTGAAGCTGGCGTGGTGGGCAGTCGTGTTATTCGGTCTGCTCGTCTGGCCAGCCGCACCCTCCTCGGCGCAAGCACTGACGATCGACGCGGCGGGTGACGCGCTGAAGATCCGCGCATCCGGATTGAGTTTTCTCAAGGGCGATCCGGTCGCGCGATTGAAAGAGGGCCGCTCGGTGCGTGTGGAGCTTGCGGCCATGGTGCTGCCCGCGCCGGGAAAGTCGGTGGTCGCGACCACCCGCCGGATCTTTGCCTTGAGCTACGATTTATGGGAGGAACGATTCGCCGTGGCGACGGTGGAGAAGCGCTCCCAGTCCGCATCGCACCTGGTCCTTGCGGCCGCCGAGGCCTGGTGCGTCGATCAGTTGGCGATCCCCATCGATGCGCTCGGCGGCCTCGGCCGGGATTTGCCGTTCTGGATTCGCCTCGAGTACCGCTTCCTCGATAGCGAAACGACCGCCGATTCGGCAGAGTCCGGTTACACGTTACAAGCGCTCATCGATGCATTGAGTCGACGGCGCAAAACCGACTCGTCGACCCATGCTCTCGAGGCCGGTCCATTCCGACTTCCGTCGCGTTCGTCACCTTCGCGATGACCCTTCGTAACCGCCTTCTCGCCGCCTTCCTCGCCTCAACTCTGCTGCCGCTCGCCGCAACCGTCTGGATAACGACCACGCTCATCGATCGCAGCTTGCGATACTCGACAACCGGCGAACTCGATCGCCTGTCGCGTACGCTGGAGACGACGGCGAAGCAGTTCTACCAGCGTGAACGCGACGCGCTGAAAGAGGACGCGCTCGCCGGGCGCACGCACCCGGCGACGTATGCAGTCGGCGCGATGCGCAGCTGGCCGGAGCCGTTACGATCGTTTTGGGAGAGCGGCGAGATGGAACGGTTTGATGTATCCGGTCCCCAAGGCGACCGGATCGATTACATGCGTCGAGCGGACGGTGGCGTCGAGATCTACAGCCGTGACCTCGGCGGAGTCAGCATGCAGGAGTTGTCAGGTCAGCTCCGAGAGACCCGCCGGATCATCGACGCGATCGACACTCGCGATCTGCGTCGCGGATTTACGCTGACACTCCTGCTGTTGCTCGGCGCAGCGTGGCTGATCTCGCTGCTGCCGCTGATCTTCATCGCCTCACGCGTCAGCCGTCCGATTCAGCAACTCACGGCGGCGCTGACCGATTTCGCAGCGGGAGACTGGTCGCGCCGGCTGGAGACCGGTGCAAGTCCAGGTACGTCACCCCGGGACGAGGTCGGCCGCGCGATCGACGCGTTCAATCACATGGCTGATCAACTGGCTGAAAGTCGCGACCGGCTGGTGCATCTGACGCGGATGGCCAGTTGGCAGTCGCTCGCGCGCAAGACCGCGCACGAACTGAAGAACTCGCTCACGCCGATCCGACTGACGGTTGAAGAGATGCAAGCGCGGCAGCTTGCCGCGAGCGATTCTATGGCTCGGCCAGTCGACGAAGCTGCCCCGAGCGAGTCTGCGGGGCGAGTCGAGGGGCCTGCATCAGAACGGGCGTTCATGGACCAGGCAGTCCAGATCGTGGTCAGCGAAATCGAATCACTCGAGCGGCGGGTGCGCGCATTTTCCGAATTCGCCAGTGAACCGGAAGTCCACCCGGAAGTTCTCGACATCAACGCCGTGGTCAACGAGCGGATAGCGCTGCTCCGTCCCGTGCATCCGGACGTGACGTATCATCTTCGGCTCGACCGCGGCCAGCCTCGCGCGCATGCGTCTCCGGATCTGGTAAACGGTATCTTGACCAACCTCCTGCAGAACGCAGCGGAAGCGGCTGGATCGGGCGGCGCGGTCGTGGTCCTGACGCGCGGCGAGGACGGACACGTGCTGATCGATGTGCACGATTCGGGGCCAGGATTGAGCGATGAGGTCTCGGCAACGCTGTTCGAACCGACGATTACCTTCAAGAAGCACGGCATGGGACTCGGCCTCTCGATCGCGAAGAAGAACGCGCTGCTGTCGGGTGGAGATGTAATGACCATTCCTGGCGAGCTTGGCGGCGCGGCGTTCAGGGTATCGCTGCCGTCATGACACGGAAACGCCATATCGCGATCGTCGACGACGAGGCCAATATCGGCCGATCGTTGCGTTTGATCCTCGAGGGAGAGGGCTACCGCGTCAGCGTGTTCGAATCGATCGCGGCATTCAACGCGGAACGGAATCGTGCCGTCGCCGACGTCTACCTGCTGGACGTGCGGCTCGCCGACGGCAGCGGCCTGGACGTGCTGCGGCAGGTCCGCCAGTGGGACGAACGGTCGCCGGCGATCATGATTTCCGGGCACGGCACCGTCGCTGATGCCGTACAGGCGACGAGAATGGGCGCGTTTGACTTCCTCGAAAAGCCGCTGGCGCGCGATCGCGTGCTGCTGGTCGTGAAGAACGCGCTGGAATGGTCGGATCTCCAGCGCGAGAACCAGCGCTATCGAGAACTGGTCGGACCGGCGCCCAGAATGATTGGATCGTCGGCCCCGTTCCAGGAGGTGGTGCAACAGGCCACTCAGGTGGCGCGATCCGACGTGACCGTGTTGCTGGCGGGAGAATCGGGAACCGGCAAAGAGCTGCTGGCGGCGCACATCCATCGCGAGAGTCCATTCGCCGCCGGGCCATTCGTCAAAGTCAACTGTGCCGCGATTCCGACCGAGCTGATCGAAAGCGAGCTATTCGGACACGAAAAGGGCGCATTTACCGGGGCGGCCGCGCTGCGACGCGGCAAGTTCGAGCTCGCCGACGGGGGAACCATCTTTCTCGACGAAGTGGGCGATTTGCACGAATCGTCGCAGGCAAAATTGCTTCGCGTGTTGCAGGACGGCGAGTTGCAGCGGGTCGGCGGCGAGCAGACGATCAGGATTTCGACGCGAATCATTTCCGCGACCAACCGGCGGCTCGACGAGCTGGTTGCGAACGGACGCTTCCGCGAGGACCTTTACTACCGGCTGAGCGTCGTCCCGATTCGGGTGCCGGCACTGCGCGAACGGCTGCAGGACATCGCCGAGCTCGTGCCCTATTTCCTCTCCGAGTTCTGCGCTCGGAACAACTTCCGCCCGCGAACGATCGATGCCGACGCCGTCGCACTGCTCGAACGGTACGCGTGGCCGGGCAA
Organism: Vicinamibacterales bacterium; assembly: GCA_051986585.1. Lineage (GTDB taxonomy): Bacteria > Acidobacteriota > Vicinamibacteria > Vicinamibacterales > 2-12-FULL-66-21 > JALZOC01. The sequence goes on along the minus strand of JBPYFA010000376.1, from coordinate 8,504 downwards.
CGTTCGCGAGCTGCGAAACGTGATCGAACGGATGGCGATCCTGACGCCTGACGAACGGATCACGGCTCGGTCGATTCCGCTGGAGATCAGATCCGCTCAGGCGCCGCGGGCGACGGCAGGACTGCAGGAAGTCCGGGACTCGGCCGAGCGCCAGCGGATACGGCAAGCGCTCGATCAGACCGACTGGAATGTGTCGGCGGCCGCCCGATTGCTCGACACCGAGCGCACCGCCCTCCACAAGCGGATCCGAACTCTCGGCCTGAAGCGGCAGCACGAAGGAAAGTGATGAACACCTACATTGCGTTGTTCCGAGGCATCAACGTCGGTGGCAACAACATGTTGCCGATGAAAGAGCTCAAAGTCCTGGTCGAGAAGAATGGATGTCAGGATGTGCGTACTTATATTCAAAGCGGCAATGTCATCCTGAACAGCTCCATCTCGGATCCCGCGAAGCTGGCCAAACGGTTGAGCGCGGCGGTCTCGAAGAGTCACGGTTTCGAGCCACGCGTGGTGGTGCTTTCACGCGCCGAACTCGAGCGCGCGGCGAGCGGCAATCCGTTCGCCGGCTCGGTCGAGAATCCGGCGTCGCTTCACCTCTTCTTCCTCGACGCCGCTCCGAAGACCCCCGATCTGAAGGCCCTCGAGGCCGTGAAAACGAAGACAGAAGCGTTCGCGCTGAAAGGCGCGGTCTTTTACCTGCACACGCCGGATGGTATCGGCGGATCGAAGCTGGCCACTCGAATCGAACGATCGCTGGGTGTCCAGGGCACGGCCCGCAACTGGCGCACCGTCACCACGCTGCTCGGCATGTTGAGGGACTTATCGGATTGAACATGTGACCGGAGCGCAGAGGAACTCCTCGTATCGACGGGCCGCGTCGCCGACGGCCTGCCGCTCCACGCGCGAGAGTCGCCGCATCGGGACGATATCAATCGCCGCGGACTTCGCCTTCTGTACCCGTCGCCACGTTCCGGCGACGTGACCGCCAATCACGAGCGTGTGCTGAAAGGTGACTGAGTCCCCAGGGCGCGAACCCGGTCGAATGGTCGAAGGACCATGCGGTACGGCTTCGCGATCGCGGTACGCGACGATGTACTCGTCGTAGACCGGGAGAAGATGAACGAGCTCGTTTCGCGTTGCGCCGCTCGATCGATCGCCGATCGTCCAGTATGTGCGCCCATCGGCCTCCTCGCGCCGTGCCGCGTTCATGTCCAGGGCCCGCTTCGCTTCGGCAGTCGCCAGCCCAGACCACCAGACGAAATCCCGGATCGTCGCCGGCCCGTGGCTCGAGAAATATCGCCGCGCAAGCGTCGCGAGTGCTTCGTCGCGCGAGAGTCGGATCGCATCGGGTACGCGCTCGGCGACGAGCGCGTAGGTAGACTGCTTGCCGCGGCGAGGACCGCTGCAGATGACGCCTTCGAGTTCGGCATACATCGCCACATGCGCGAGCCTGACGCCGTCGAGCGGCAACCCGCCGCGCCGCAGCCGTTCGCCCACTTCGATTCGCGTCAGGTAGTTTCGATCGCGGAGTGCAGTTTCGATCAGTTTCGTGCCGCGGACGAGCATCCGGCTGTCGAGACCCAGCTGGCGATCGTAGGTCGACATCACGCGCTGGACACGAGGCCCTGTCAGTTCGATCAGCCATCGGATGTCAGCCGCACTCACGAAGTGCCAGGTTGGCCGCATGACGTGGGTCCGGAGTATCGACCCCTCGTCGAAGGCGCGCTGAACGTCGGTGCAGAGCGGACGCTTTTTCATCCGCAGTCCAAGCGCCCACTTGGCCGGCTCGTATTCCTGTGCCTGGACGGCCCCGAACCATGCCACCACCTCAGCGGGTTGACGAAATCCCAGCCGCGTCAGCCGCTGATTTCGAAGTCTCTGTTCGGCGATCTGGCCGTGCGTCACCGTTTCTTTCTCCATTTCAGAGCACTTGTACCGGGCTGATCTCCCGGAACGGTACACGGGGGCGGACCGATCTCAGCGCTGACCAGCCGGCAGCAGCAGATCTTCGAGAAAGAAGGCGGATAGTTCCGACCGGTTCCGCAACCCGGATTTCCGGTAAATCGCCAGCGCCTGCTGACGGATCGTAGTCTCGCTCGTTGACCGTGCCGCAGCCACCTCCTTGTGGCTCAGCCCTTTCAACAACAACAGGCCAACCTCACGCTCGGCGGGCGTCAATTCCCATCGGGTGAATTGCCTATCGATCGCCTCCCCCAGCCCCCGCAAGGCATCTGCCGCCTCCTTCTTGAACCGTTCTGCCTCCTGCTTCGCCCTCGCAAGGTCCGCCGATAGTCGTTCCGTTCGGTGGCGCGCTGACTGAAGTTGACGCCAGAGCGCCGTTGCGCCGGCGATGGCCATCGTCATCACTGCTGCTTCCGTCAGCAGATGGCCGGCGTTCGTGCCGGAGTGGTAGTCCGCGGCGATATCGGCGGCGATCAGGATGGCGATGATTGCGAAAAGCACGGCGGCGATCGGGGTGGCGCGGGTTCCAGCATCCGTTGTATCCACTGCAGCGAAACTCCTCAGGTGCTTTGACTTACGGCGCATCGAACGTCCGATCGATGACCGAAAGAGGCTTCGTCTCGTAAGGTGTGACATGCGCGTCGTGGGACGCGCACAGAACAGGAGAATGTCGTGACATCTTTACCACTGCATCCGGCGATCGTGCATCTGCCGCTTGGCCTCGCCTTCGTGATTCCTGCGCTCGCGGCGGGTTTTGCCTGGGCCGTCTGGAGAGGGGGGCTTCGCCGGCGAGCCTGGCTGTCGATCGTTGCACTCCAAGCTGTTCTGCTGAGCGCCGGCCTGGTAGCGATGAATACCGGCGAGCGGGAGGAAGATCGGGTGAAGCGCGCGGTTCCGCGCGCGGCGATCCATCAGCACGAAGAATACGCCGAGCAATTCGTATGGGCTGCTGGCATCACCCTGGTCCTCGCTGCCGTCGTGCTGGTTTCACCGCGACCCGCTCTTGCGAAGGCGGTGACGGTGGCGACCGTTGCGGGAACGTTCGTGGTCGCTGCCGCCGCCATTCGCGTCGGTCACGCTGGCGGACAGCTGGTCTACGCGCACAATGCCGCGGCGGCTTACAGCGCGACAGCGAACACACCGGAAGTCCAGAAGTCGCCGTCGACCCCCGCTGCAAGCGCAAGCCCCGGAGATGACGACGATCGATGAGGGCGGTGAAGGCTTCGACCGTTTGTCGATCAGCGTTCGATCAGTCCTTCGAACAGGTCCGTCTCGCGAACTCGCCCGCCGTTTACCGTGCTGAACGCGCGATAGAAGGACTGACGCCCCCACAGCGACTCGTGATGCTCTGGCGGGAGGTCGCGCAGCCCCTCATAGGCTGCCACCTGCGACGCATGGCATGAAACGGCCCGCCAGACGGTCGGCCACACGCCGCGCGTATCGATCTCGGTGGTGATTGCCCACTTCGGCCATGGGGTCGCGGAACATCTTGTCCAGGCTGTCCGAACTCATGTTCGTCGAGACGATTCGCCGGTACGTCGAGTCGCTTCCGCCGGCGCGGGACGGCTGGCTCGCGGGATTGCGCGACCCAGTGGTTGGACACGCGCTCGCGTCGATCCACGGGGAGCCGGCACGGGCATGGACGGTTGAGGATCTCGCGAGGCTGGCGGGTGTATCGCGCTCGATCCTCGCGGAGCGATTCGTGGAAATGGTCGGCCGACCACCGATGCAGTACCTTGCCCTCTGGCGCATGCAGCTGGCGTCCCGATTACTGCTCGATGGCGGGTCTGTTGCGGAAGTGGCGGGTCAGGTTGGATACGAATCGGAAGCCGCGTTCAGTCCAGCGTTCAAAAAGCTGGAGGGCGAGGCGCCAGGGACATGGCGACGCCGAACGTCTGTCGCGGTCGCGTCGTCGGAGTGATTCATCCTGTCGCCAGTTTCGCTCGATCATCGGCCGATGATCAAATGGGAGTCGCCGAACTCGTGCCACAAGTACCCAATTTGTTGTGCCTCTCGGTAGGCGCGATCGAGATGTAACAGCGGCCGATCGCTACCGGCGGCTCCGATGACCTGTCTGACCATCGCGAGATGCGTCGCATGCGGCTCATGGAGGCCGGTGATCATGGCGTTCACCGCGCGCAGTGGCCGGTCTGCCGTAATCACGAGGTTCGTCCAGCCTTCTCCTGGGTGTGTCGTTCCTCGCGCGTCAGTGACCGTTTCGATCGCGCGAACGACGGTCGTGCCGACGGCAACGACCCGATGGCCCGATTGTTTGGTCGCGTTCACGATCAGCGCCGTCTCGAGCGGCACTCGAAAATACTCTTCGTACGGTGGTTCGTGATCTTCGAGACTGGCGACGCCGGTGTGGAGGCAGAGCGGTGCGATCTGAATCCCGTTGGACACCAGGCGAGTAACGAGTTCGTGGGTGAAGGGTCGCGCCGCAGACGGCATCTCGGCGCTGCCGGGTTCAGTTGCGAAGATTGTCTGATAGGCCGATTCCGGCCATGCGTCGGGGACGTAGCTATACCGAATCGGCCGGCCGTGGCGTTCCAGGTAGGGCAAAACGGAATCCGAAACCTGCAGCGCCGCGAGCCACAGGCGCGACGATGTCTCGAGCCCGCCGTCCAGTGGATACGGTGAAAGAAGCGTCATCCGCGCGCCTCCTTCGAGCTCGAACGTGGTCCCCGCTCGCGCGTCGCGAGATGGAATCGAAGCGATGGGACCTGGGCGCCGCACTTCGACGACCCAGAAATTCCCCGGGAGCTTGGTCGAGAGATGTACTTCGAATTGGCTCCCGTCCACCGTCGTCGCCGCCAGTGCCGCGTTCAACGTTCCACTGGTATTGACAACGAGGACATCGCCGGGCGAAAGCCACTGCGGCAACTCGCTGAACCGTGAATGAACGATCGAATCGCTGTCGATCTGCGACACCAGCAGACGTACATCATCCCGTCGTCGTCCGCGCGCTTCCGGCGGCTGGCTCGCCTGGAGATGTGCCGGCAACGTGAACGGCTCGATCACGCCTGTTGCAGCCATCGGGCATCCTCCTGCTGAGCGCCGAATCGTTCGCCGCCGATCGCTCCCGGCTGCTGATCGAATAGCCAGTTCCAGAACGGGACGGTGACTTCCGGCAACGGCCGATCCGAGATGTCCTGGCCCGGAAACGCTTCCTGCTGCATCCGGGTGCGCAAGTCGCCTGGATCGACGAGCACGGCTGAGACGCCCTGCTCTCGAACTTCGGATGCCAGCGTTCGCGTCAGCAGCTCCAGTGCCGCTTTGCTCGCGCCGTAGGGGCCCCATCCTGGATACGCTGCCGTTGCCGCATCGCTGGTGATGTTGACGATGAGACCTCGGCGTTCGGCGAGCAGTGGAAAGGCGAGTTGGATGAGCGCGAGGGGCGCGCCAACATTCACGGGGAACAGCCGTCCAAGTGTGAAAACGTCAAAGCTCTGAAGTGGTCCAATCGGTCCGAGCTCCGACGCATTGTTGACCAACAGGTTCAGGCCGCCGAGCGCGCGTGCCGCGTCGACGAGCTTCGCTCGGACAGCCGGTTCCGTGATGTCGCCTGCGATCGGCACGACGACGGCGCCCTCGCTCGATAATTCGTGTGCCGCGGCGACGAGCGCGTCGCGATCGCGTCCGCCGATCACCAGCCAGTAACCACGCTTCGCGAGAACGCCGGCGACGACGCGTCCCAGGCCGCGACTGCCGCCGGTGACGAGGGCGATTGGATTTGATTTGGACATGAGGACCTCGGATTGTCAGTTGTCAGTGTCAGCTTCCAGTTTCCAGCTCCCAGCCTCCAGCTTGGCCACGCCGTGAATTCACTCACCAAATGCGGCTGCGATTGCCCACAGCTGGCAGCTGATAGCTGGGAGCCGGTAGCTGGTAGCTGACACCTATCCTCAAACTTCAAGTGCACTTGAAGTCAAGCAGGAAGTGGTTCAGACTGAAATCGTGGGAGATGTCCTGACGATTGGAGAGGTCGCCGGTCGCAGTGGCGTGGCGACATCGGCGTTGCGTTTCTATGAGGAACAGGGGCTGATCGCTTCGGAACGGAACGATTCCGGCCATCGACGATATCCGCGCGCCGTCTTGCGTCGCGTCGCCTTCATTGTCTTTGCGCAGAAGGTTGGGCTGTCGCTCGACGAGATCCGGTCGGAGCTGGCGCGATTGCCGCGCAACCGCGTGCCCGATCGCGCAGATTGGGCGCGGCTGTCGGCCGGCTGGACGCGGCGGATCGACGAGCGTATTGCGGAGCTCGAACGGATGAAGCAGGGACTTACCGAATGCATCGGGTGCGGATGTTTGTCGCTCGACCGGTGCCACTTCTCGAATCCGGAAGATCGCGCCGGCCGACGCGGTCCTGGGCCGCGTTATTGGATTCAATCGCAGCCACGGTAGGTTCGATCGCTCTACTTCGCCGATATTCGTCCCACCGTTCGTCTCGCAAATGTTGCGGGTCCGTCACGCCATCGTCGAAGGAATGTGAGACAGTGATCGATCTGCGCGCAGGCGCGTGACCATTCACTTACCCTCTGCCATTTCAGGAGGCTTCCAATGACGACTGCTGTTTCAACCCTGCTGGGCCGGCCGGTCTGGTACGAATTGATGACGACGGATCCAGCTGGGGCTGAGAAGTTTTACCGGGAAGTGGTCGGCTGGAGTTCGGCTCCGTTCGAAGGGTCGCCGGATCCTTACACCGTTTTCAAAAGGGGAGGCGACGTGCAGGTGGCCGGCCTGATGAAAAGGCCAGAGGGCATGAACATGCCGCCGTTCTGGTCGATGTATGTGGCCGTCCCGGATCTGAAGGAAGCGGTGGCGCACATCACGCGCCTCGGTGGCAGTGAGCTGTCGGGGATCATCGATGTCCCGTCGGTCGGTCGCTTGCAGATGCTGAAGGATCCGCAGGGCGCCGCGTTTTATATCCTCCAGCCGGCGACACGCGAGGAGCGGGCCGAAACCGCACCAGAGATCGGTGACGCCTCATGGCACGAACTCACCACGACCGACGCCGAGGCCGCGATGAAGTTCTACAGCGAAGTGTTCGCGTGGCAGCCGAGCGAGGTCATGGACATGGGCGAGATGGGCAAGTACCGGATGTTCAATCGACCAGTCGGCATGCTCGGCGGGATGATGAACAGGCCGCCGCAGATGTCCGACGTGCCGCCATACTGGATGATTTACTTCCGTGTGCCTGACATCAATGCGGCCGTCGATCGGGTCAAGGCAAACGGCGGACAGATTCTCAACGGTCCGATGGAGGTTCCCGGCGGCGACTGGATCGTGAACGCCATGGATCCGCAGGGCGCGATGTTTTCGCTGCACGCCAAAAAGACTCAATAATCGAACGCAGAACAAGATCAACACGGAGGCGCGCGGATACGGATCACCTTTTCTCCGTTGCTCGCGTCTCCGTGTTGAGAGCCTGTTCCGCGTCCTCTTCTCCGTTATCCCGTGCTGCGTCCCCACGCGCCGACAACCGTCGGCGGCAGCATGACAGCGTCAGCCTGGCGGAGTTCGTCCGCGATGCGATCTTCCAGCGTCGGGAGGTCGAGCTGCTCCTCCGTAGCAATGCGATGTTGAACGATCGCAGTCGAGAGGCTGCGAACGACTCCTGCGAGTAGAATCGCTCCGGCACGACTATGCGGCGGCACGTACGCCTGAATGCCGAGCGTGGTGACGTTCTGCAATCCAGCCTCTTCGAGGATCAGCGCAAGACGGGCGCCGATACAGGGCGAGGCGCCAGCGGCGCGAAACGCATCGGACACCCAGCCGATGATGTCCTCCATGAAGCGCAGCCGCGGTTCGGTGCGGCACGCGCCGATATCGAAATCAATCGCGACGAACAGGCCATCCGCTCGGAGATTCTGGCGATGGTGGCGGACGACCGCAGCCGCATCCGCCATGTGAAACAGCACCAGCCGTTCGACGACGGCATCGAACGGCTCGGAGGCGCGCCAGCCCGCAACATCCGCTTCTGCGAACGAGACGTGCGCCGCGCCGATCTGCTGGGTTCGCTCGCGTGCGACCGCGATGGCCTCGCGTGATCGGTCGATCCCGACGACCGCACCGTCGGGCCCAACCATTTCGCCAACCATGCGCGCCAGGTGGCCAAGGCCCGTGCCTAAATCGAGGACCCGCATGCCGGAACTGATGCCGGCCGACTGGAGAAGCAGGCGGCTCGCGCGTCCGATCGCTTCCGCCTGACGATCGAGGCGCGTAAGCTCCTCGGGCGCGTTGCCGAGAACGTATTTCCGTTGCTGCGTTGACTGAGAGTCCATGTGAATGCGTCCAATTGTACGGCGATGGGGAGTGTGCTCCCCCGGCCACTGGTCGGGCGGCACCATTACGGGACAGAATCCCACATGCGCAAACTGACCAGCCTGCTCATCGCGACGGCCTTGCTCGCCGCGTGTCGAAACCCAGAGCCCGGAAAGGCCGCCGCGCCGGTGCCGGCGGCGGCTTCTTCGAAGAGCGCGACGGCACGATTGATCGATGGCATGGGCAACCATCATCACCCAATCGCGACCGCGAGCCCC
>JBPYFA010000375.1:0-5540 GCA_051986585.1 Vicinamibacterales bacterium | reverse complement strand
GTCATCCTCGCCGTCGCGGTGGTTGTTCTTTCAATCTGGCTGGCAGTCGATTTCGATCTCCGCAGACAAGCCATCATGGCCGCGCTGTCCGCGGTGTTCTACTTCTACGCGACCGGAAGTTTGATCGCCTACATGCTCGAGGATGAATTCGCATCGGCCGATGAGCTCTTCGCGGCGGCGGCGACGTTCACGCTGATGGCCTGGGCATTCGCCTACGTATATCTGGTCTGCCAGACCGTGCTGCCCGGTAGTTTTGGCACGCTTGTACGCTCAGGCACGCCCCTGACCTGGATGGAGTTGCTCTTTCTCAGCTTCACAACGCTGTCGGGCGTCGGGCTCGGCGATATCCTGCCGCTCCTGCCGATGGCCCGCGCCCTCGTCATGCTCGAGGAATTCACGGGCGTGATGTACCTCGCGCTGGTGGTATCACGGCTGATCGCATTGTCCGTGATGACGCGTCGGCCGCGGTGAAGCTCGGCGGCGAAGATCCATGGGGCTCATCGCAGATGTTCTCGGTCTCGTGAAATGGGATCATCGGCGTCGACAAGATTAGGGAGTCGCGCATGCGCATCGACGCCCGTGAGCTGTTAGCGACCTGGCACCCGAAGCGGGTTCTGGGGCGAGTGGGTCGCTGGAGCTTGAGAGCCGCGTGGATTGGCCTGGCGCTGATCGGCTTCCTGCACCTGACGCGAGGCACGGCTGTCCGTCATGTGGAAGGCATCGGTGCCGACGGCGCGCCGATCGGTGTGAGCGAGCCACAGTTTCCTCTCGGAGCCACCATGCTGACAGGCGCGTGGCTGGCGCCAGGGAATCGCGTCGACATCGCGCTGAACGGCGAGGGTACGTATCCCCGATTGTGGGAAGACCTGCGATCGGCCGAGCGCTCGATCACGGTCCAGCTGTACTACGGTGCGCTGGGGCGAATGGCTCGAGAGCTCGATCAGATTCTTCGCGATCGGGCAGCTGGCGGCGTTCGAGTGCGCGTGCTCTACGACGCCTTCGGAACCAGCGGCATTCCCTCGGGCGAGCTCGACGCGCTTCGCGCGGCCGGCGTGCTCGTCGAACCATTCCGCCCGTTTGGCCTGACGGAGCTGCACCTCGCGCAGCATCGTTCGCACGTGCGCGGCATCGTCATCGACGGCCGCATTGCCTGGACCGGCGGGTTTGGAATCGACGACAAATGGTTCGGCGACGGGCACACCAACGGCTCGTGGCGCGAGACCAACGTGCGCTTCGAAGGGCCCGCGGTGCGTCAGCTACAGGCGGCATTCACCGCCGCCTGGAACGAAGCAACGGGCATTCTGGTGACCGGACGCCCCACGCTGCGCCCGCTGGAAGATGGGGCCAAGCTTGCCGGTCTGCTCTATGCGGTGCCGACAATGGGCAGCACCGCAGCTGAGCGCTTCCTCGCCCTGTCGATCGCCGGCGCTCGAAAGACCTTGTACGTCACCAACTCGTACTTTGCGCCGGGCCGTAACTTCACCGACATGCTCGGCGCCGCGGCGCGGCGAGGCGTCGACGTGCGCATTCTCACGTCGGGTCCGCGAACGGATGTGAAGGTGGTGCGGTCGGCCGGACGTGCGTGGTACGACGCGCTGCTCACCGCCGGGGTACGGGTCTACGAATGGCAGCCGACAACGCTGCACGCGAAGACGTTCGTCGTCGACGGCGAGTGGGTCACGATCGGCTCGATGAATTTCGACAACCGTTCGATGACGCTGAACGACGAGGCCACGCTGATGGTGCTCGATCCGGCGATTGGACAGCAGATGAATCAACTCTTCGCCGATGATCTCCGCTACTCGGAAGAGATCACGCTGGCAGGCTTCCGCCGGCGCTCGTGGCTGGAGCGCATCGCCGAGCGCGCCGCGAACCTCATCGAGAGGCTCCTGTAACGTCGTCGGAAGCGGCCCAGCCGCGTGCTCACTGTCCGCGGCCTCCCGGTATCATCTTCAGCAGTTCGTCGTCGGTCCACGGCCGCGTGCGAGTGGCCGTCTGTGCCCGTACGGTTTCGACCGTCGCCGGATCGACGGGATCGCCAGTCTGTCCCCATTCGCGCCGGACGTAGGTCAACACACTCGCGATTTGATCGTTGGTGAGCGTCGTGCCAATTGGCGGCATCAATCCAACGGAGCCTTCTTTGCCGTTGAGAACAATGCGCGCGGTGACTTCCGCCGGCGCCAACGCGAGCACGGAACCGACGAGCGGTGGCGCGACACGCGCCAGGCCACGACCGTCGGGTTGATGGCACGCTTGACAGATGTTGCGGTAGACCTCGCGACCGGCGTCGAAGCGCTGTTGCTCCGCGGCAGTCAACGGAGTCACTGGACTTGCCGCGCCCGGTTTTCCGGGCCACTCGATCCTCGCCAGCACGTTGGCGGCACGTGTGGCGAGCGGGTCTGAACCTCCCGCGAGCGCCGCGAATGCCGACGGTTCGTGACCGATCTGAAGCCTTGGTCCGCCTCGACCACGGCCTGCGCCACCACCGGCGCGCCCGCCAGGCCCGCCTGCGCGACCGCCGCCTGGCGTCGCGGATGTCGTGGCCGCTTGCGGCCGCGCATCGTCGAACGCATAGGCGCCTCCCGGACCTGCGCGCCCGCCTTGACAGGTGGGGCAGGGCGCACCCGGAGTCGCCATGGCCGTCGCCGTGATCGACGGCGCCGTCCCACGCGTCGCGTTTCCGGGGGGCGGCGTGTTTGGCACCAGCGCGACCTCCGCGCCGCGGAGCACTGCCGACCGCTGCCATGCGGGACGCGTCGCATCCGCGACCATCGCCAATGTCGTCTGGATGCCCGCTTCCTGACCGGCGCGAACGATGGTCGCGCTCACCATCACGATTGCGGCATCGTGCGCGGCCGTCTGCGGCGCGTCTGTCTGCAGCAATTTTTCCAGGATGGCCGGCTCGCTTCCGCGCGCTCCGCTCAAGGCCGCGTCCGCGGCGACCGGATCGTCCGCATGCTTCTGCAGCAGCGACGCGATCGCCGTTTCTTTTTGCCCGGCGGCCATCGCGCCCAAAGACGCGGCGACCTGTTCGCGCACCTGCCAGTCAGGATCGTCGATCAGTTTCAGGATGGCGTCCGGCATTGGACTGCCAGCCTCGGCCAGCCACCGCTCCGCGAGCCGCACGGCCGACGTACGGACGTCTCTCGACGGATCCTTCAACGCGTTGGTCACCGTTGCGCTGTCGATCCGGTCGACGCCGTCGAGGATCCAGAGCGCCTTCACGCGGGTGCGAGCCGGTGCCGTGCTGGCTGCGAGTGCCTTCAGTTCGGAGGCGACTTTCGCGCCGTCGCGTTCGACCAGCAGCCGCTGGGCCGTGTCGCGCCACCAGCCGTTCGGATGGGACAGCGCCTCGACAAGCTGCGCCGGCGTCGCGCGCGAGAGTTGTGGTCGAGTCGTGTCTCGCTGCATGCCATCGTGCACGATGCGGAAGACGCGGCCTTTGCCGACGCCGGTCGGCGCGTCGAGTTTTCGCTTCTGAATGTAATCCTTCAAGTAGAGCGTGGTCGATGCACGGTCCTGGAGAACGCCGCGGTAGAAGTCGACGACCATCAACGTGCCATCCGGTGCGTTCGAGATGAACACGGGCCGGAAGCGCTCGTCGGTGGAGCTGAAGAACTCCGCCTTGTCGTAGGCGTTACGCGCTCTCAAGGTCGTGCCGTCGTCTTCGAGCACCAGACGCCTGACGAAATTGCCGGCGGGCTCGGCGACGAACACGTTCCCGTACACGTCGGACGGCAATCGATCGCCGCGATACACCATGGGTGTGCACGCAGCCGTCACCTGCACGAGCGTGCCGTCGGACGGTCGTGTCACCCCAAACTGGTAGGACCGATTGGTGCCGGGATTCGGACGGACCGGCCAGACCTCGTTGATGTTGTTAGTGTCGTTCGACATCACCTCTTCGCTGCCGCGCGTCCGCACCAGCGCGGGATTGCGCGCGTAGTACGGAGTCGGCACGAGGTCGACCCGGATCGTCGATTCGCTGTCGTTGCGGAAGATGCGCCCGAAGTCGTCCTGACCGACCCCCCACTCACCGCGCGACAGCGTCGGACGGCGATCGAACACTCCGTCCTTCAAGCGAAGCGAGTAGCTGACGTTGGATCCGGCGGAATGCAGATAGTTGTCGAGGCCCCACTCGAAGCTGTTGGCGTTGCCTTCGACACCTCCTTCGCGCCGGCCGTAATCGGTGCCGACGAGCTCCTTGGTATCCATCTTCAGGTCGCCGTTGGTGTCGTGCATCAGCCAGACGTTTGGAGGCTCGAGCACCAGGATCCCGTGGTCGAGAGCTTTGACGGCCCGTGCCTGAACGAGGCCGTCGGCGAACACGGTGCGCTTGTCCATCTTTCCGTCATTGTCGGTGTCTTCGAGAACGGCAATCCGTCCGATCGGGTCGAGGTTCGGCTCGGGCGTCTGAAGGTCGGGAACGTATTCCGGATACTCGACGACCCACATGCGGCCGTCGGCATCCCAGTCGATGGCAATGGGATCCTGAACGAGAGGTTCGGCGGCGACGAGTTCGGCGTGGTATCCGGGCGGCAAATAGAACTGCTTCATTTCATCTTCGGGTGACAGAACCGGCGACGCGTCGGAGACCTTCTGAACGCCGGGCGTCCACGAACGGTCCACGGTCTGCTGAGCAGCAACCCCGGTGATCGCACCGGCCACAAGCAGGAAAGTTATCAGACGGAGTGTTCGCATCATGACGCGCAACCTCACCGAATCGAGGACAGTAATTGGGGCGATCTTCCGCCTAAAGGCGGAAGCCACAAGAACTGCTACTGTTTGTGGCTTCCGGCTGTAGCCTGTGGCTTCCGGCTTTGGCCCTGTGGCTTCCGAATTTAGCCGGAAGTCAGCTGCGATTATTACCCTGTTCGAGACAATCGTCGAACAGCTCCGCCTGACACGTGTCTTCGATCCACGATATCCTTCAGCTGCCTCGTGACTCCATCCGCGCGACCCTTTGTAACGGAGGCTGCCATCCCAGGACGAGAGAATGACTCTGCCGATCGAGATCCGCTTGCTGGCTCACAGGAGCCTTCCCGACTTACAGCTGCGAGCGGATCTCCCAGAGATCGGGAAACAGAGGACGCCCCACGGTTTCTCGAAGGTAAGCCGCACCGGCGGAGCCGCCAGTCCCTTTCTTGGTGCCAATCGTTCGTTCCACCATCTTCACATGCCGGTAACGCCACTCCTGCACCCCTTCGTCCAGATCGACCAGCCGCTCGCAGAGCTCGGCGTTCTTCGGGCCGTCCCGGTACACCGCGAGAAGAATCCGTTGCACTTCGGGTGACGGCTCGATCGGCAGGGACACATTTCGTTCGAGAGACAGTGCAGGAACAGCGTACCCTTCGCGAGACAGATATCGAAGGAACCCGTCCCACAATGTCGGCTCTCGATAGCGGCGTTCAAGCGCGGCCCGTGCCCGGCTGCCGTCCGGGAAGCGGGCGATTGCTCCTTCCGATTTCACGCCGAGCACGAATTCGATCTGCCGGAACTGGTCAGACTGAAAACCGCTTGCTGCCTCGAGCCGCTCGCGG
>JBPYFA010000374.1:0-22510 GCA_051986585.1 Vicinamibacterales bacterium | reverse complement strand
TGATTCGCAGACCGCGACGTTTGATTTCGGCAACCTTCAGGTCGTCTGGACGCACCGGACCTACGGCGACGCACCGGATCCGAAGTACCCCTGGGCGGCGACGTTCTACGGCGACAAAGGAACTTTGAAGGCGGGCGTCATGGGCTACGACTTCATCCCATCGACGAAAAACGATCAGCCGATTCATGAGGATGTGACTTACGAGCTGGATCAGTTTCCGGAAGATCGAACGGAAAAGGATCTGGAAACCCATGTCGCGCCCGCCGTCCGAGCGCACATGAAAAATTTCCTGACCTGTATCCAGTCGCGCGAAAAGCCTGTTTCTGACATCGAGCAGGGCTACATGTCCGCGACCGCGTGTATTCTGGCTAATCTCTCGATGAAACTCGGCCGCTCGATTCACTGGGATCACGCCAAAGGGGCCGTCGTCGGCGATCCCGAAGCCAACCAGCTATTGCGGCGCCCGTACCGGGCACCGTGGGTCCACCCGGAACCTGGAACGGTTTAAGGGGTCGAATCGGCAGGGAGATTCGACCGGAGCGGAAAGAAAGAGGGAGCGAGCGCAGCTCCGCCAACCTCCCGACCTGCCGCGTCGTCTGATAACGGGGAGTTCGATTGAAGGGGAAGTTTGTTCTCACGCGAGCGCTTGGCGTCTCTGCCGGCCTCCTGGTTCTCGCCGGGACGGCCGTGTTTCTCTACGCGCGCCAACCCTCCGCGGTTGAACCGGCGAGCAACGGACGGCACGACGCCACCTTCAAGGTGACGAAACGGGAATTTGTCCGTGGCATCCGCATCTCAGGCACGGTCGAGGCGGTCGAGTCCACGACGATTGCGGCACCGCGGCTGTCAGGTCAGAACTCCAACTCGCTGGTCATTACCCGGATGGTCCGCCCCGGCAGCACGGTCGCGCCAGGGGACCTGATCGTGGAATTCGACCGCCAGGATCAGATCAAGAACTCGCTCGATCGGCGCGCCGAGCGGCAGGATCTCGAGCAGCAGATTGCAAAGCGTGATGCGCAGGAGCGCGCCGCGCGCGCTCATGACGACAGCGAGTTGACGATTGCCCAGAGCGCGATCGTCCGCGCCCAGCTCGAGATGGGGAAGAACGAGCTGCTGCCAAAAATCAACGCCGAAAAGAACAAGCTCGCCCTCGAACAGGCCGAAGCGACGTTGAAGCAGCTCAAGGCGACCTACGAGCTGAAGCGGCACGCGGCTGAGGCGGACATTCGCATCCTCCAGATTCGGTGCGCTCGTGCGGCCAACGCCGAGAAGCAGGCGGCGGGCAACGCCGAGCGCATGTCGATTCGTGCGCCAATCGGCGGAATGGCCGTCGTGAAGACAATCTGGAAGGGCAACAACATGGCGGAGGTTCAGGAAGGCGAAGAGGTTCGCACCGGCGTGCCGATTGTGGACATCGTCAACCCGAACGCGATGCGGGTGCGCGCGCGCGTGAACCAGGCGGACGTCAACGAGCTAGCCGTCGGACAGTCCGTCCGGATCGGCCTCGATGCCTATCCGGCGCTTTCGTTCGACGGCCGGATTGCGCAGATATCCCCGCTCGGAGTGACGTCGGTCCTCTCGGCGAAGGTGCGCAATTTCATCGTCCTCGTCGACGTCAACGGATCGCATCCGAACCTGATGCCGGATCTGTCCGCCTCGCTCGATGTCACGCTCGGTCGGACGGCGGCAGCGATCGTCGTTCCGCGCGATGCGCTCAGGCAGGATGGGAACCGGACGCTGGTCCGCGTCAAGCGCGGCGAGACGTTCGAAGATCGCGCGGTCACGGTGGGAGCGGTCAACGGGCACGAAGCGATGCTCTCGGGCGGGCTGGACGACGGCGCCGTCGTCGCCCGTAATATCGTGTCGGCGGCAGGACGGCCGGAGTAATGGCAGCCGTGCGCCGATTTTTCGCGCGTCCTCGCAACGTCGCGATGTCGATCGCCGTCATCGCCATCGCCGCCGCGGGAACCTTTGCCGCCTCGCGCCGGACCACGGCACCTGATTTTCCGACCACTCTCGTCACGCGCGGTCAGTTCGTCGACACCCTGGAGATTCGCGGAGAGATTCGTCCGCTGAGGTCAGTCGTCCTGTCATCACCGATGCAATCGGGCGAGCTCCAGATCCTCAAGCTCGCCAAGAGCGGGACGATGGTGAAGGCTGGGGATCTGGTGGTCCGCTTCGATCCCTCGACGCTGGAACGTACGATTCAGGAGAAGCAATCGGAAGTGAAGCAGGCCGACGCGGAGATCGAGCAGGCCCAGGCACAAACCCGGATTGCCCGCGAGCAGAACGCGACGGCAGTGATGAAAGCCGGCTACGACATCGAGCGCGCGAAGCTCGATGCCGCGAAGGGCGATACCGTGTCGCGCCTCGAGATCGAGGCTGCCAAGCTGGCGGTACTCGACGCGCAGCAGCGGGAACGCGAGCTCAAGGAGAAGGTCAAGTCTGACGAGACTTCGGCCGAGGCCGATCTCTCGGCGAAGCGTCACAAACGCGAAAAGGCGCTCTTCGATCTGCGGCGTGCCGAGCAGGGACTGCGGAATCTCGAGCTCAAGGCGCCGTCGGCCGGCATGGTCAACGTGCTGCCGAATTTTCGATCCGGGTCGATGTTCGGTGGTCAGCAGGAGTTTCAGGAAGGCGATCGCGCCTGGCCGGGTGCAAATATCCTGGAGCTGCCGGATCTTTCATCGGTTCACCTGGAGGCGCGACTCGACGAATCGGATCGCGGACGGCTCCAGCCGCAGCAGGACGCCACGGTGCGGATCGAAGCGATTCCGGGCAAGGACTTCAAGGCACGTCTGGACAGCATCTCGGTGCTCGCGAAGGTGGATTTCAGCTCCGGCTGGCCGCCGGCGAAGAATTTCGATCTCAACCTGGTCTTCCTCGAGATCGATTCGAAGATGCGCCCCGGCATGACGGCGGTTGCACGCATCGCGACGCAGCGGGTCCCGGACGTCGTCCTGGTTCCGTCGGAGACGATCTTTCAACGCGACGGGGCGCCGATCGTCTACAAGCTCGATCGATCGATGTTCGTCGAAACACCAGTAGTCGTGCGCAAGCGCGGCAAGGAACAGGCGATCATCGATAGCGGCGTGGGAGCCGGCGATCGGATTGCGACGCGGCGGCCTCAACCCGAAATGATTCGGAGGACCGAATGATGCGCCGAATGCTGCTGCCGGCGATCGCGATTGCCGTGGTCGCCGCCGCCGGCGCGGCAGTGGTTGCGGTGCCACGTCTGCCAGCGCGGGGAAGCACCGTGCCGACCGCGCGAGTGGCGAAGGGTCCGCTGAAGCTCACGGTCCACGCGACTGGCGATCTGCGTGCCGGCCGCACGGTCGCGCTCGTCGCGCCCCCGGTCGGCGGCATGCTGCGCATCGTCACGCTCGTCCAGACCGGGATGACGGTGAAGGCCGGCACACCGGTCGTCGAGTTCGACCCCGCCGATCAACAGTACGCGCTCGAGCAGGCCAAGTCGGAGCTCGAGGAGGCGGAGCAGGGTATCGTCAAGATCCGAGCGGACGCGGCGGTGCAGGCCGCGGAAGACGAAGTCGCGCTGCTGACCGCGCGATTCGACGTCCGCCGCGGCGAGCTGGACACGGCGGCGAACGAGTTCGTCGGGGCGATGGACGCCGAAAAGAACAAGCTGTCGCTGGAAGAAGCCAGGCGCCGGCTCGCGCAGCTGCTCGAAGACGTGAAATCGCGAGCGGCGACCAATCAGGCGTCACTCGCGGTCGCGCTCGAGAAGCGCAACAAGGCCCAGCTGTCGATGCAGCGTGCGCAGCAGACGATCGACAGTCTCGTCATCAAGGCCCCTTTCGATGGCGTCGTCTCGCTCAAGGAAAACCGCGACGCGTCTGGCGGCATGATTTTCTGGGGCATGATTCTGCCGGAGTATCGTGCCGGCGATCAGATCTGGCCCGGGCGGCCGGTCGCCGATGTGATCGAAGCGGGGCGGATGGAAGTGCGTGCCAAGATCGATGAAGGGGATCGGCCGAACCTCGTCGCGGGGCAACCCGCCACCGTCGAAGTCGACGCGCTTCCGGGAGAGAAGTTCACCGCCCGCATCGGACAGTTGTCGGGCCTCGCCAATCGCGCCAACTTTTTCGAGTCTGCGAGCGTGACGCGGCTGTTCGACGTCACGCTGCAATTCGATCAACCGGATCCGCGGCTGAAGGCGGGCGTGTCCGTTCGCGTCACGCTCGAGGGCAAGGAGCTGCAGGGGGCCCTGCACGTGCCGCGTCAGGCCGTATTCGACAAGAGCGGCAAGAACTTCGTGTTCGTCAAGACCGGTGAGCACTTCGAGCCGCACGATGTGAAGGTTGACCAGCGCACGGAAAGCCGTGTGGTGATCTCAGGCTTGCCCGAGGGCACCGAAATCGCGCTCGTCGATCCGACGGCGCGCACGGCCGGAAGCAGCACCGCGGCCGCACCTACGGTCCCGTCGAACGGAGCGAGCCGTTGAGCGTCGCGCGTCTTCTGCTGTCGCCCGCCAACACGGACTTCCTTCCCGATTTCCGCATGGGGCTCGAGAACCTCCGCGCCCACAAGCTGCGGTCGCTGCTCACCATGCTCGGGATGATTTTTGGTGTCGCGGCGGTGGTCGCGATGCTCTCGATCGGCGCCGGCGCGCAGCAGGAAGTGATGGCATTCATCGAGCAGCTGGGGGTGCGCAACCTGATTGTCGAGGCGCGCGAGGCGCCGGATTCGCAAACGCTGCAGAAGATCCGCCAGCTGTCGCCGGGGCTGACGTTCAAGGACTTCCGCGTCATCCAGGCAAACGTCGAAGGCATTTCCGCCGCGACTGCACGCAAGCGATTCACTCCATCGAAGCTGCTTCCGCGCCCGCAAGGGGATCCGCCGATGGTCTATGGCGTCAGCCCGGCTTACGTGAACATCGCGAATCTAGCTCTGGTCTCGGGTCGGTTCTTCGACGATCGTGAGACCGCCGGCGCCGCGCCGGTGACGGTACTCGGCGAAGCTGCGGCCGCGTCGCTCTTCGGCGCCGAGGATTCGATCGGCCGCTACGTCAAGGTCAACGAACAATGGTTTCAGGTGATCGGCGTGGCCGGGCCGCAGCTCACGGTTCAATCAGACGTGGCCGGCCTGCCGGCCCAGGATCGCAACAATCTGATGTACGTGCCGTTGTATTCGGCCATCTTCCGGCTCGAGGACGGCCAGTCGCAGCAGAAGGACGAGATCGACGGGATTTACCTTCAAATGCAGCCGGGCTCCGATATTCCCTCGGCGGCATCGCTCCTCCGCGGGCTGCTGAATGTGTCGCATCGACAGGCCGGCGACTTCACGATCGTATCGCCAGCCGAGCTCCTCGCCGAGCAGCGCCGGACGCAGCGCGTGTTCGAGATGGTGATGGTGGCGATCGCGTCGATCTCGCTCCTGGTCGGCGGGATCGGCATCATGAACATCATGCTCGCGAGCGTGATGGAGCGGACCCGCGAAATTGGGGTGCGCCGCGCGATCGGCGCGAAGCGGCGCGACGTGATCCGTCAGTTTCTGATCGAGACCACGATCATTTCGCTCGCCGGAGGGGTGATGGGCGTCATCGTCGGCGTCGCGCTGTCGCGCGCCATTGGCTACCTCGCCGGCTGGTCCACGATCGTCACGACGACCTCAATCGTTCTCGCATTTCTGGTGTCGGTCACGATCGGGCTCGTCTTTGGTCTCTATCCCGCCGCTCGCGCCGCCAGCCTCGATCCCGTCAAGGCCCTGCACTACGAATAGGCGAATCCCTCATCGTTGAATCCCTGAACCTTGCGCAACGCCATCGCCACGGCGCCGTGGCGCATCACCCGCGCTGATGGGCTGCGCAGGTCAGTTCCCCGGCGCGATGCGGCCAGGGCGCTGCGTCAGTCTTGAAAACCACGCCGCAGGCGTACCGATCCGCGGCGGCGCTGTTTCGGCAATGTCGCTCGGATTACCCCGCAGCGCGGATGATTATCGGCTGGCGTTCGACAAACCTGAGCCGACGCGGAGATCGTGAGGTGTTCGCCGGAGGTGTGGTTTTCCGCCCGTAGGCCGAGGCGCCGGGAAACTGACCTGCGCAACCCATCAGCGCGGAAACCCATGTCCGTGCGCGACGATTGCCCATCGCCGGCCGCATCGAGCATTCTTGACGCGCTCACTTAATGGTCATAAAATTATGGTCATGAAAGATAAGTCGCCGACGCGAGTGCTCAGGCAGAGAGCGAACGGACAGGTGTCGGCGGCAGAATTCAAGGCGACCTGCCTCGAGCTGATGGATCGGGTGCGGGAAACTGGAGTCGAATACGTCGTAACCAAACACGGCAAACCGGTGGCGAAGCTCGTGCCCTATTCCAATCCGAAGAAGAAGTCGTTTTTGGGTTCGATGAAGGGCACTGTCGTCAGCTACGAAGGGCCATTCGATCCGATCGACGGCGAGTACGACGTCAACCGAGGCTGAGTCGTGCTGTTGCTCGACACGCATGTTCTCATCTGGAGCCTGTCCGGCGACGAGCGACGGCTTGGCCGGCGAGCACGGGCTCTCCTCACCCGTGCTGAAGCGCGCGGCGAGCTGCGCGTCTCGGCGCTCACGCTGTTCGAGATCACCGCTCTCCACACGCTCGGACGTTTGGTGTTACGCCAACACCCTGAGCGATGGATTCGCGATGCACTCGATCTGACCGGGGTTCGCGTCGCCGAGCTCTCGTATGACGCGGCGGTCGATGCCGGATCGATTTCACGAGCCGCGCTGGAGGATCCGATCGATCGTCTTCTCGTCGCGACCGCGCGGCAGCTCGATGCAACGTTCCTGACCAGCGATTCGAAGATCCTGAACTACGCGTCAGCTCAGTCAACGCTTCGCGCGCACGACGCGAGCCGCTGACTTCGATCTCAAGCGCGCAGCGCGGCGCCCGCGGATTCATCGACGAACAGCGAACACTGTGGATGCTGTCGGAGCAGGGAAGCCGGGTTGTCTGGACCGATATTGCCGTGCACCGTTCGCTGGATGATGGCGCTCTTGCTCGATCCCGTTGCGAGCAGCCAGACTTCGGCGGATTCGAGAATCGTCTTCAAGCCCACGGTCAATCCCCATTGAGGAAGATTGTCGTGCGCGAAGTATCGGGCGGATGACTGGATCGTGGTTGCATGCAGATCCGCACGATGGGTCGTGCGGTTTGGCGAGGAGCCTGGCTCGTTCATCCCGAGGTGGCCGTTCTGGCCGATCCCAAGCAGGATGAGATCGAATCCCGTCCCGATCGCGCGGTCGTAGTCGGCGCAGTGCTGCACGAGATCGGCGGCGTCGGGATCGAGGGATCGAAAGGCGCCGGTCGGCAGCCCGACGACGTCGACCAGTTGGCGCTGCAACGTCAAACTGGTTCGGCCCGGATCGTCGGTGGCCAGGCCACCGAATTCGTCGAGCGCGAACACGGTGGCCTTCGCGAACGAGGTCAATCGATGGCGGACGCTGCGAGCCATTTCCGCATAGATCTCAACCGGTGTCGTGCCGGAAGGCAGGCAGATCCTCAACTCCGGTTTCGTGGCCAGGCGATCGCGCCACATCGACGCGACACCATGGACCCACGCCGCCTTCGAATCGAACTGAAGAACGTTCACGCGTCTGCACCCAGCCAGAGATCGATCGGCCGTGCCACTTTCCGCCTGAATGGCAGTGCCACCTTCTGACCGATGGCCGCGGAATGATAGGCGGCGTAGAGCATCTCCAGCACGGCGCGCCCATCCTCGCCGGTTGTGATCGGGACGGTGTCGTGCCGCACGCAGCTGATGAAGTGCTGCAGTTCTTGCGGATAGCCCTGGTTGAACGCCTCCTCGACGTTGGTGAACGTCCACCCCTTGGTGGTGCCCGCTTTCTCCATGGCGTAGCCATAGCCCTGTTCGCTATAGGTCAATGCGGAGTTGCCGATGAAAAGATCCGCGTACATGACGCCGCCGGTGCCGCAGACCTCGACCCGGTCTTCCATTCCGCCCAGCTTCGCCCAGCTGTTCTCGACGATTCCAACCGCGCCGCCTTCGAAATCGACAACCGAGATCGCGTGTTCTTCACCACGTGTGCGTGCGCCATGCATGATGCCGGTCCGCATCTCGGAAAAGACGCGCAACGGCTTCCGTTCCGGGCCGAGTATCCAGCGGAACCAGGCAAAGCCGTGGCAACCCATGTCCATCAGGGCGCCGCCGCCAGACCGATTCACGTCGTAGAACCAGTCACTGTGCGGACCGGAGTGTTTCTCGCACTGCCGCAAGTAATAAATCGATCCGAGCGCGCCCTCCTGGATCATCTGCCGCACGCGCTCGTACTTGGGCGCGAAGCAGAGCTCCTCGGCATACATCAGTTTCCGGTGGTGCGCCGCGCAGACGGCGAGCATTTCGTCCGCTTCGTCGAGCGTGAGGCAGAGCGGCTTTTCCAGGATGATGTGCTTGCCGGTCGTCGCGGCGGCAATCACGGCGCTCGCGTGCAGATGGTTGGGAAGACAGATATCGGCGACATCGTAATCTTCCCGCGCGAGGGTTTCTTCGAGGTTGGTGGACCAGGTTTCGATCCCGCGTTTTGCGGCAAAGGCACGCGCGTGAGCCTCGCTTCTCGAGTAGACGCCGACGAGTTCTGCATCCGGCACGAACCGATGGTAGGACTCGGCGTGAATGTCAGCGATGAAACCGGCGCCGATCAGGAACACTCGAATTTTGCCCATGGCGGAAATCGTATGCCGAATGTTCGCTGCGAGCGAGCGTGTCGGAGTAATTAGAGTCGCTGTAGCAGGTCGCGCGTATATCGGACGCAGACCGCGAGATCATCGATCCGTTGTTGACCTGCCGTCTTGCCCTCAGGGCGAGGCGTCGCCGGTTTCGGCGTGCCTTTCTCGGCGACGGCAAGGAAGCGGCTCAGTTCCCAGGCCGGCATCTTGCGCCAGTTGTCCCAGAACTGCGGATTGTAGATGGCGTGGATTCGCGGATTGCCCGAGACGAGGTTCTCAAAGATGATTGGCAGTCCCGGCTTGGCCTGGATGAACTTCCGGATCCAGCCGTCGATGTCGACATTTCCCTCACCCATGTTCACCCAGCGCACGGCGATCCCTTCCGGCACCTTCCACACGGCGCTGTCCCGCACGTGACAGGTCTCAGCGTACGGAATCAGCATCTCGAGCGTCATGTGTGGATCCTCGAGCATCCACACGGGGTTTCCCGAGTCGAGGCAGACGCCCATGACATCAGCGCCGACCGCCTCGATCATCATCTTCATCTCCCGGGCCTGCAGGTCGCCGCCGTGGTTTTCGACCGCCAGCTTGATTCCCGAATCGACGATCCGGGAACGGATGCCGCGGACCGCCTTGATCATGTTGTCGATGTGCATCTCGATCTGCGGCCGTTCGGGGTCGCCGCCCAGGATGCACCGCATGCATTTGGCACCGAAGATCTGCGACGCTTTGAGCGCGCGCCCGACCTGTTCATCGAGCGTCCCGAGCTGCGCGTTGAATGAGCGTGAGCTCGGACAGACCGATCCAAACGCCAGCTGCAGCTTGATCCCGAGCCGGTCCGCGTGCTCGCGAATCTGTCGCAGCGCGGTCTCGTCGCCAAGCGCGGCGGCATTGAGCGACAGCATCGCCCACGTGAGCTTGATCGAGCTCAGATAATCGAGAAACTGGATCGGCGTGAAGTTATTGCCGCCGACGCTGCCATCGATCGAGCCGAGCTCGACGTTGACAACCGCTTCGCGGCCCACAAGCCGCGAGCTGTAAAGTGCCGCGGCCGCCGTTCCCAGCATGAACGTCCGTCGATCCATAAGCGCTCCTCGCCTGCCATCCGACGCTCGATGTTCTGAGCGCGCCTCGCCCGGTGACGGCTGATTGTAGCCGCTTTGGATCCGCATCGTGCCGTGGCCGTCCGTTTGAACGCCGTCGCGAATGCAGTAGCATTCGACGAGCCTCCGTATGGCCGACCGCATTCGCGAACGGTTTTCCCAACTCGTCTTTTACGCGCTGATTGTGTTGATCGGGTATCTCACGTACCTGGTGATCAGCCCGTTTCTCGCGCCGCTGGCGTGGGCGACGGTCTTCTCGGTCATGTTTCACCGCGCCCATCGGGAGCTGTCTCTCAAGATCGGCCCCAGCCGGTCGGCGCTCGCGACCACGGTCATGGCCGCGATCCTGATCGTGGCGCCGACGGTGATGCTGGTGTCGGTGATTGCGCACGAAGCGCCGCAGGTGATCGATTACGTCCAGCAGATGTCGTTGACCGCGCCGCACCAGATCGAGCGAGCCTGGGAAGTCGTGCGGCGCCGCAGCCCTTTTGCGCTGCCCGACGATCCCGCGTTTCTCGTCCGCGAAGCGGTCCAGCGAATTCTCACCTTCCTGGCGCCCCGTGCCGGCGCTGTCGTCGCCGATCTGTTCGCCACGCTGGGCAGCCTGTTCGTGATGCTCTTCGCGATGTTTTTTCTGCTGCGTGACGGTCACACGCTCGCGCGCCAGGTACGCGATCTGCTGCCATTGCCCGAGTCGGCGCGCGATCGCCTGATGACCGACACGCGCGATCTGATCGTCGCCAGTGTCGGGGCCGGCCTGCTGGTGGCCGCCGCTCAGGGAACGATTGGTGGAGTCGCGTTCTGGTTGCTCGGAATCGAGGGGGCCGCGATCTGGGGTGTCATGATGGCGTTCAGCTCGCTGATTCCGCTCGTCGGCGCCGCGCTGGTGTGGGTGCCGACCGCACTCTGGCTCCTGCTGTCGGGCGACGTCTGGAGAGGGATCATCCTGCTGGTCGTTGGTATCTTCGGCATCAGCCTCGCCGACAACGTCCTCCGCCCCTTGCTCCTGTCCGGTCGAACCACGGCGAGCGGCCTGGTCGTGTTTCTCGGCATCCTCGGCGGTGCCGCAGCATTCGGGTTCATCGGGCTCGTGCTCGGCCCCATCGTGCTCGTGACCGCAGGAAGCCTGCTGCGGCTATTCTCTCGGCCGGAGCCGTTCGTAAGGCAGCCGCCGCTCGAAGCCCGCAGCGCGCGGGAATAGGCTCACTTCGCTGGCGTCAGCCGAAGGTTGGCGAAATCGCCGTCGCTGTTGTTCCCGACCCACAGTCCAACCTGGCCGCTGCCGCTCGCGCCCAGCTTACGCGCTTCGAGCGTCGCGTTCTTTACCGGACCGGCAAACACCTGGATGTTCGATCCGTGCACGACGACACGGAGCGGGACCCAGTCGGTCGGACCCAAGGCTGCATCCACCGGCCGTTCGAATTCGTTCGGGAATTCCTTGCGTAGTCGTGGCCAGTCAAAGTCGGGCACCGCCATGTACTGCACCGCGTGCCGATGGCGATCGGGATCGCTCGCGCGAAAGTTGAACGGCCGGAGATACACCGACTCGTAGGTGTTGTCGTCCTTGCGATGGAATGCCACCCCGAGGAAGCTCTGCTGAAGCACATCCCGTCCGCGCGCATCCACTTCGATCGTCCCGTCTGAGAAATCGGTCCCCTCGATCCACACGACACCGGGCCCTTCTTTCTCCGAAACGTGTACGCCGCGGCGGTCGCCCTTGAGCGGCGTTACATCCCGGTTTACGGCCCTCAGCTTTCCGGCAGTGAGCCGCTCGGCGAGATCAATCGCCTGGGTGCCAGCCGATTGCGCGCGGACGACAGGGCCGGCGGTCAGGGGAAGACCAGCGAGGACGGTCAGAATGGTGGAGACAACCGCTTGACGCATGTAGAACCTCAATCTTCATCTTGGTCCGCTGTTCTCATCCGCGCGATCAGATCGCCCGGCCCTCAGGGAACGCTTTACGCCGTACCGCATTTCAGGCAAGCTGCCGCGCAGTATGTTCGTCATCGAACTCATCTACAAGGCCGACCTGCCCGCGATCGATGCGCGCATGAAGGCGCACGTCAACTTTCTGAAGAAGTATTACGCAGCCGGCAACTTCCTGGTTTCAGGCCGGAAGATTCCGCGCGACGGCGGCATCATCATCGCCGTCGGCGAGAGTCGCGAGCAGATTGAGGCGATCGTCAAGGAAGACCCGTTTTGTAAGCTCGGCCTGGCAGATTTCAGAATCATCGAGTTCAGAGCCAGCCAACGCGCGGACGACATTCAGCATCGGATCGAGCGGTCATGAATAGCGCCAACGAAAAGGGTCGACCGATGCGGTTTCGTGCAGGTCGGTGGTTATGCCGGGGGAGACCTGTTTCAAGCTGTCGGGCTGCGAGCACCTGAAGGATGCGTCACGCATGTGGTCGCACGCTCTGCTGCCGTTCGTCAGGTCAGAGCGTCCCGATCGTCGTCCGCGCCTTCCGCCATAGCGTTGGCCATGCCGTGAACAGTTCAGCGGAAGATCGCATGAATCTCTGAAACGCTCGCCAACCTGTTGCGCGACTCGACGTGCGCTGAAACTCGATCGGCAACGCAAAGCCTGGCAGCTGCAGATTCTTCGCGAGCTCGCGCCGATAGGCCTGCAATGCCTGCTGCCAGTATGCCGGCCATTCGGCGCCCGATGCGAGCATGGTTTCAATCAGGCCGAGTTCACGTTCTCGCCTGGCCAGAACGGCGACCGTCACGGCGTCGACGAACTGCCGCTTCTCGAGACCAGCGAAATCACCGAGCCATTGCCCCAGCCGGGTCAGCCGTCGCACTGGGTCAACACCGTGCGATGAGCGCCACCATAAGTGAACGAGCGAAATCAGCAGATCGGCAGTTCGGGTCTCTTTGGCCGACGGAAACATCGAAAGCCTGTATCGTGCCGGGCGAGTAGAGTCGTGGAGCACGGCGTAAGGCACGTGGCAGCTGACGGTTGATGGATCGGCCGCCGACAGAGTCGCGCCAAAGAGGCCATCTTCATTTCTTCCGACCGGCAGGAACGGCGGCACCAGCGACGTGTTCGAAAGGCCCATACACGCCGCCATGCAGCTGACTTCGTGCATCAGCAGATAGCGATTGGCGATCTTGCAGATCTCTCGATAGTGCAACGCGGTATGGAGCGTCGCGCGGCTTTGCTTCAGGACGGTGGCCCAACGTCCGGTACTGAACAGAAAGCGATCGGGATAGTTCACGCCGGCATCGCCGGCGATTCCGCTGAACGTCATCCGCACGCGGGCGCGACTGCTTCCTTGCACTGCCTGTTGCATGTGTTCGCAGGCGGTTGCGGTCGCGTCGACGTTCCCCATGTCTCCCAGCGCCTTTACCGTTCGACCGAGCGCTCTCTCGTGAGCGTCCAACAGGCCCACGGTTGCTGGCATAAGAGAGTCGCAGACCGCCGACCGTGTTCTGTAGAAGGCGATCTCCCTTTCCTCAACGTGTCCGCACAGCCCGAATCCAGTCCGGTACAACCGCGGCCGCCACACATCGCACACGACATCGTCGTCAACGAGCAGCAGATTTTCTCCGCCGCTCAACAGAATGATCAGGTTCCGATTGCCGGACGCTCCCGGGTGCAGCGCGAGATCGATGAGGTGGGTGTCGGCGGTCGTGCACAAGCGGCGGCGAATTGCCTGGCGCTCTGAGCGTCCGGCGAAAGTAATGCCGTGATCGCTGGAGCGGGCGATCGACGTGACCACGGACCGCGCGTGTGCTTCGTTCTCGGCGCGCATCGATGCGTCGACGACGATGAGGCGCACGCGCTGCCGATGAGAGTCGATCTGACGCATGAGAGAACGCAGGCAGCGATCAAGAAGCAAGGGCCTGTCGGCAGTGGTGATCCCAACCGTCGAAATCGGGTCGTGATCCTGACTGGATGGCGAAGCTCGCAAGCGTGTCTACAACCTGACCGAGGTCATGTCGAATACCTGCCGCTTCAGGGCAGCGAGGAATCTCTGATCGCGCCAGTAGCCGGTATGGCCACCCAGGCCGACCGCTTCCTGATGAAAGCTTCCTTGCAGTGCCGGCGGAGGATCGATGGTCGTCCCGACGTAGTCGTCGAGACGATAGAAGTTGTTCCATTCGTGAAGGCGGCTGAAGAAGACCATCCACTGATTGCTCTTCCAGTGTGGATAGAAGTGCGGAAAGTAATATTGATAGAGTTGCGTGATCGGCGAACCGAAGGTGACGAGCCGAATCATTGGCAATCGCTGCCGATCGATGGACCACGAATGAGCCAGCTCGTCGAGGGCGATCACGGTTCCCTGGCTGTGCGCCAGAATTACCAGCTCACCAACCCGTTCCTCTTCGACGAGGTAATTCACCACCGAGTAGAACCGCGATCGCACCGGGTTGTCGCTGCCTTCGGACTCGCGAGTACGGCTCAAGAGACGCCGCCCCGGCTCGGTCACGTAATACAGGTAGAACATCACGTCGTAGGCGAGATCGAGCGCCTGCCGCAGCTGTTTGGTCAGCAGCGGGACGATGACGATCGCGGCGCCGGCCAGTTTCGGGTTGTCGAACCGTTTTGCGAGCGCCTGGAGAGGCGCGATCCCGTGGACCCCGAGCCCGGCAAGCAGAACGACGGCTGAACCCAGCATGACGCACGCGAACAGCGTCACCGCCAGAATGGGATGGAGAATCAGTCGATCGGCGGGCCGGACGCTCGACGCCGTCGCATGACGTGGGTGGCTCGTCTGGATTTGTCGCTCGGCGGCGATCGCCTGTCGCCACCGGATCGCTGTGACGACCACGAACGCGGCCATCACGACCAATGCCAGCCACCACTGCAGCCCGTTCGATGCGGCGGCCGAGCCGAACGCGTCTAGCATCCATTGCTGCTGTCCGCCGGCTGGAATCATTGCGAACAGCCCCTGCCACGCGAGTGGGACGATGAGAGTCCAGAGTCCAAACTGGAGACAGAGTGTCAGCGTTGCGGTGAGGGACTCGTGTGCGCGTTTGCCTCGCAGCCGCTCTCCGATGAAGGCCACGCCAACGAGCAGCACGAGCGTGGCGACGAGCGATATCGTCCACTTCAGAACCGGAACCGTGACAATCGCGAATCGCTCGAGCGTGCCGCCGCCGAAGAACCAGGCGACCAGGCATGCGGGGCCGACCACCCGGAAGGCGATGCACGCTTCTTTGAACCAGAGCCATCGACTCCAGGAGAAGGCGAAAGTGAGCGCCGCTGCGACGATCGGCGCGGCCAGCTCCCATCGGCCCGGCGGCGCGCCGACCATGTGGCAGATGGCGATGTAGGTACCCAGTGTCAGCATCAGCACCGCGTTCAACGCGAACGCCGCCGATGCGAGCAGCATCGACGCCCACCAGCTTAGAAATGTGACGATGCTCTTCTCGCCGCGCGCGCTCATCACCAGCGTGGGCACGTTGAGCAGCAGCGATACGGTGCCCTGCAGAACACCCCACTTGCCGGGTGCCAGCTGGCTTGCAGATCCCCAGAACACCTCGGCGGCAATCACATCACGCTGCAGCCGCTTCTCGTGATCCTTCAGCACTCCGGTCCTGAGGGTGACGGGGAAAAACGCGAGACGGTTGCCGCGGCTGAGCAGATCGCGAAGCCGCCGCTCACGGACGGTATCGTCGAACGAGGCGATTCCTTCAGCTTCCAGCGCGTCGGTCAGGTCGCGAAGTGTCTCGCCTGCAGACGGGTCGCCGATTCCGTGAACGACAACCAGGCCGATTCGGTTCGAGACGATCGGTTGCGTCACGGCCAGACCTCTGAAGCTATTCGACGACCTCAACTCCCAGCGCTTCGGCCAGTGCCTCGAGGCTGTAGGGTTTCGGCAGCAGACGAAACTCTTCTTCTTCCATCCTCGAGGCAGCTTCGACGTAGCCGGTCGTCAGGATGACCGGCAGGTGGCGGTGTCGCCTCTTGACTTCGCGCGCCAGCTCGAGACCGCTGACGCCGCCGGGCATCATGATGTCCGACAACACAATGTCGATCGCTCGATCGTTCGCGAGCGCGCCGAGCGCGGCGTCCGCACTGGCCACATGCGTCACGGCAAAACCGAGACAGCTCAGCATCTCGCGCGTGAGGGCGGCAACTTCTCTGTCGTCCTCGACCAGCAGCGCGTGTCCTCTTCGTGAGCCATCGTCACTGGCGCTCAACGTGCTGATGCTGTCCGCGGCTCTCGCTGCGACCGGCGTCCGCAGGGATCGTGGCAGCAACAGGGTGACTGTCGTTCCGCTGCCGACCTGGCTCTCTATGCTGACCTGACCGCGGGACTGCTGCGCGAAGCCATATACCTGCGGCAAGCCCAATCCTGATCCTTTGCTCACTTCTTTCGTGGTGAAGAACGGCTCGAAGGCCCGAGCCAGCACCTCTGGCGGCATGCCGACGCCAGTGTCGGCAACCGTGAGCTTCACGAAGTCGGGCAACTCGCCGTGCTCGTCCGCGTGCTCGATGTTCTTCGCGGCGATTGTGATGACGCCGCCATCTGGCATCGCGTCTCTGGCGTTCACGCAGAGGTTCAAAATCGCGAGCTCCATCTCGCCAGCGTCGATCTCAACCGGCCAGACGTCCGAGTCGAGATTCATCTCCACCCTGACCTGGCCGCTGAGGGAGCCGTTGAGCATCTCGCGCATGCCGCGGAGGTGACCCGCAATGTCGATCGATTCCGGATTGACCGGGCGGCGGCGCGAAAAGGCCAGCAGGTGCCGGGTGAGGCCCGTGCCCCGGCTCAAGGCCCGGCGCATGCCTTCGAAAATGCGCTGGCGCTGCGGACCCATGACGTCGCGTTCGAGCAGCTGCAGCCCGGTTGCGAACACGGCGAGAAGATTGTTGAAATCGTGCGCCACGCCGCCGGTCAGCTGGCCGAGCGACTCCATCTTCTGTGCCTGACGCAGCGCGGTCTCTGCCTGCCGCAACCGCTCCTGATCGCGCAAGCGTTCGGTCACGTCGTAGACGAACTGGTAGGCGCCGATCTGGTTGCCGTCGCGATCGCGGAGCGAGTTGTACCGCATCTCGTAGCTGCGGCGATCCCGAGACGGGTCACCAAACTCCTCGATCGCGGTGAACTCTTCACCGGCCAGTGCGCGCTGCCACGCTGCCCTGACCGCCCGCTGATGGTCGGGCAGCGACGCGAGCACGTCGAGCATGGAGTCGCCAACTTTTGGCCGGAGGCCGAAGATCCGTTCGAACTCGTCGGAGGCAGCCCGGTTGATCGCCAGCCAGCGATACTCGAGATCGCATACCTGTACGAAGGCGTTCGTGCCCTCGACGATGTCAGCCAGAAGGTTGCGCTCGGCGACCGCTTCGGTAACGCGGCGCTCGAGTGTCTGGTTCAACTCGCGCAGCGCCCGTTCGGCCAGCACCTTTTGCGTGGTCTCGGACACCGCGCAAAACATGCCGGCCACCTTGCCGCTCTCGTCGCGGACCGGCGAATACGAAAAGGTGAACCACGTCTGCTCGTCGTAACCTTTCCGGTTCATCACCAGCGGCAGGTCTTCGCGGTAGGTGGCCTGGCCTGCCATCGCCGCGTCGATCAACGGGCTGATATCCGGCCAGATCTCCGACCAGATGTCGTGGAAGCGGATGCCGAGCGAGCGCGGATGCTTGGCGCCGAGAATCTCCGCATACGGGTCGTTGTAGAGGAACCCGAGCTCGGAGCCCCACGCAACGAACATCGGAAACTGCGATTGCAGCAGCAGTCCGACCACGCTCCGAAGGGACTGAGGCCAGGTGGCCGGATGTCCGAGCGGCGACGCAGACCAGTCGTGCGCGCGCATCAGTTCGCCGACTGTGCCGCCACCGGCGAGAAATTCCAGTGACTGGTTGATGGATGAGGCCGGCAATCTGCTCCAATCCTATTACAGCGACCGTCTCGGCGAACCGCAGTTTGACCTCATCCGCGAGGTGGCTGACGGAAGGCGGAACGCCGTGCCTTGACAATGATGCTGTCGGAAGCTACCTTGTTTAATAAAGGTAGCTTCGTAAAAGAATGGGTCTGCCCGAAAAGTTCGCCTCGATTCGAAAAGGGCTGCTCGAGTTTCTGATCCTCAAGATCGTGGCCGCCGACAAAGTCTACGCGGCCGACATTCTGGACCGGCTCAGCGAGACGGAGTTCTCGACCCAGGAGGGAACGTTGTACCCGCTTTTGAGCAAGATGCGCCGTGACGGGCTGCTCGATTACGAGTGGCAGGAATCGGATGCCGGCCCGCCGCGCAAGTACTACGAGCTCACCACCAAGGGAAAGTCACAGCTCGCCGACCTGAATGACTACTGGAAGCAGTTGAACGCCACGATCACGCAACTGGGACGATAGCCATGCAGAAAGTCATCAGCATCAACTTGAACGGCAACGCCTACCAGCTCGACGAAAGCGGATACGACGCGCTGCGCGAGTACCTGGAACGCGCCGATCGCACGCTTGGCGCGAACCCGGATCGCAGCGAAATCATGGCCGATCTCGAACAGGCCATTGCCGAGAAGTGCCAGAAATTCCTGTCGCCGCACAAATCCGTCGTCACCGCCGCGGAGGTCGAACAGATCGTCCGCGAGATGGGGCCGATCGAGCCGCCTGACGCAGAGGACGCGCAGAACGCAAGGGGCGGCACCTCGAAAGGCGGAGAAGCGCCCCACGCCGATCAGCCCCCCAAGCGGCTCTTTCGCAATCCCGAGGGCGCGATGATTGCCGGCGTCTGCAGCGGCCTCGCTTCCTATTTCGCGATTGACGTGGCGTTTGTCAGGATCGGCTTTGTCGTTGTCGCTGCGCTCAGCAGAGGGGCCGGCATTCTCTTTTACGTGGCGATGATGTTCATCATTCCCGAGGCGCGCACGGGTGAAGAACGAGCCGCCGCGGGCGGCGTGCCGTTCAACGCGAAGGAAGTAATGGACCGCGCGAAGAAGCAGTACGCCGATGGCAAACGTCAATGGCGTCGGCAGTGGCGCCAACAGCAGCGGCAGTGGCGGCGCTTCGGATGGGCGCCACGTCCAGTTGCAGGCTACGCACCGCCACCCTGGACGGTGGCGATTGCGCCGTTCTTCGCGCTGGCGCACCTCGCACTGTTCGTGACGCTGGCAGCGATGATGATTTCGCTCGTGAATACCGGTGGCATTCTCGCGTGGCGGCTGCCCGATAATGTGCCCACCTGGGCCGGTGCGCTGATGCTGCTCGTCGGTTACCAGATCGTGGTCTCCCCGATTCGCGCCGTGCAGCATTGGTCGTGGAACCTTCCAGGACCGGGGCAGCCGGGGTTGTATGCCTTCTGGAACGCAGCAATTTGGCTGACCGGCATGGCGGTCGTGGTCTGGATTGCTTCGCACCACATTTCCGAGATCCAGGAGTTCATTCATCGAATGCCGGTCATCGTGCAAGAGTTCGCGGAAGCCATGCGGGACCTGTTCGCTCGGCAACGGTGAAGGCCCTTCGTGCCTCCGTGTTAAAGCTTGTTCCGTGTTCTCCGCCTACTCCGTAGATCCGCGCCCGCGAACCTGGAAGTAGCGCTACTATGCTCGGCAGAATGCGCACCATCTTTATTGCCGCTGCCGCCGTAACCGTAGGTACGCTCACGATCACCCACGCGCAACAAATCACACCGTCATATTTCGGTGACCTGAAGTGGCGATCCATCGGTCCGCCCCGTTCCGGCTACATCTCGGCGCCAGCCGGAATTCCCGGCGACCCGACGACGTACTACGCGGGGATGCCCGAGGGGGGTGTCTGGAAAACGACGAACGGCGGCACCACGTGGAAGCCGATTTTCGACGCCGTGCATGTGGCGTCGGTAGGCGCCGTCGCCGTGGCGCCGTCGTCGCCGAACGTTGTTTATGTCGGCACCGGAAGCCAGGTGACGTGGTCTTTCACCACCGGCAACGGCATGTACAAGTCGACCGACGCCGGCAAAACATGGACGAACATCGGCCTCGCCGCGTCGCAATACATCGGCGGCATCGTCGTTGATCCGGGCAACGCCGATAACGTGCTGGTCGCGGCGCTGGGACCACGCGCCGCGTTTGGCGCGGGTCTCGCTCCGGCGGCGAACGATTCGAACGCCCAGCGCGGCGTCTACCGTTCGACCGATGGCGGTCGCAGCTGGACGCATGTTCTGCCAACGGACGGATCGACCGGTGCCTCCGACGTCTATCAGGATTTTCGAGAGCCGCGGATCGTTTATGCGCTCCTCGTCAACGGAACCGCGCACCGTTCTACCGACGGTGGAGCCACGTGGCAGCCGGTGGGCAGCAAGGGATTGGGGGATGGTGCGCGATTCAGCGCATTCGCAGTCGCGTCCGGCACACGCGGGCGCAGGCTGTACGCGCTCGCCGGCACGGGCGGCCGCGGCGGCGTCAATCGCGGCCTTTACCGTTCCGACGATGGTGGCGACACATGGACGTTGGGCACTCGGCAACTCGCGAGCGCCGGCGGAAAGATGTATGCGGATCCGATGAACCCCGATGTCGTGTACATCATGGGAACCGCGATCTACCGATCGACCGACGGCGGCCAGCACCTCGTGGCGTTCTGGGGCGCCCCAAGCGGCGCCGATCCGCGGTACCTGTGGATCGATCCGACGAATTCAAAGCGCATGTTCTCCGGTGTCGATCAGGGTGCGGCAATCACCGTCGACGGCGGCGACACGTGGACGCCGTACTACGGCCTCGTCAACGGTCAGTTCTATCGCGTCTCCACTGACTACGACTTCCCCTATCACGTGTGCGGGCCGCAGCAGGACTCTGGCACCGCCTGTGTCGCGAGTCGGACTGACTTCGGCATCATTCGTCCGAATGACTGGTATCCGGCAGGCGGTTTTGAGAATGGATTCCTGATCGCCGACCCGCTCGATAAGCGCTACATGTATACGCAGGGCTGGTATCACGTGCTGCGCCGCTACGACCGCCTGACCGGGCAGGTGATCGTCCTGTATCAGCCGGCGCCGCAAGATCGTTTCGGCGGCGCGCCGCCGCTCGTATTCTCACCGCGCGACGGCCGCATGCTGTATATGGCCGCGCAACACGTGCTCGCTTCCGCCGATCGTGGCAAGACGTGGCAGTCGATCAGTCCGGATCTGGCGGCGCCGGCCAGCGTGGCCTTATCGGCCGAACAAACCGCCGGTGGAGGGTCGGTGGCGGGACCCGCTGCGGGCGGATCGATTCAGACGCTGGCGCTTTCGCCCGTCACCGAGGGCGTCATGTGGGTGGGTACGAGCACTGGCCTGGTTCACGTCACCCGCGACGGCGGCAAGACATGGAACAACGTGACGCCGCCGAAATTGCCGCTCGGCGCGATCAACGTCATCGACGCGTCGCATGCCAACGCCGGCACGGCATACGTCGCGCTTCTCTCGCGCGATAACCGTCCTCACCTCTATCGCACGGCCGATTTCGGCACGAGTTGGCAAGAGATTTCGAACGGGCTTGCCGACGACGCCGTGGCGCGTGTCGTACGCGAGGATCCGGTCGATCCTTCGATTCTCTATGCTGGCACCGTCAGAGCCGCGTGGGTGTCGTTCGATCGCGGCGACCATTGGCAATCGCTCCAGTTGAATCTGCCGTCTACGGTCGTGAGCGACATGACCGTCCACGGCAACGATCTGGTGATCTCGACCTACGGTCGCGGCTTCTGGATTCTCGACGACGTGTCGCCGCTGCGACAGGTCCGTACCGCGATGGCGGCGAACGGCTCGGCGTTCCTGTTCAAACCGGCGCCTGCGTCGCGAGCACGGTGGGACAACACACAAGACACGCCGCTGCCGCCTGAGATGAAAGTTGGAGAGAACCCGCTGGAAGGGGCGATCATCGATTACTACCTGCCTTCGGGGGCGTCGGGCATCGTCTCGCTGACGATCACCGACAGCGCCGGAGCGACGATCCGCGAATACACCAGCGTTGCCCCGCCCTCGGATACGACGATGATCAATGTGCCCGAGTACTGGCTCGCTCCGCCGCCCGTCCTGCCGACCAGTGCAGGGATGCATCGCGTGAACTGGGATCTGCGCTACCCCGATCCTCCAGCCTTGAATTTCGGATACTTCGGTGCGCTGCTCGACTATCGCGAGTACACGTTGAATTGGCATGCGCTGCCAGGGTTGACGTACCGGTCGACGCTGGTTGGTCCGATGGTGGTCCCCGGTAATTACAACGCCAAACTGACGGTGAACGGCCGCAGCTACTCGCAGCCGTTCGAGGTGGTGCCGGACCCGCGCGTGCCGGTTGACGCGGCCGCACTGGCGCGGCAGTTCCACCTGCAGCAGCGGATGGTGGCGGGGATCACGGCCACGTACAACGCGTTCAACTTCATTCAGCAGATCCGAACGCCGTTCGCGGGGCAGCCGATTGATGCCACGCTCACCGAGATCGTCGCCGGCCCCGGTGGCATCGGTGCCGCGCATCGCGATCTCGCGCGCCGGCTGAACGACGCGCTGATTGGGGACGCGGACCCGACGCCGAGCGTGATTGCCGGAGTCGATGCCCCGTGCCACGACATCGATGTCGCGTTCGACAAGCTGAGGCAACTCCAGGCCGCGAATCCCGGTGTGCCGCAGTTGTCAGGATGGAAGGCGCCGGCGGCGCCGGCGTGTGGCGCGAATCCCTAATCCCTTATCGCTGATCGCGAATCACTAATCCTTGAATCGCTAATCGTGAATCCTTGAATCGCTGAATCGTTGAACCATCGAACCATCGAACCATCGAACCATCGAACCATCGAACCATCGAACCATCGAACCATCGAACCA
>JBPYFA010000373.1:0-8500 GCA_051986585.1 Vicinamibacterales bacterium | reverse complement strand
TACGCGTACGCATGATAGTGTGGTGGCCCTCCTCCTAACGAGTCGTAGAGCGCCAGTGCTTCCTGCACGCGCCCGCGACACGCCAGCGCGCGGGCAAGGACCACGGCCGCATCCAGAAGCTGCGGATCCACGGCTCGCACTTGCTGCAACAAATCGATCGCCTCATCGTATCGGCCGACCGTGAAATGGAGTTCGCCGATTTCGCGCCATACGTCCAGAGAAAGCGGATCGGTGCGCAGCGCGCCGTTGAGGAGTTGTTCTGCCTCCTCGAACTTGTGCAGCGGTCGAAGCGTGAAAAATGAATAACTGGTGTACACCTGGCTGAGACTGGGATTCAACGCGATGGCCTGCTGGAAGTGCCGTTCCGAGCTTGCCCCATCGAGATCACGCGACGACACAACTCCCATCGCCGCGTGCGCTTCCGCGAGATCCGGATCCAATTCCAGGGCCTTGAGCGCAGCGCTCCGCATCAAGCCCTGCGCCTTGTTGGCCGGCATTCCTTGGTAGGTCGGAAGTGACATATAGGCATAGGCATCCGCGAGCCCTGCGTACGCCGGGGCAAATGCCGGATCCAACGCGATGACCTGCTGAAGGTAATCGACAGCTTTTTGACTGGATTGCACGCTACCGATGCCGCGCTGGCGACTGATGAGTGCTCGGGCGGTCAGGTAGAGGCCGTAGGTCTGTCCGTTGACCTCGTAATGAGGCCGCTCACGCGCCAGCGTCACGCCAAGCTTTCTGACGATGCCTCGAGTGATGCGATCGCGGATGCCGAACACATCGCCGACGTCTGCTTCGACACTGTCGTTCCAGAGTGTGGCACCGCTGGACGCCTGCACGAGTCGCGCGTCGACTTGAAATCGTTGTTTCGAGCGCCGAGCCGATCCCTCGAGCACCAGGCTCACATTGAGCCGCCTGGCGACATCAGCAAGATCGTTCGGCGTGTTCTTGAAGGCAAAGGAGGACGTCCGCGAGCGGACCTGCAGATGCTCACTCGCCGCAAGGCCATTGATGATCTCCTCTGTGAAGCCGTCGACGAATTCCTCGCTCCCCGGCTCGGCACTCAGGTTCTTCAGAGGGAGCACCGCGATCGCCGGACCATTGGAGCGCTTTGAAACGGTGGATGTTTCCGCAAACGTCGCCTGACTGGATCGCGGCCCTCTGTAGCGGCGCAGAGGTCCTTCCGCCAGCAGCAAACCGATGAAGACGAGCATTGCTGCCGCGGCCGCGGCGTATTTCAGCGGAATCACTGATACCGGCCGTCTGAGCCTGCCGAGCGCGGCGGCGAGTGCTTCAGCACTTTGGTAGCGGCGCTCTGGCCGGGGATCGATGGCGCGACCGACGATGCGCCCCAATCGCCGCGGCATGCCGGGCCTCGGTTCGGCGTCATCGGCGCGGCCGAGGCGTTCGTGGGCGAGGCGCAGATCCGGCAAGCTGCGTGCGTGCACCGGGTACATGCCCGTGACCATCCGATAGAGCAGCACGCCAAGACTGTAGACATCGCTCTGAATCGTGGCGTCGCCGCCGCGAAGCAACTCCGGCGCGAGATAGAGGGGAGTGCCCGCGAGCGAGGTCACGGAAGCAGACGGGCTGACGAGTTCACGGCCCGTCCCGAAGTCCATCAGTACCGCTCGTCCGTCGCTGGCCAGCATCACGTTCTGCGCCTTGATGTCGCGATGCAGAAGACCGGCTTTGTGAACCGCAGAAACCGCGTGACAGATCTGGATTCCAATCTCAATGGCGGCCGATGGCTCGATCGGCGATTGCCGTGACAGCCGCTGCTCGACCGTCTCGCCCTCCACCCGTTCCATCCAGAGACCGATGGTGTCGTCGATACGTTCGGCGCCGTAAATCGTCACGATGTTGGGATGCCGCACGCGAGCCAGGAGGCGGCCTTCCTCGATGATCGAAGATGCACGCGCGTTGCCGACGTCCGAGTCGGCGGGCAGGAGCTTCAGGGCGACTTCGCGATCGAGACGTGTATCCCAGGCACGGTACACATGTCCAAATGCGCCGCTGCCAATAGCCTCGAGGACGCGGAGGTGGCCCCACGTCCTCGACTGCGGTGCGCGCTCGTCATCGGTGCGGTGTTCCCGATGGAAGTCCGCAAGGGTTGCGAGCCGTCGCAATTGCTCGAAGATCGGTCGGTCGGTCTCATTGGCAGTCGATTCAACCGCCTGCCAATCGACAGGCGTCCCGTCGAGAATTGCGCGAGCAAGATCGCGGACGCTGCGCTCACTGGCGTCCACGCTTCATCTCCTCGGCGAGGCGGACCAGGGCGCGCTCGGCAGCCTTGCGGGCGGCATCCGCCGTCGGTTTGTTCAGCATGACCGCCAGCTCGTCATAGCTGTAGCCCAACTCGACCCGGGCGATGATCGCCTCTCGTTCCTCAGGCTTGAGCCGCTCGAGCGCGTCTTCGTAGGCCGCCACGGCTTCGCGCCCGATCGCTTGTTCAAGCGGCGACTCGGCAGATTCGACATCGACGCTGTCGAGATTCGTTGAGGCTGGCTCCCGCCCTTTGCGACGCAATTCATCACGCAAACGATTGAGCACGGCGTTGCGCAGATATGCCTGCAGCGCACCCACTCGCCGTGGCTCGAAGCGCTCGATCCTCTTAAACGTCTTCAGCAGCGTGTCCTGGACAAGATCATCGGTGTCGGCGAGATCTCGCGCCCACGTTGGGAGTCGACCGCTGGCCCATCGCTGCAGTGGCTTCAGATGTTTGGCAAACAGCCGTTCGAGCGCCTGCTCGTCGCCAGCCCGTGCGCGTTCGATGAGGGAGAACGTCGACTCAGGGTCGATTTGCGCGTGCTCCGAAGGATCGTTATGGTCGTCCGGCATGGCACCAGGAGGTGGCCGATTTTAGCAGCGCGGCACTCGCGATGATGTCGAGGAGCTCAGGCGGAAAGCGGATTGATTTCGAGCAGCCGAGGCGGCGGTCAAAGAAACCGTCGCCTTCTCTCGTTTTTCCTCCCCCTGTTGAACGCTATGAGTGCAGAAGGCGCCGACTGTGCCCGAGACTGTGCCCTATCGACTGTGCCCAAATCGAGGCGCGCTCCGGCGATACAAACCACGCTCGGGGTTGCATTTACCGGCAAAGGCGCCGGTTTGAATGCGACTCGCCTCCATCGTTCACCACGAATCATTTCCGCGTAAGTGCTTGTGTCCTGTATACTTGCACGAGCGCGGTGAGGTGGCCGAGAGGCTGAAGGCGGCGGTTTGCTAAACCGTTGTAGGACCTAAAAGTTCTACCCAGGGTTCGAATCCCTGCCTCACCGCCATCGTTCGTTCGCCACACAACCAGCGAGCGACGGAGCCACTCGCCGCAGCACGGACGTGCGATTCACCTCCTCGGCGGCGCGCAGCTGACCAATCCGTGCACCCTTGACGCGGTATTACCTACTTCCCCCGTGTTCTGGCGTCGGAGGCGGACGGAAGAGAATCTCGCGCACCTCGCCAGACGCCCGGCAGGCGATCGCACCTTTGCGCGCCCACGCCAGCGCCTCGTCCATGTCAGCGGCTTCAAGTATCCAGAAACCGCCGATGTGCTCCTTGGTCTCGATGTACGGCCCGTCGGTGACGAGAACCTTGCCGTCGGGCTGCGTTCGGAGCGACTTGGCGGTGCCGGCCGGCGAAAGACCACAGGCGAACTTCCTCGCGCCGGCAGCGGTCATTTCGCGATTGAGTGCGTGTATTGCCTCGATCGTCGCTTCGGTTTCGACCGATGGGTCGTAGTCGTCGCGGCGGTAGACGGCGACCATATACTGCGGCATGAATTCTCCCTGTCTGTGGCCTGTTTCCGATGGCTCGTTCCTGTTCACTGGAGCCGTAGCTCATCGTCCTGCTGTTTTATAGTCGTTCTGGGAGATCGAAAATCGACGGCCGCTCCACGTTTTGTGCAGCTGCCGAATCTGATCTTGCAGGATTGCCGCTCTCGCACTGGCGGCCATGGTGAAGCAATCATGACTCGAATCCTCCAGTCGTACACGAGCGTTGCGGCCGCCGCCGCGGTCGTGCTTGCGTTTGGCACCGCGCCGGCGGCACAGGACGTCAACACGCTTTCACCCGATCTCGGCGCCAAGGTGAAGGCGGCAATCGCCGATGTTATGGAGAAGACCTCCGTGCCGAGCGCGTCGGTCGGCATCGTGCGAGACGGTCGGGTGGTGTTCGTGGGCGCGTTTGGCAAGGCTCGTCTCGAGCCCGCGCTGCCGGCGTCGCCCGACATGCACTACGCGATCGGATCGATCAGCAAGCAATTCACGGTCGCGACGGTGATGCTGCTCGCGGAGGAGGGAAAGCTGTCGCTCGACGATCCAGTCGCGCGCTGGTTTCCGGAGCTGACTCGCGCGAAGGACGTGACCCTGCGCAACCTGATGTCGCATACGTCCGGCTACCAGGATTACGCGCCGCAGGACTACACGATCCCGGCGTGGACGAAGCCGACGACGCCTCAGGCGATCGTGCACGAATGGGCGACCAAGCCGCTCGATTTCGATCCCGGCACGCAGTACCAATACAGCAACACGAACTTCAATATCGTCGGCCTGATCGTGGAGAAGGCGAGCGGGCAGCCGTTCTGGTCGTTTCTGAAGTCGCGCGTGCTCGACCCCGTCGGACTGGCTCACACGATCGACCTCGACACCGCGCACGACCAGCTCGAGCCGACCGGGTATTTCCGCTACGCGCTCGGGCCGCTCAGGCCGGCAATCATGGAAGCGCCCGGCTGGTACTTCGCCGATGGCGGAATGGCGATGCCGGTCGGCGACCTGCTCGCGTGGGACATGTCCATGATGAACGAGAGCCTGCTGCACCATGCCTCGTACGTCGCGATGAAGACGCCGACGAAACTGAACAACGGCGCCGAGATCGCGTACGGTCTCGGCTTGAGCATCGGCCTGACGAACGGGCACCGGCTCATCTCTCACGGAGGTGAAGTTGGCGGCTTCGTCGCGTTCAACGGGATTTTCCCGGATGACAAGCTCGCGATCGCCGTGCTCACCAACCAGGAGGCGAGTCCAGCCGCGTCAGGGATCGGCCGTGCAATCGCGGGCGTGCTACTGCCCGCACTCGCGCCATCGGGCGGCGATGCCGCCGAAGCCGAAGCGCTCGCGAAGCGTGTGCTGTCAGGTCTTCAGCGGGGGACCATCGACCGATCGCTCTTTACCGCGAACGCAAATTTCTACTTCGACCAGCAAGGCCTCAACGATTTTGCGGCGAGCCTCTCACCGCTCGGCGACATCAAGAGCCTGCATCAGACCTCGACCGGCCTCCGTGGTGGCATGCGCTTCCGCGGGTTTGCCGTCGAGTTTGCGAACGGCACGAAGGTGAGTATTTCGAGCTACACCACGACCGACGGCAAGATCGAGCAGTTC
This sequence comes from Vicinamibacterales bacterium, assembly GCA_051986585.1. Lineage (GTDB taxonomy): Bacteria > Acidobacteriota > Vicinamibacteria > Vicinamibacterales > 2-12-FULL-66-21 > JALZOC01. The sequence goes on along the minus strand of JBPYFA010000373.1, from coordinate 3,128 downwards.
CTGGTGGAACCGGCGAGCTGATACCAAACGTCGAGCGCGGTGGCGCTACTGGTGGGAGCTGCAGTGGAGTCAGGGTCTTCAGTATCCGTCTGTCCCTCCATGCCAGCTACAGGCGTAAACTGGATCCATGGACACTCTGAGCTGGCGCGAGCGGCTGCTTGGTCGGAGCGGACTCGTGCTGACGCGATCTCGCATCAGAGCGGCCTACGGGATCGCGATCGCCGCCGACGTCTTCCAGTTTGCGCTCGGGCCACTGGGTTGGACGTTCGCCGATGAAATTCTCGATGTCGTCGCACTGATCGCCACCACCAGGCTGCTCGGATTCCACCCACTCCTGCTCCCGACGTTCATCCTCGAGCTGTTCCCAGTGATCGACGTGCTGCCGACCTGGACCGGATGCGTGGCGCTCGTCGTGGCGCTGCGGAGGAAGCAGTCGCAACCAATCCTGCACGACGATGAAGACGCCGTGACCATCGACGTGAAGCCCACGAGGGTGAAGTAACGTTTCGTCCGGTGCACCGGTTCAACCGAAAACCAGGAACCGACTAACGGCGCAACCAAGAACCAAACTGAGAACTAAGAACCAACCAAAAACTAAAAACCAACGAAAAACCAAAACGCAAAACCGAAACCGAAAACCAAAAACAGAAAGCCAAAAACCAAAAACCGAAAACCAACACAGCTCCGCCCCCCCTCAGTGACTACAATCATGCCCACATATGAAGGCACGGATTGTCGTTTGGTCGGTCACCTCGGCCCTCGCCGGATTCCTCTTCGGCTTCGACACGGTTGTGATCTCAGGCGCCGAGCAGAAGATCCAGGCGCTGTGGGGACTGACTCCTGGTGAGCACGGGGTCGCGATTGCCGCGGCGCTTTACGGCACGGTTATCGGATCGCTGATTGGCGGCTGGCCGACCGACCGCTTTGGTCGTCGCCTGACGCTGCTGATGATCGGCGTGCTGTACCTGATTGGTGCCCTCTGGTCGGCGCTGGCGACGAATGTGGTTGCGTTCGCGGCGGCGCGCGCGATCGGCGGTCTCGGTATCGGCATTTCCACCGTCGCCGCGCCGCTGTACATCTCCGAAATTGCGCCCGCGGCATATCGAGGACGGCTGGCCGGTCTCTTTTAGTTCAACATCGTGTTCGGGATTCTGGTCGCGTTCTTGTCGAATGCGATGCTGGCCTCGATCGGCGAGGATGCCTGGCGATGGATGCTCGGCGTCGTCGCCATTCCGTCGCTGGCGTATACCACGCTCTGCGTCGGGTTGCCCGAAAGCCCGCGCTGGCTTCTGACCCGCAAGCGCGATCGAGCCGCGGGGCTCGCGGTCCTCAGAAAGATCGAACCGACGCTCGAAGACCGTGCGATCGAGGCGCACGCGGACGCGATCGTTGCCGCCGCTCGCCAGCCGGAATCGGCGTCGGGATTCTGGAGCCGCGAACTCCGGACGCCGATCGTGCTTGCGTTCCTGATCGCATTCTTCAACCAGCTCTCCGGCATCAATGCGATTCTGTATTTCGCGCCGCGCATTTTCGAGCTGACCGGGTTGGGCGCGCAGGCGGCGCTGTTCCAGTCGATCGGCATCGGCCTGACCAACCTCGTGTTCACGTTCGTCGGCCTGTGGCTCATCGATCGCGCGGGACGCCGGGCGCTGTTGCTGATTGGATCGTTCGGATACATCGCATCGCTCGGACTCACATCGTGGGCGTTCTTCAGCGGGCATCTCGCGATCGTTCCAGCCTGCATCTTTGCCTTCATCGCCGCGCACGCGATTGGACAGGGTGCCGTGATCTGGGTTTACATCGCCGAGATCTTTCCCGACACCCACCGCGCGCAGGGGCAGTCGCTCGGCAGCTTTACCCATTGGATGTTTGCGGCGCTGTTGACGACGTTCTTCCCCGGAATGGTGACCGCGTTTGCGCCGGGGGCGGTCTTTGCCTTTTTCACCGGCATGATGACCCTACAGCTGGTCTGGGTGTTGACGATGGTTCGGGAGACGAAGAACGTGCCGCTCGAAGAGATGCGCGCCCGCATGGCCGGCCCGCACTGACGATCTCCGCGAGAGGGCATCAGCGCTGTCTGCGTACGAGCGCCTGCTTTGCGAGCACGAACGCGCCAATCAACCCGGCGTGATCGCCTAGCGCTGGAGGGACGATGTAGTCGCTGATGTGATCGGTCAGTTCCGGCAGGTTGAGATAATCACCGAGTAAGCGCCGCACCTGGGAACGCAGGTAAGTCCAGTCGAGCCGCAGACCGATTCCGCCGCCGACCATGATCCGCTGTGGACACGCGGTGTAAATCATGTTCACCAGGCCGGCGGCGATGTACTCGGCTTCCAGCCTCCATGCCGCATGATCGTTCGGCAGATCCGACGGGCGTCGACTCCATCGCCGCTCCATGGCCGGCCCACTGGCGAGTCCTTCCAGACAATCGCCGTGGAATGGGCAGCACCCGCCGAAAGGATCGCGAGCCCGATCGTGTGGCACTCGAATATGACCGAATTCCGGATGCAGTAGCGTGCGAAGCGGCTGGCCGTTTTGAATGAATCCGGCGCCGATCCCGGTGCCTACCGTGACGTATGCGCTCGACCGCAGGCCCTGTGCCGCTCCACGGAAATGTTCGGCGATCGCGGCGCCAGTCACGTCGGTGTGAATCGCGACCAGCGAGACCTCGAGTCGTTCGGCGAGCAGCTTGCGGATCGGCACACCCGACCAGCCGGGCTTCGGGGTCGCGAGAATCTGCCCGTACGACGGCGAATCTTCGTTCACATCCACTGGACCGAAGCACGAAATTCCCAGAGCCGCGATCGAGCCGGCCGGTGCGTTCGTCCGGAAGAAGGCGACGACGTCATCGAACGTGTCTGAGGGTGTGCGGGTAGCAATGGTCGCGGTTGTGAGCGTGTTCAACTGATGGTCGGCGAGGCCGCAGACGAACTTGGTCCCGCCACTCTCGATGCCGGCCAGCAACGATCGTTCGGTCATACCCCGACCACCAGCTGTCTGACGGACGGAATGTGTCGCCGGATCGCGGCCAACGCGACGCCGCACGCGATCATCGCCAACCCGACGACGAGAAAGAACGCACGCGGCCCGCCAGCATCGAGTGCCCACGCCCCGATGTAGGTGCTCAG
>JBPYFA010000372.1:0-14867 GCA_051986585.1 Vicinamibacterales bacterium | reverse complement strand
CTGGCGGCGAGCGCTGCAGGAGGAATGACAGAGCTCTCGCAATTCGCAATTCGCGGTTCGCAATTCGCGGTTCGCGGTTCGTGGTTCGCGGTTCGCGAGTTTGTTTTCCCCTGTAATCGAATGTCTTCAGCCGAGCAGGACGACGAGCTCCATGCAGTCGGCGTCAGCAAACGCGAAGCCGGAGACGATGGTGCCGACGCCCGTAGCGCGGTGCTTTAGCACCGCCTCGGAAGGTGACCCGCTGACGTGCGACCGGGGAATTGCGGAACGCATCAACCAGCTCAGCCGTCGGTGTTTCCGGAACCCCTCTCGCGATCACAATCGTCATCCGGACGCCCGATCCGTCGTGTTCCCAAGGGGCGAACTGACCTCGCGGAAGCGAATACAAGGCATTTCTCTTCATCAACCGAGCGGAACCGAATTTGTTTGCCACGGCGTCGTGGGCCTGTTCTCCACCGCCTCGGACATTGCCGTCGACTTCGGCACCGTGAACACCTGCATCTACACGCGGGGAACGGTGGCGCTGAACGAGCCATCGGTCGTCGCGTTCAACGTCGCGCGCGGCAACATCGAAGCCATCGGCACCGACGCACACGACATGCTGGGACGGACGCCGGCGAACATCAGACCGGTGTGGCCGATGCGGAACGGCGTCGTCGCCGATCTCGACGCTGCGGAGAAGATGCTCGCGCATTTCGTCCGCAAGGCCAGAGGACGCATGTATTCCCGGCCGCGGATGATTATCGGCGTCCCACCGGCGAGCACGCAGGTCGAGCGCCGAGCGGTCAGGGAAAGCGCCAAGCGGATGAAGGTTGGCGACGTGCGACTCGTCGAAGAGCCGATGGCGGCCGCGATCGGCGCCGGACTGCCGGTCACCGAACCGACGGGGAACATGATCGTCGATATCGGCGGCGGTACGACCGACATTGCCGTTGTGTCGCTGGCCGGACTCGTCTACGGCCGATCACTGCGCGTCGCCGGCGGCGATATGGACGAGGCCATCATCCAATACTTCAAACGGAAGTACAACTTGCTCATCGGCGAACCCACGGCCGAGCGGATCAAGTGCGAGATCGGATCCGCCGCGCCGCTCGAGCAGCCGGTCACGACCGAAGTCAAGGGGCGCCATCTTTCCGAAGGGGTGCCGCGCACCGTGCACGTCACTGACGCGGAAATTCGCGAAGCGCTCTGTGAACCGATTCGCGCCATCGTCAAGTCGGTCAGGGAAGCGCTCGAGTCGATTCCACCCGAGTTGAGCGGCGACATCTACGAGCGCGGCATCGTTCTCACCGGAGGCGGCGCGCTGCTGCGCAAGCTCGATCGATACATGCACCAACAGACGGGGCTCCCGGTCGTCGTGGCCGACAGTCCCTTGACGACCGTTGTCGTCGGCGCCGGCATGCTGCTCGATAACCCGGATCTCCTGATGAAGCTGGCGGTCAATTGAACGTGACGGGGACAGCGCTCGAGACAACGCATCGCTGAACGCCGCCACTCCGGCTAATCTCCTTGAGCCGGTCGAACGTCATGTGCGAATCATTGCGGACTGCGTCCCCTGATCCGCAGACTTCCTCAAACGAAGAACCTCGAACCACTTTCCGTTTTGAAGCGCCTCTGTGTGGCGCGAATCAACGACAAGCCCGAGCGTGTTGGCCTGTGACACGAACGCTTCAGGAACGACGAAACGAAAAAGTCCTTCCAGGGATTGCAGACTGCTGAATGCTGTGGGCGTCACTGCGGGACTGGTCGGCGATGGACGCTGCAGGACCACGCTGAGCACGCCATCACGCCGCAGCGCCGCAACCACGCGCGGCAGGATCTCCACCCATTCCACATACTCGAAGATCAGCGCTCCGTGAACGAGGTCGAACGCGTCGTGCTCGAATGCGTATGCCGCGATGTCGGCACAATGCACGTCCAAGGCAAACCCTGGATTCTGGAACCGTTCGCTGACGTGCTGCAGGTACACCGGGTTGATGTCGACACCGACGACTCGAGAGGTCACGACAGGATCGATGTGCTCCAACCCGTTGCCGATCGAGCATCCGAGAATGAGCACGCTGCGCGGTCGCGTTTTGCTCAGCGTCGCAGCGAACAGACGATTGAGCACCTGATACTGGGCGACCGCCGGACTGCTCATGTGAGCGATGTAATCGTCGGCCGGGATCGTCAGCCACGGGTTCTCCATCGCTGATGACGGCTGAACCTACTCCGTCCTCAAGGTCGTCGCCGGATCCGTCGCGGCTGCACGCCGCGCAGGAATGACGCAGGCTAGGACAGCGACGACGAGAAGAATTGCCGGCATGGTCAGAAACGACGGCAGGTCAAAGGGCGCGATACCGAAGAGCAGCGGTTGCAGACGGCGGACAGCGACAGCGGCGGCCAGAACACCACCGGCCAGACCGACGACGGTGACGGTGATGCCCTGCCGGAGCACGAGGCGGATCAGATCGCCTCGCGTTGCGCCGAGCGCGGCCCGAATGCCGATCTCCTTACGCCTTTGCGACACGTTATACGACAGAACGCCATAGAGACCGGTGACGGCGATGCCCAAGGCGAGCAGCGCGAATGCGGCGAGCACGGCGGTCGAGAATCGCGGCTCGCTGACCGAATCGGCCACTTGGCTGGACAGAGTGCCGACGTGCCCGAGCGCAGCCGCCGGCTCGATCTCGCGCACCATCGACCGCAGGCTGGGGGCGAACGCGTTGGGATCGCCGGTGGTTCGAATCACCAGGTTGATCTCTCGCGTGATGGCGTGCTCTTTATCCTGTTTGTTCAACGCGAGATAGATCTCGGGTTGCGGCTTCGTGTCGAGACCGTCCTTCAAGACGTCGCCGACGATGCCGACGATCTCGGTGGTCATCTCGGATTTGCCGAGCAGTCCCTTGTATTGGCGGCCGACTGCGGGACGCCCATCGGTGATGTAGGCTCGCGCGAACGCCTCATTGACGAGCATGGCTTCGATTGGTGATGACTCGTCGGCCACGGTGAGGGCCCGTCCCTCTTTCACGCGCAGCTTCAACGCTTCAGCGTAGCCGGCGGTAATCACATATTGCAGCGCACGCGCGACGATTTCCTGACCGGCGTCGGTGTGTCCAAAGGCAAAGCCGGATACGAACGATGATTCGCCAAGCGGCGCCATGTTGCCGGCACCGACCGCGGCGACCGACGGTGTCGCACGCAGACGGTCCATCAACGAATCGATCAGCTGAGCCCGGCGCTCGGGTGTCGAAGCCGTACCGGTGACATAGATGCGCGCCGTCAGGACATTCCGCGGGTCGTATCCGGGATCGACGCTGGCCAGCGTGACGAAACTTCTCACCAGCAACGCCGCGCCGATCAGCAGGACGACACTGAGCGCGGCTTCGACCGCGAGTAGGGCTCCTCGGATCCGTTCGCCGCTGCCGGTGCTGCGATTGTCGCCACGGCGGAGCGATGGAGACAGCTCCGGCCGCGATGCGCGCCACGCCGGCACGAGGCCAGCGATCGCTCCCGCGGCGAGTGAAAGGAAGAGAGCGAAACCGAGCACGCGCCCGTCGAGATGAATGTCATCGAGCCGGGGGAATCCTTGCGGCGCCCATGCGGGCACGGCTCTGGTCAGTCCCCACGCCATGAACACGCCAACGGTGCCCCCGATCAGACCGATCGTTGCGCTCTCGGTCAGCATCTGCCGGGCGAGTCGACCTGCCCCAGCTCCGAGCGCCGCTCGTACTGCGAGCTCTCGCGTGCGGGCCGTTCCTCGCGCGAGCAGCAGGTTCGCCACGTTCGCACACGCGACCAGCAAGACGAGCCCGACCGCTGCCATCAGCACGAGCAACGCGGGCCGCACGCGGCGCGTGACGCTGTCGGCGAGCGTAGTGACGTGCACCTCGACCGGTCCGCCCTTGCCAAACAGCAGTTCCGCCGCCATCGGACGCTTGACGGTTCGTGCTGCCGCCGTGCCCTCGGCCGCCGCCTGCTGCGTGCTGCTTCCCGGCGTCAACCGCGCGAATGCTGGCATGATCCGCATCGCCCCGTCGGTCGTTGGTGGCAGAACGTACGGCGTCCACAAGAGCGCGTCGCGATCTGGGAAATAGAACGAGGCAGGTGCGACCCCAATCACCTCATGGACGCGGCCGTCGATCTGCAGTGTCCGGCCGACGACATGTGGGTCGGTCCCAAGTTTCGATCGCCAAAATCGATCGCTGAGCACGACGACGTTGTTGTTGCCGGCAATCGCTTCTTCCCGACGGAAGAAGCGGCCTCTTGCCGGTGTGACCCCGAGCGTCGTGAAGGCAGACGGCGATAGCGATCCGCCGTCCACGCGTTCAGTGTCGTTCCCGTTGACGACGGTGAAGGTTTGCTGAGAATACCCGGACAGGCCTTCAATTGTCCTGGCGCGATCCACCCACGCCGAAAATGTCAGATTGCTGAGTCGTGGGTCGCGAATGATGGCGTGCCCGCCGGGATGCTCCTCCGAGAGGATGACCAGGCGATCCTGATCCGCATACGGCAGCGGCCGGAGCAGCACACCGTAGACGACGGAGAAGACCGCCGTGTTCACGCCGATGGCCAGGGCCAGAGTTGCCAAGGCTGCGAGCGTGAATCCGGGCGCTCGGAGCATCAGGCGCACTGCATGCCGGAAATCCTGCACGAACGTGTTCATCTCGAAAATCCTCGCGCTGCTGGCAGCCTACTTGATGCTGGCCCGCCTCGGTCAGGAGTGCGACGCTGCCTGTGAGCATACACGCTGCAGCGAGGTGGGACACGGAATGACAGCGAATTTCTGGCGGGAGGCGCATCGGATCACTTTAGGGAATTCCAGGATTACACAACGATACGCGGGCACTGCGCCTGGCGAAGCTATAAAACAGGTCCCGCAGCTCTGGTGTAGTGCCACGCCGATAGGGATCTGCATCAGCGATGCAACGTCTGGTATATTCCAAACGCCTCGCGATGGCATCCGGTGACAGCTGGAGCGTCTCTCCTTAGCCGGCGTTCCCTACATGGCGGTCGTTGCAAGTTCAGCGCGTTCTGGCGAGATGCCGTTGTCATCGTGCGTGAGGAAACGTGGGTCGCGGGATCAGCCGGCTATCACGCACCCCTTCACGTGCGAGTAGCCGCTGCTGCGCGGTAGTAAGACTCGCATCAACCCTGCCGAACTCCTGTTCGAGACAATGCACACAGCTCAACTCCTCTTTCGTGCTCGGAAAGCCAAGAACGAGGAGGAGTTCCTCGAGAAGGTGCAGAGCTATCTTGCTGCGTTGCTGCACAACGGCCAGATCGTGTGTGATCACACGCCGATGGCGAAGGTGGCTGGTGGGCTCCTTGTCACAGCGAGCCTCCCAGAGGCAGGTGCGCTCGCGAACCGGTTCGCGAACAAGTGGGTCCGTAAGCGTCTTCGAGAACTCGCGACAGTTGCAATTGGCCGGCCGAAGGTGGTGCATCTCGGTACTGACCCTGAGGGTCGCACGCCGTGTAGATGTCGGAAGCGGCCGTTCTTGATCCTGTTCACAAACTTCCTCACCGCCTCACCCCCGCTGCGATGTGGCGCGTGCTTTTGCCCGATCGCCCTGCACAGGGTGCCCGCGACGAACGAGGCAGGGAATCACCAGAGCGTGCTGTCATGGCAGGACACGTATCAGGCGGTGGACTGGCTCTTCATCGCAACCGGACCCGGCGAGCGTTTCGCCCACGATCAGCTGTCCCGTTTCGACAGCGAGCTATCGACGGATGGCCGAGAGCTGGCGCGCGAGTTGGAGAAAAGGATGCGCGTGCCCGTGTACTACTACCTTTCGAAACACTTCGGCCGGAGCGATCAAGCGGAGCGAAAACGGAAGTGCCCTTCCTGCGGTAAGGCATGGCTACGCAACGAGCCTCTGCACCGAATCTTCGACTTCCAATGCCAGCGCTGTCGGCTGCTGTCCAACGTGGCATTTGATGTGCGGTTGGGTCGGTAAACGCGAAAACCTTGATGGTCGCCGCCGTATTACGGCATCTACCCGGGTCTTCGATCCGACCCACGGGCTTGATCAAAAAAACTTTGAGCTTACGTGAAAAACACATTGACACAATTCTGAGTGAGACCTGAAACCGGACCGAGTCATTACTCAAAATATCTCTCAGTCCGCACCAGAATGCCGCACGTGCGACGTTCATTCAGAAACGTTGCGATCGCGGCATCGCCCTGTGGAAATCTCGTCCAAGAGCATCGTCGCGTTGCAGAAACCGCGATGCTACAACGGGATCATGAACACCGGATCGGTCGATCACTTCACCGACGAACAGCTCCTGAGTGAATTGAACGTGGTCGCCGCCAAGGAACGAGGCGCGACCGCCGATCTGATCACGCTCCTCGCCGAAATGGACGCGCGACGGCTCTATCTCGCGCAGGGGTATTCGTCCCTCTTCGTGTATTGCACCAAATGTTTGCGGCTGTCCGAACACGCGGCATACGGACGAATTGAGGCGGCGAGAGCCTCGCGCCGATTTCCGCTCGTTCTCACGCTGCTCACTGATGGTTCGATTACCCTGACCACGGTGTGCCTGCTCGCGCCGCACTTGACCGAGCGTAATTGCCGCGACGTCCTCGAGCGAGCGACATACAAAACCAAACGAGAGGTGGAGCAACAGATCGCCGAGCTCTCCCCATTGCCGGCAGTGCCGTCGACGGTTCGGAAGTTGCCGCTCAGGCCATCATCTCGGAGCCTCAAAGACGCGCGTGCAGACCGCGAGATCCGGCTGCCCGGCTCATTCGAAAGTGAGTCAACGCCTGTACTGATTCAGCCTCCGCCGGCGGCTGCGGTTGTCGTGCCGCTCGCACCCGAGCGCTACAGGATACAGATCACGATCAGCCGCGACACTCATGACAAGCTGCGACGGGTGCAAGATCTAATGCGTCACGTTGTGCCCAACGGCGATCCGGCAGCGATCTTCGACCGCGCGCTGACGTTGTTACTCAACCAGATCGAGAGGACAAAGCTGGCGCGAGTGGAGCGTCCGCGCGCGGCACCGGTGGCGAAGAGCCATGGTCGGCACGTGTCTGCTGCGGTCAGGCGTGTCGTGTGGGCACGTGATGGCGGTCAATGTGCGTTTGTCGGTCCGGCGGGCCGGTGCAGCGAACGCGGGTTTGTTGAATTTCATCATGTCACCCCGTTTGCGGAGGGAGGAACAACAACAGCGGACAATCTGCAACTTCGCTGTCGTGCGCACAATGCATATGAAGCCGAGGCGTTTTTTGGCTCATCGCTGTTGCGCGAGCAGCCGATTGCCGACGAACTCGGTCCGGACCGAGTTGGCTGATGGGACAACAGTTGTCCAGCCGACGGCACGATTGGCTGACAGGCGACCCTGACCTCGCGGTCGGGCGAGGGAATTGGCGCGAACTCACTCGCGCGCCGCAAGGCAGCGTCACGGTTCAGCCCTGTGATGTATCGCGGCGAGCGCGTCAGTGAGGCGTCGCTTCAAGTCGCCCGAGACATGTGGCTGCGGAGCAAGGTAAGTCCCGCCCGTTGCGGCAGTGATCTTCGCCAGGAGTGCATGCGGGCTGACGGGAAAGTGGCTCCAGTAAGCCAGATATTGCTCTGGCGATGTCCGCCCTCTTCCGTTTCCAGGCCAGGGCGCGTGCACGGCTGATAGCGAGAAAAAGCCACCGTGTTCCGCGCCTCCGTTGGCGAGTGTTGTCCCGTGACCTCCATCCCCGGAGAACACGAAACCCACATCCGTTCAGCCGCCGCCTGCCAGTCTTACTGGAAACTGGAAACTGGTAACTGGAAACTGGGGACTGGGGACTGGCAACTGGCAACTGGCAACTGGCAACTGGTAACTGGGAACTTCTATCTCAAATCCACCACCGCATACGTACTCATCTTCGGCAGCGAGAATTCGATCGCGCCATCGGCCACGACCTGATCCTGCACCGCCACCTTACCGGAACCCGGGATGTACGCGTCGCCAGCGGAATACGCACCCCGGACGCGAACGCGCAGGCCGTCGATCTCGCGCCCGCCGTAGTTAACCAGGTGCAGTCGCGCGCGGTGGCCGTCGCCGGTGAGACGGCCGATCACGACCTCGCTGCCGTAGATGCGCAGGCTACGCTGTTCGTCGGTGAGCTGTGCGCGGACCTTCTGGGCGAACGCACTCGGATCGCTGGCGTCTTCGCGTGGGAAGGCCGGACTCCCGATCACGACGTTCAGCCGGAACTGTGCGGCAGGCCCCTTTTCGACCTGAAACAGCAGGTTGCGCCGTACCAGCAGGTTCAGCACTTCTCCAGTAATCGCCGAGCCGTCGTCGACAACGCCGAAGTCTGCGACCGGCGGGAGGTCGGAGGTGGGCAGCGAGTCGGAGAGGGCGATCAGCGGTCCGACGCTGGCGAGATCCGCGGGATCGATTTTGACGACCGCATCGACGCCGTACGCGAGGGCTTCCGCCATGGCGAGCGCGCCCTTGCCGGCCGGAGCCGAGTACGAGTACTTCGCGCCGGGTGCGCGCATGAATCGCCAGCCGCTGGCGACGATCCACGGTGCGCGAGTCGGGGAGGCCACGCCGGGGCGAGGGCTGACCCCCGGGGCCGACAATGCCTCCCGCGCTGCGAAGTCGTCGTCGCTGACCGCTGTGACCGTGAAACCGGCTTTGCGCCACGCGTCAGCCTGCGACGACGGCACGCATAGCCGTTTGATGCCGGCCGATTCGACGGCGGGTCGGGTCTCGATGCCCTGCGTCCAGTACAGACACGGAACCGCTGCAAGCAGGAACAGAATTGCCGCCGCCATCTCAGACCGTCAGTTCCTGAATCTTGATCTTCGACAGGTCGTAGACGCCGAGGCCGAGCGAGGCGGCGTACTCGACGTGCCCGGGCTCGCGAATGATGATGTTGACGTTCGGATCGGCATCCCGCGAGCGCGTGTCATCCATCTTGAGCGACGCCGGATTGCGATCCCAAATCGAGATCGCGCCGTGCGCCTTCCGCTCGTTGTCGACGATGTCGAGGAGCAGTCGATCGATGGCGACGGGATCGGTACCGAACATGATCTGTTTTGGATAGAACAGGTACTTGGTCGTCCGCGCAAACGGACCGCCATGCCACACCCCACGGAGGCCGTCCATGATCTGGAGGACGGTGCGCGATCGAAGCGGCTCCATCGACGCCAGTGTTCCAACGACCGAGTAGGTGTGCGATTTTCCGCGCTGGTGGGTCCGGGCAACGTTCGAAAAACTCCCGTACGCGATGTTTTTGAGGCATCCGGTGGCGCCGGTTGCGCCATGGTCCTTGATGTTCGGGATGTTGATGATCTTGGTAAGGCGCTTCGACACGAGCCGCATCATGTTGGAACGAGTGTCTTCTTCGCCGAACAGATCCGCCTCGAGATACGTTTCCGGATCGTAGCCGGCATTGTCGCTGTTGCGGTTGGCGCGCTCCGCCGCAACCGTTTGCACCCCGTGAGGCAAGTGCGCCGCGTAGTTGCACTCGTCCATCTGGTTCTGGTACCGCTCGTACACGTAGATCTGCGAGACCGGGACCCCGAGACCCGTGAGTTGCCGCACCGCTTCCGCCACGATCTCGTATGCGGAGATGCAGTTCGGGTACCCACCACAATTCACCTTGATCCCGACGACGTCGGCAGGCGTGAAGAACCGCCGCCATGCGTCGGCGGTTGTGGATGTGCCGGTCAGCGCCCGCATCCCCTGGGCCATCATTTCGCGCACGACGTCGTCGTTGGCGGTGTTCGTCGACGTGTCGACGCACTTGTCAGACTTGACCCGGATCACCCGGCCTGGATAGGGACCGGGCATGCCTGGGACGGCGGCGGCTGCATACTTCGACACGATTTTCAGCGCAGGAAGGTCGGACCGAATTTGTAATCCGTCCTCGTACGCTTCCCCTACGCTGCCAGCTTTCGCCACCAGGTCCGATCCCGCGGCCTTGGCAGCGGCGGCCCCCGCCGCCAGCAGCCTGACAAACGATCGTCGATGCATCCGTTGCTCCTTGCCGTTTCTGGCCGGATTATAGTCAGTTTCGAGTTCCCAGCTGCCAGCTTCCCGCGAGTTCCAAGTCATCAGTTGCCGGTTTCCGGTTTCCAGTCTGAATCAGCCGTCAGCCCGCCGGTCAGCCGAAGGCGGACCGTCAAACCCCTTGCCCGGCTAGTCGATTCATGTTACTTTCCGCCCGAAATTCCGCGACTTACCGCAATTCACGCTGGTCGGAAGGAGCCGGTAATGAACAACGTTCGGAGTGTCTGGGTTCTACCGTTCGTGGTCGCATCTCTCTGCCTCGCGACCGCCACGTCGGCGTTTGCGCAAGGTACTACTGGAACATTGACTGGGACCGTTGTGGACAGTTCGGGGTCCGCGGTGCCCGGGGCGACTGTAACAGCGACCGAGGGTGAAACGGCTGCCGTCCGCACGGTGGTCTCGAATGAAAATGGATTGTTCCGAATCAGCGGTCTCGATCCGGGACGATATACCGTCAAGGTAGAGCTCACGAGCTTCAAACCGGTAACGATTGAAGCGATTGCACTGTCGACCGCGGAAATTCGCGATCTCGGCAAGGTCACACTCCAAGTTGGCGCGATCAGTGAAACCGTCTCCGTCACCTCCGAAGTCACGCCCGTTCAGGTGGCCGATAGTGCGCGGCGAAAGACCGTCACCGGCGACGACCTGAAAAACATCCAGATGAAGGGGCGCGACATTTATAACCTGCTCGCCGTGCTCCCCGGCGTCCAGGACACAAATCTGAACCGCGATTACTCCTCGTGGACATCCGCGACCCAGATCACCATCAACGGCGCTCCGTCTCAGAACAAGGACGTCCGGATCGACGGCATCAACATCGTCGACGAAGGTGGATGCGGCACGGCATTCGTGAACCTGAACATGGATGCGGTCAACGAGGTCCAGGTGATCTCGAACGGCTACACGGCGGAGAACGGCCGCAACAACGGCGGCATGATCAACGTCGTCACCAAGTCCGGCTCGAACATCTTCAAGGGCTCGGCGTGGTACAACGGCCGCCGGGACCAGTTCAACGAGAACGATTATTTCCGCAAGGTCAATAACCAGGCGAAACCGCTCTACGACGTAAACATCTCCGGATACGGCTTCGGCGGACCGCTGGTCATTCCAGGGGTGATGGATGCCCGCAAGATGCAGAAGAAGACCTTCTTCTTCGTGTCGCAGGAATACACCTCGGACAAGCGTCCAACCACGACGCTGCGTACGAACCTGCCGACCGCGCTCGAACGCGCCGGCGATTTCTCGCAGACGCGGGTGACCAACGGCACGATCCAGCCGATCATCGACCCGCAAACCGGCCAGCCGTTCCCCGGAAACATCATCCCGGCGGATCGCATCAGCCCACTGGGGCAGAAGATGCTCAACCTGTTGCCGATGCCCAACGGCATCCTCAATCTGCAGGCCGGGCAGGAGTGGACGTCGAACTCCGCGTTCGACACGACGCCGGAGCATGGCCGCACCAACAACGTCATCCGCATCGACCAGGTCTTTACGCAGGCGACGCGCGCGAGCTTCAGATTGTTGAAGGATCGCGACGATACGTGGAGCTACAACAACTTCACGCCGGGCACCGGTCACGTGGCCAACAACACGCCTGGCATCGTCGCATCGGGGACCGTCACGCAGGTGCTCAAACCGACGATGGTCAACGAGATGAACTTCGGCTACACCCACAACCGCTGGGGATTCAAGGCCGGTCCCGAGAACGCAGTGGGATCCGACTTCGACTACACGAAGCTCTACGCGTCGAACCTGGGCATCGTTGCGCCGCGCCTGCAGCCGTTTGGTGACTATAGCGATCCGCCAGTGTTGTCCGGATTTGGCGGACCGCAGATCGACGAGTGGCCGTACGCGCCGCGATACAGCACCAGCGGCGGGAACCGCTCCAATCTCGCGGGTTACATGACCGCCAACGGCAACCTGCCGCTGCCGCGTCTGAACATGAGCGCGCGCGCGTCTTGGGCCGACGACCTGTCGATCACGAAGGGTCGCCACAACATCAAGACCGGTGTCTACCTCGAGTTCAACCACAAGACCGAGCCGGGCTCGGCAGACTATGTGGGCAACTACAACTTCGGGAACGACGCCAATAACCCGCTGAACACCGGCAACGGCTACGCCAACATGCTGCTCGGCGCGTTCAGCACCTACACCGAGTTGACCGCCCGCGTCGACAAGGCCGTGCGCCACTGGCAGAACGACTTCTATATTCAGGACAACTGGCGCGCGACGCCGCGTTTCACCCTGGATTACGGACTCCGCATTCAGCACAGCGGATCCGATTACGAGGTCAACAACAACCACACCGGGTTCTTCGCCGATCAGTGGAGCGCCGCACAGGCTGCCCGCGTCTACGTGCTGACCTGCACGCTCGCCGTTTCAGGCGACCAGCCGTGCCCGACCGCGAACCAGCGCGCGATCGATCCGGCAAATCCGAGCGTGTTGCTGTCGACCGCGTTCAACGGGAACATCGTTCCAGGCTCGGGAAACTTCATCAACGGCGTGTCGACCGACGGGATTCCCGGCGCGAAGCCGGGCACCTATTTCAAGTTCCCGTATTTCGTCTACGCACCTCGCGTCGGGATGGCGTGGAACGTTACGGGTGATGGCAAGACGGCACTCCGTGCATCGTCTGGGATCTTCTACAACTTCCCACGCTCGACCGGGACCGGCGGCTACTCCTTCGCAGGCGGCTGTCCGGTATCCTGCAGCAACCAGTTGCGATGGGCGACGTTCGCCGACATCGCCGCATTTGCCAGCGGGTCGAGCAAGCTGAACCTGGTGCAGACACCAGTCAACGTCAACCAAGGCGGCTTCGACCAGCCATTAGCGAAATCGTACAACGTCAACGTGGCGTTCCAGCGCGACATCGGCTTCAACACCGTCGCGGAGGTCGCCTACGTCGGCAATTTCGCTTGGGAAGGCGGCCGCACCGTTGACGTCAACCGGTTACCGCTCTACGTCTACGGCGATCCGAAGAACCTGGTGAACAACACGCCCCTGAACAACAACTCGCTGCGCCAGTTCTACGGGAAGTACCCCGGCATGGGGTCGGTGTCCGTGTTCGTGCCGGATCTCTACACCCACTCCCTGCAGTACAACGCGATGCAGCTCAACGTGCAGCGTCGCTTGTCGCATGGACTCCAGGCCGGGTTTGCCTACACCTATGCCGATGGCGTTGGCTACTGCGCGCAGGGCTGCAGCGGATCGAATCCCGGGTACGATCCCTACACCGATCAGATTGGCGGCGAGCAGGCCCTCAAGGCACGCTACTGGGGTCCGACGGCCGAGAATCGTAAGCACAACATGATCGTGAACTACAGCTACGACATCCCGACGTTCACCGACAACGCGTTCATCAAGCCGATCGTTCGCGACTGGCAGATCTCCGGTGTGACGCGACTGCTGAGCGGCGCGCCGATTACGCCGACCTGCTCGTCGAACAACGCGGGTATTCAGAACACGAACCCGTCACTGACCGACGGCATTACCGTTCGTTGCCAGATGGTTGGCGATCCGTTCACGCTGACGCCGGCGCAGATCGCGGCGAACAAGAACCTGCCGTTCGCCGATCAGGTGCACTTCAATGTCGACGCCTTTGCGATGCCAACGCCGAACGGCAGCATCGGCAACTTCGGCAACACGCCGGTCGGCATCCTTCGGCAGCCGACGTGGCACGAGTGGGACCTCACGCTCTCGCGCCGATTCCCCGTCAACCTGATGGGACGGAAGAGCAGCGGGGTCAAACTGCAGTTGCAGGCGTTCAACATCTTCAACGAGGTGCAGTTCACCAACATGAACGCGTCCTACACGTTCACGGGGCCGAACAACTCGCAGAACACGAACGCGAATACCGGTAAGTACGTGCCGGACACCAGCGGTGGCCTCGCGCAGGGCACCATCGCGCCGCGGATCATGAGCCTGACCGTGCGATTCGACTGGTAGAATTGCGCGACTCGCGTAAATTAGAGCCCCGACGGACCTTCACGGTCCGTCGGGGTTTTGTCTTTGTTCGCAGTTCGCAATTCGCGTTCGCGAGTAGCCTCCGGCCCCGGCTTCTGGTTAAATCTAACGCTATGGATTTCCTCACACCTCAGGGTCGGCGCTCAGCGCTCGCCCTCTTCACGACGTTTGTCTTTGTGCCGATGATCCTCGCCGCTCAGAACGCGCCGATCTCGAGCGGCATGAGCCAGGACGAGAGCGGCGCTCCGAAAATGAGTCTGGACGAGCCGCTGCCTGGCGAGCAGATGATCGACCGGCTGAAGCTGGACTCGAAGACGCAGGCGCCGGAGGTCAGGCTCCTATTGATGGATGCGAGCCGCGACGCGGCGCCTGTCGCGCAGAAGATGCTGGAGATTCGTCAACGCCTGGCCAATCTCGCGCTTCAGAACAACACCAACGACATGGCGGCGGCGAGCGATGCGTATGCGGCCGCGGCCACGGAGATGGCGGCCATCGAGGCGCGGGTCTTTGGAAAGATCTACGCCATCCTTAAGCCGAATCAACAAGCGAACGCGCCACAAGCGTTCGCGATCATGGCCGGGATGTTCCAGCCCAGTCCGGGCCGAGGTGGCGGCGGTGGTGGTGGACGCGGCGGACAGCGGGGAGGTGGCCAATGAGAGCCGCGAACGCGGTCCGAACGTCGCTGGCGATTCTCGCGACGATCCTGCTGACGATGACGGCCCAGCCCTCTGCGCAGCGCGGCGGCGGCGGCGGGGGTGGAGGGCGAGGCGGGTCAGGCGGCGGAGAGTTTGGTGGATACAAGCTGAGTCGCCTCGAGATCCTGACCAACGACTTTGGGTTGAATAAAGACCAGAAGAAGGCGGTCAAGGCCATGCTCGATGATGTGCACAAAGCGGCCGCCCCGACGCGTGAAG
>JBPYFA010000371.1:0-10579 GCA_051986585.1 Vicinamibacterales bacterium | reverse complement strand
GGGGCCATCGCTCGCGCGACGGCGCAGATCGATGCGGAGACACGGGCCGTCAACGCAGAACTCGCGGAAGCGCGCGCGGAAGTGGAACGCGCGCGCGCGATGTTTGTCAGCCGGCGCCAGACGCTGGCGACGGTCGAGAGCGATCTCGTGCAGCGCGTACCGACGCTGCGACGCATGGCCGAGGATGCCTATCGCGAAGGCCAAGGCAGCATCCTCGAGCTGCTCGACGCTTCTCGATCGCTCAGAGACATTCAGCTTCTGCACGTGAAGCAGCTGGAGATGACGAAGCTGGCAGAAGAAGCGGTGATTTCGGCGGCGGGACTCGATGCGCAATGAACCTGGACCGTGCGCGGTTCGTCGGCTAGCCAGGTGACGACATGCGCGTGTTGTTCGCCGTCATCGCCCTCTCACTGCTGCCAGTGACCGGTTGCGCCTCTCATCATGGCTCGCCCGAATCGTTCGAGATCTGGCAGCTCGAAGGCGCCGTGACGGCGGTTGATGCGTCGAGCATACAGGTGCGTCACAAGTCCGGACGAATCGTGGTGGTCGAGGTCGACGACCAGACGACATACCTGCATCACAAGCAACCCGCATCCAAGGACATGCTCATCAAAGGCACGCGGGTGATCGTGGAGGTTGAACGCCACGCTAACGTCGATCACGCACTGCGCGTCGAGATCTTCGAGGGCGCAAGAAGATCGTCCTGAACGCCGGGTGTTTCCAGGCGGTTGCCCTGGGTCCATCGCCGTTTGCTCTCGACCCACCACTGAAACACGGCCTCCGCTCCCGGCCCTGAGAAGATCGCCACATCGTCGGACACGCGTTCGGTGGACGATGCGTTTCGTGCGCCTGCCGCTGCAAGACCGGTCGATTCGTTCAGCTGAGCCATCTGCCTTCTCCACCGTGGACGAGAGATCGAGCGGGCACACCTCGATTGAAACGGCCACTTTGTGCCTTCGAGCCTGTCGTCGGTTGTTCGGGTTTTGGGGAGTTCGCCCTGACGGCTACAACGACCGTACCAAAGGGCACACAAGTGCGTATAGCGACGCGCGCGTTCTCAACCGCGGTCGAAAAATGTCAAACTGCCGCTGTGAAATGCGATTTCAGAAGTGGTTGCCGATTGCAGAAACTGCCGCGCCGGCGCTGCGGAGCCCCGTACGAGCGATTACAGAATTGTCAGTCGTTTACAGGTTTGGGGGTCATGCCCCACCCAGAACGCACTATTTGATAAAACCGAGTCGCACCGGGCCGGTGCTCTGGAAGTAGCTGGCGCACAGCTTCCACTCGGTCTGCTCATAGACCGCGGTCACGTAATCAATTCCCTGTACCCGACCTGCATTGCAGGTCGCCCCAGGTACGCAGACGCTGTCCCAGGTGGATGGAACTGCCGCGCACGCGTCGCCGTCGCGCGGCGCGTACGAGCACGGACGGCCGCCGAAGTCGATCTTCACATTGGCAGCGCCGATGTTGGATCCCGTAATGCGATAGGTTTTGCGGTTCGCGTCGATCTCGTTGAACTCCTCGTCACGATCCGCCTCGCACCGGGGGCTCTTCGTGAAGTTGCGGACCACGAATGCGGCGTCCCTGTTCGAGTCGGAAAAATCGAGCAGGAACTGACGCGACAGGTCGCCGACTTCCTTCCGCGAATTGTGCAAGGAAATCGTGCCCGTGCCGGTCGTCGTGTTTGAGCTGGGATCGGAAACCTTCAGCGTAACGGTAACCGACTTGGGCGTTTGCGCGTCGGCAGGTGCGCGCCAGGTGACGGTGGCGCCACTTCCATTGATGGTTCCCGCGTCGGCGCTCCACTCGAAGGTCAGGCGATCGGCAGGCGTGTCGGGATCGTCAACGGCCGCCGCCACCGACACTTCCTCGTCGAGATCGGCGAAATTCTTCGGCTCGTTCGGACGCGTGCCTTGGGCGGTGATCGACGTAATCGTCGGCGCGTTATCGGTGTCGTAGGTGAAACCGCCGGGCAGCGCTCCGGTTCTGCCCCCCACAGCGACGGTCACGTCCGACGCGCCAGCGATGCGAATACCCGTCTTCGCGGTGATCGACGTCGGCGATTCGACGACAACATCCGTGGCCATGGAACCGCCGATGGTGACCACGGCGCCGGCGGCAAAATGATCGCCGGTGATATGTATCGCGGTGCCGCCGCCGCCAGGACCGTGGTTCGGATCAATAGCGGTTACGATTGGCGCGGTCGACGAAGGCCCGCCGTGACTGCCGCCGCAGCGGGTGAGCAGCAGTGCCGTCGCCATGGCGCCGACGCACCTGGCAAGGAGCAAGAGAGTTCGTCGGGTGATCAATCAGGACTCGGTGAGCAGCGCTTCGACGATGACGACGTCGCGCCAGAGGCCGTGAGATTGTGCATGCCGTTTGTAGATGCCGACCTCGCGAAATCCGAGACTTTTGAGCAGCGCCCGGCTGGCAGTGTTCTCCGGAAACACGCGGGACACGAGCTTCCAGAAGCCCGCCCCTGCCGCTTCATTGATTAATGATCGCATGGCGAGGCGTCCCGCACCATAGCCTCGGTGCGACCGGGCGACGTAGACCGAGAATTCGGCGATGCCCGAATAGCAATCGCGCGGGCGGTATTCGGATGTCGATGCGAACGCGATGACGTCTCCTCCGCTGTTCTCGATCACCACAATGGGAAAGCGTGTGCCAAACCATTTCCGCACTTCGTCCGTCGTTCGCGGTCGCGTTTCGAAGGTCGCGATGCCGTCCTCGATGCCTTCGTTGTAGATCGTGGCGATCGCGTGAGCGTCGGCGACCGTGGCAACGCGAGCGGTCATCTGTTTATCGGCACCTGTGGCGCGCGGCTGAAGGCCCTCGCTACGGGCGCGATGTTTACTCAACCCAGTCCGCGATGAAGACGTTCGTTTCCCCCTCGACTTTTCCATCGCGGTTCGAAGCGAAAACGAGGTGCTTACCGTCGGGAGAGAACATCGGGAACCCGTCGAACGTGTTGTTGTAGGTGACCCGCTCGAGGCCGGTGCCATCCAGATTGACGAGATAAATATCGAAGTCGCGGCCCTTGGGATCGGCCTTGTTGGAAGCGAAGATCAACCGCTTCCCGTCGGGATGCCACGACGGCGCGAAGTTGGCGCCTCCAAGTTTGGTGA
Source organism: Vicinamibacterales bacterium (assembly GCA_051986585.1). Taxonomy (GTDB): domain Bacteria; phylum Acidobacteriota; class Vicinamibacteria; order Vicinamibacterales; family 2-12-FULL-66-21; genus JALZOC01. Next base: position 7,451 of record JBPYFA010000371.1, on the reverse strand, counting down.
CCTGGCGCAGGTTGCTGCCATCACGGTTCATCAAAAACAGTTCGAGCTCAGTCGGTCGCCACAATCCTTCTTTGAGGAGCGCCCGATAACTGTCGAGCTCGGCGCCTGGCGCGAGAACTTTGCCGCGGAATGCGACCTGTTTCCCGTCCCAAGAGAAGAACGGTCCGCCATCAGGCCCCGGTCGGTTGGTCAGCCGCTTGACGTCGGAGCCGTCCGACTTCATCGAATAGATCTCCATGTCGCCGTCGCGAACGCTGGTGAAGACGATCAGGCCGTCGGGCGCGATGGTGGCCTCGGCGTCGTAGCCGGGCGTGCGCGTGAGCGGCGTTAGATTCGACCCATCCGGATTGGCGCGGTAGATGTCGTAGCCGGCATAGATTGGCCACACGTAGCCGCGCTCGTAACTGGGCTTCGGCGGGCACTCCGGGGACGCTTCATGCGTCGACGCAAATAGAATCTGCTTGCTCCCGGGGTAGAAGTAGCCGCACGTGGTCCTTCCCTTTCCGGTGCTGACCTTACGCAGATCGCTGCCGTCGATCTTCATCGTATAGATCTGATCGCACGGGTAGCCGTCACGCGTGGACTGGAAGATCAGGTGCGTGCCATCGGGCGAGAAGTACGCTTCGGCGTTCTCGCCGCCATGGGTCAACTGCTTGATGTTGCGGAGATGCCGTTCGGTTCCGGCCGGATTCTGCGGCGCGGGCGTCTGGACCCATGCCACAATCACGACTGAAGAGAGAAGGACGGCAAACGCGAGCTTCATAGTTAATTTGAGGTACTGACCGTTGGTGGATACCTCGTTAAGATTACCCGAAATTTCTCATGCCCCATACGGCCGCCAAGAAGGTCCTCTTCATCTGCCGCCTCAATCGCTACCGAAGCGCCACGGCAGAACGCATCTTCTGTAAACGGGAGGATCTGGATGTACGGTCGGCGGGCACGCAGGAAGATGCGCTGGTCCGCGTCAATGAGCGCATGCTCGACTGGGCAGACCAGATCTTCGTCATGGATTCACTGCAGATGGAAGCGCTCAAGCGCATGTTCCCGGCGCATCCGGCGATCGAGCGGATGATTTGCCTCGATATTCCTGACGAGTTCGTCTTCCTGCAGCCGGCGCTGGTGGAGCTGCTCGAGCGGAAGGTGGGGCCCCATCTGTGAAACTTGTCTGGGTGCCAAGGGTGCCAAGGGTGCCAGGAGTGCTAGGAGTGCTAGGAGTGCCAGGGGTGCTGTGGGTGCCTCGGGTGCTATGGCGCCGCGGGAGAGTGCGAGCACCTGTGGCACTCTTGGCACCCCAGCACCCTCGGCCCCCCCAAGCACCCCTGGCACCCTTGGCACTCTTGGCACCCCCGGCACCCAGTCGATAACTAAAGCCGAACCCTTCTCAAGCGAAGCGCGTTCGCGATCACTGATACGGAGCTGAAGGTCATTGCGGCGCTGGCCCAGATCGGGCTTATCAGGATCCCGATGAAGGGATAGAGCACGCCGGCCGCAACGGGAACGCCGATGGCGTTGTAGATGAACGCCAAAAACAGATTCTGCCGGATATTGCGCATCGTCGCGCGACTGAGGTGGCGGGCGCGCAGGATGCCGCGCAGATCGCCTTTGACGAGCGTGATGCCCGCGCTCTCCATGGCGACATCAGTGCCCGTGCCCATCGCAATGCCGACCGTCGCGGCGGCAAGAGCGGGCGCATCGTTGACGCCGTCGCCCGCCATGGCAACCACGCGACCCTGAGACTCGAGGCGGCGAATGAGATCGCGTTTGTCGCCGGGGAGCACTTCTGCATGCACGTCGGCGTGCGGAATGTTGAGCGCGTCTGCAACCGCCTCGGCCGTCACGCGGTTGTCACCGGTCATCATGATCACGTGAATCCCCTCGCGGCGAAGTGCGGCGACTGCCTCGCGAGTCGTGCCTTTGATTTGATCGGCGATCCCGAACAGCCCGAAGGCCATGCCGTCGATACCGGCGAAGACGATCGTTTGACCTTGCGCGCGCAACGTTGCCGCCTCGGCTTCCAAAGGCATCACGTCGACGCCACGCTCCGCCAGGAACGTCTTCGTTCCGGCGAGAACGAGGTGACCTTCGATCTCGCCCGAGACGCCCTGACCGGTCACCGATTCGAAACGAGAGACGGGCGGCAGCGTCAGGTTGTTCAACCGCGCGGCCTCGACGATGGCTCGACCGAGTGGATGCTCGCTGGCCTGTTCGAGCGCAGCGACGAGGCGGAGCAGATCGACCGCCGCCTGCGTTCGCGACGGCTCCGGCGGGTTCGCCGCGCCAGATTCGACGGGAGTGAGATCGGCTGGAACGATGCGGGACACTGAAGGCCTGCCTTCAGTCAAGGTTCCGGTCTTGTCGACGACCAGGGTGTCGACGCGCTCGAGGCGCTCCAGTGCCTCGGCATTTCGGATCAGCACGCCGGCTTCAGCGCCGTGACCGGTGCCGACCATGATCGCCATCGGGGTCGCAAGACCGAGGGCGCAGGGACACGCGATGATCAAGACGGCAACGGCGCTGACGAGCGCCATGGCGAACCGTGGCTCGGGACCCCAGATGCTCCACGCGATCAGGGCCATTCCGGCCACGATCACGACGGCGGGAACGAAGTATTCGGCGATCTGATCCGCGAGCCGCTGGATCGGCGCACGCGTGCGTTGTGCTTCGGCAACCATCCGTACGATCTGGGCCAGCAGCGTCGCCTCACCCACTCGATCGGCACGCATCACGAATGAACCGGTACCGTTCAATGTTCCGCCGGTCACCCGCGCGCCCAGCGCTTTTTCTACGGGCACCGATTCACCAGTCACCATCGACTCGTCAACAAAGCTGTGGCCGTCGGTCACAACGCCGTCGACCGGAATCTTGTCGCCGGGCCTGACGCGCAACAAATCGCCGACATGAACCGACGCAACCGCGACATCGTGGTCACCATCAGCCTCGACCCGGCGCGCGTTCGACGGCGCAAGCCTGAGCAGTCCTTTTAACGCGGCACTCGTCCTGGATCGCGCGCGGAGTTCCAGCACCTGGCCAAGCAGCACGAGCGCCGTGACGACCACGGCGGTGTCAAAATACGGATCGACCCGACCCTCCATCTGGAAGCCGGAGGGGAACGCGCCAGGTACGACGGTGGCGACGAGGCTGTAGAGAAAAGCGGCACCGATGCCGAGCGCGATCAACGTGAACATGTTGGGACTGCGGTGGACGATCGACGCCCACCCGCGCGCGAAGAGGGGCGCGCCAGCCCAGAACACCACCGGGATCGAAAGCGCGAGCTGCAGCCAATTGGTCCAGCCCGAGATCCGGTGCACGAAATCGGGCGCCACCATTCCGATCATCGCCAGCAGCATGACCGGCGATCCGAGAATCGCGGCGGTGTAGAAGCGCCGCGTCATGTCGATTAGCTCGGGGTTTGGTCCCTCGTCGAGCGTGACCCGTTCCGGCTCGAGGGCCATGCCGCAAATCGGGCAACTGCCAGGACCTACCTGCCGCACCTCCGGATGCATCGGACAGGTGTAGATCGCGCCCGGCACTACCGGCTCCGGCTCGCGCGGTTCGAGAAACGATTGCGGATCCTCGGTGAACCGCTCGAGACATGACGGGTTGCAGAAGTAATACGTGGTGCCCTTGTAATCAGTACGCAGATCGGTGGACGGGTCGACCTCCATCCCACAGACAGGGTCGATGGGGAGTGAAGGGGTTTGGGTAGCGGAGGTATGCATGCGAACGGCGACTCTCCTCTAATTATGACGGCCCGCCGTCGCCAACCGTCCCAGCTTTACGCACTTTCGTGGAACCTGCAGGATTTCGCGGCGTAAAGTATACGAGCACCTTCGTAGATTGAGTTTCGGGTTACGAAGCGACGGAGAAACTCCGATGCTGCACGATCTCAAGTACGCGTTCCGCCTGCTCCACCAGAGCCCTGTCTTCACCCTCACCGCCGCCCTCTCCCTCGCGATCGGCATCGGCGCGAACACGACGATTTTTTCGATCGCCACCACCATGCTTCTGCGTCCGCTGCCGGGTCTGGCGGATCCGTCGCGTCTGGTTGATATCGGACGGACGCAGGATGGCCGCGGCTTCGACACGGTCTCCTATCCGAACTTCCGCGATCTGAGGGAGCGCACCAAGACGCTGGCTGACATCTACGCGTATCGCGTCGAGCCCACGCCGATGAGCCTCGCGATCAACGGCGAGGCTGAGCGGATCTACGGCAGCACCGTGACCGCGAACTACTTCACGGTGCTCGGCGTACGGGCGCAGTATGGGCGACTCCTGCAGGACCGCGACGATCGCCCCGAAAGCCTGCATGACGTCGTCGTCTTGAGCCACGACCTGTGGGCGCGGAAGTTCTCGGCGGATCCGGCAATCGTCGGACAGACGATCTCCCTGAACAGTCACCCGTTCGTCGTCGTCGGGATCGCGCCGCAAGGATTTCAGGGCACCACAATCCTGAAGATGGACGTGTGGACGCCGATCAGCGCCGTGGCGGAAGCAATGCCGCGCCTGCAAGGCGATCTGATGCATCAGCGCCAGAGCGTCTGGCTCGCGATGGCCGGTCGACTGAAGGATGGCGTGGCACTCTCGCAGGCCGTCGCTGAACTGCAATCAATCGGCGCCAACCTCGAAAAGGAATACCCGGTTGAAAACCAGGGCAAGAATTTCATCGCGGTGCCATTGTCGGTGACGCCAGGACAGACGTCTTCAATCGGAGCCTTCCTCGGTCTGCTGATGGCGGTCGTCGGACTGGTGCTGCTGATCGCCTGCGTCAATGTCGCCGGCATGCTCCTCGCCCGTGCGGCGGTGCGTCGTCGAGAGATCGCGGTGCGCCTGGCGATCGGCGCCGACCGTCGTCACCTGATACGGCAGCTGCTGACCGAAACGCTGATTCTCTTTGCCGCCGGCGGCCTGCTCGGCGTGTTGCTGGCGGGATGGTTCACGACTCTTCTGGTGGCGCTGCTGCCGAAACTTCCGGTGCCGATCGCACTCGGCTTCAACATGGACTGGCGCGTCGTCTCTTTCGCGATCGTCCTGTCGCTCGTCAGCGCAATTCTCTCGGGACTCGTCCCCGCGTTTCAGGCCTCCCGTGCCGACGTGGTCACGGCGCTGAAAAGTGAAGGGCGTGAAGCCACGCCTTCGCGGCTGCGCCTTCGGAATGCATTTCTGGTCGGTCAGGTCACGATGTCGCTGATGCTCGTGATTGTCGGCGGGCTCTTTCTTCGTGCGCTCGAACATGCCGCGGCGATTCAACCCGGGTTCGATGACCGTCGCGTCGATGTCGTCCAGCTCGACCTCACGCTGGCTGGGTACAACCAGCAGACGGCCGAACCGTTCGTGCGCGAACTGCTGGATCGCATCCGCAGGCTTCCCGACGTCGAAAGCGCCACCCTGTCGGTGGATCTGCCGCTCGATGGCGGGCGCATGGGGCTTGGCAGCATCAAGGTTCCGGGCAAGACACCGCCTCGCGGCGACGCGTTCCCCGCCGACTGGAACATCGTCGAACCGGGGCTCTTTGGCACGCTGAAGCTGTCGCTGACGCGCGGACGAGACTTCACGGATCAGGACACCGCGACGTCACCGTGGGTCGCAATCATCAACGAAACGCTCGCCGCGCAGGTATGGCCCGGCGAAGACCCAATCGGCAAGCAGGTGACCGTGCCCGACGACACGGGCCCTCATACGGTCACCATCGTTGGCGTGGCGGCCAACGCGCGACTGATCTGGCTTACCGGCAACGTCGGGCCCTACGTCTATATGCCGTTCGCGCAGCGGTTTCTGCCGCGGGTCGCGCTCCTCCTCCGCACAAAGGACGACCACAGCGCGATCCCGGACGTCCGCTCGATCCTCCGCAGCATCAACCCAAACCTGCCGATGACTGAAGCGATGCGGCTCACTGACATCACGGCCTTCGGACTGATTCCTCAACGGATCGCGGCGTCGGTCGCTGGCTCGCTCGGCTTTGTCGGACTGCTGCTGTGCGCGGTCGGGATCTATGGTGTGACTTCATACTCCGTCGCGCAGCGCACGCGAGAGATCGGGATCAGAGTCGCACTCGGCGCGGACCGGACGACAGTGCTGCGCCTCGTGCTGCGGCAAGGGTTGGCCGTGACCGCGATCGGCGGAGTCATCGGATTGTTGATCGCCGCAGCGGGAGCCAGGCTTCTCGAGAGCCTTCTGCTCGGGGTCGGCGGACTCGATCCGGTGACGTTCGGATCAACGTGCGTGCTCTTTGCAGCCGTCACCCTGGCCGCCAGCTACATTCCTGCACGAAGGGCCACCCGTGTTGATCCAATGGTGGCCCTCAGAGCCGAGTAGCGAATCGCGGACTGCGAGTCGCGAATCGCTATACTTGCGAGATGCGCGCTCTGGCTGCGGCGTGTTTGTGTGCGACGCTCACCGCCTGTGGTAGTGGAAGCACACAAACAGCCCAGCAGCAAACGGTACCCACGGTCCGGAATCTCGTCATCATCACCATCGACACGCTCCGCGCTGATCGGGTGGGCGCGTATGGATACAAAGCGGCGCACACGCCGACACTCGATCGGCTCGCGCGCGAGGGCGTCCTGTTCACGCACGCGTACGCCGCAGCGCCAATCACGCTGACGTCGCACGCGAGCCTGATGACAGGACTCTACCCGGCCGGCCATGGCGCGCGGCATAACGGCATGCGCCTCGATCCGAAAACGCCGACGCTGGCCGACACATTGAGCAAGGCGGGATTTGCGACGGGAGCGTTCATCGCCGCCTACCCGCTCGATCGACGATTCGGTTTGATCAAGGGGTTCCAGACCTACGGCGATCGCATGCCGCCGGCGAAAGAGGGCCGGGCAATCAACGAACGGCCCGGGCGCCAGGTCGTCGATGAGGCGATCGCCTGGCTGGAGGCGCACCGGGGCGAACGCTATTTCCTCTGGGTCCACCTTTTCGAACCGCACGCGCCGTATGGGAATCCAGCAGACGGCCGCGGACTGACGGCTGAGCAACGCTACGACGAGGAAGTGACGGAAGCCGACCGCCAGGCAGGTCGGCTACTCGATGCGCTCGGATCGGCGCGAGACCAGACCGTGGTTGTCGCGGCGGCCGATCATGGCGAAGCATTCGGCGAGCACGGCGAGATCGGGCACAGCATCTTCGTCTATGACACGACCCTGCGCGTCCCGCTGATCTTTGCCGGGCCAGGCATTCCGGCTGGGCGCACCATCTCGGATCGCGCCGCGCTGATCGATGTCGCCCCGACCGTGATGCACATGGTTGGCGCAACGCCGTTCGACGCCGATGGTATCGACCTGCGGCCCGCATTCAACGGTGCCGGCCTCCCAACGCGCGATCTCTATGCCGAATCGTTTGCCCCGCTGCTCGACTTTGGCTGGAGCCCGCTGCACGCGCTTCGCTCCGATCGCTGGAAGTACATCGAGGCGCCAAGACCCGAGCTCTTCGACATCGTCAACGACCCG
>JBPYFA010000370.1:0-6701 GCA_051986585.1 Vicinamibacterales bacterium | reverse complement strand
GTGCTGCGCGGATTCTCGCTGAAGATTGCGTCCGGCGAAACGCTCGCGCTGGTCGGCCGGAGCGGCGCCGGAAAGAGCACGATCCTCAAGTTGATCAACCGGCTGCTGGTCCCTGATTCCGGCGATGTGCTGGTCGAAGAGAGAAGCACGCGAGAGTGGGATCCGCTAATGCTGAGGCGGCGAGCGGGATATGTGATGCAGGAGGTCGGACTCTTTCCGCACCTCAGCGTAGCGGAGAACATCGCGACCGTGCCGCGCCTGGTTGGTTGGGACCGTCGACGGATTGCGGATCGAGTCGCGGAACTGCTCGAGCTCGTTGGCCTCGACATCGAAGGGCTTGGCGATCGCCGGCCGGATCAGCTGTCGGGGGGGCAGCGGCAGCGCATCGGCGTTGCGCGCGCGCTCGCGGCGGATCCGCCGATCCTGCTCATGGACGAGCCGTTCGGCGCCCTCGACCCGGTGACACGCGCCGAGATCCACCGCGAGTTCCGGCGCATTCAGGCCCAGGTCCGCAAGACCGTCGTGCTGGTCACGCACGACATGGCTGAGGCCTTCGCCCTCGGGACGCACGTTGGCGTGTTGTCCGAGGGCACGCTCGCGGTTGTTGGCGGGCCGTCCGCGGTTGCCCGATCCACTGACCCGCGGGTGCGACCGTTGCTCGAACCGCTGATCGAGGCGACCGCCGTTCTGGACAGCGCCCGATGACGCTGATCCAATTCTGGCGCACCCACGCCGGCGAATTTCTCGCGCTGCTCGGACAGCACGTGCTGCTGGTCGGCGTCTCAACCCTGGTCGCGATCGTGGCCGGCGTGCCGATCGGCATTCTCGCCGCTCGCCGGCCGCGACTGGGCGCTCCAATCGTGTGGCTCGCCAACGTCGTCCAGACCATTCCCAGCCTCGCGATGTTCGGCTTTCTTCTCCCGTTGCCGCTCATCGGCGGCCTCGGTGCCCGCGTCGCGATCTTCGTGTTGATCCTTTACGCGCTGCTGCCGATCGTGCGAACGACCACAGCTGGGCTGCGCTCGGTCGATCGAGTGCTGGTCGAGGCGGGCACGGCGATGGGGATGACGTCCGGACAGCTGTTGCGCCAGGTAGAACTGCCGCTTGCCTTGCCGTCTATCGTTGCCGGAATCCGCGTCGCCGCGGTGATTGGGGTTGGCACCGGCACGATCGCGGCCGCCGTGGGGGCCGGCGGTCTCGGCGAATACATCTTCCGCGGCCTCTCGATGGTCGATTCGACGGTGATTCTTGCCGGCGCGATCCCGTCGGCACTGCTGGCATTGACGATCGATGGTGCGCTGACGCTCGTCGAACGTGGGCTCAGAACCCCTGCCGGCGCCAGACGTCGAGGGCTGCAGGCGGTTGCGGGGGTGATTCTCGTGCTGGTTGCGGCGTCTGCCGCCGGGGTCGCGTTTGCGAACCGGACCGGCGCTGACGTGGTCCGCATCGGGTCGAAGAATTTTACCGAGCAGATCATCCTCGGCGAAATTCTCGCGCAGACGATTGAGGCACGGACCTCCGCACGTGTCGAGCGCAAGTTGAATCTCGGCGGCACGTTCATCTGCGATCGTGCAGTTCGATCGGGCGACATCGATGCCTATGTGGAGTACTCAGGAACCGCGCAAATCGCGATTTTTCATCAACCGGCCGACACTGATCCGCGCCGAGTATTCCAGAGCATTCAGCAGCGCTACGCGGCTGCGGGCCTGACGTTGATGGATCCGCTGGGATTCGAAAACACGTTTGCCATGCTGGTTCGCGGCGACATGGCATCCCGCCTCGGCCTGCACACGCTATCGCAGGCCGTGCCCTTGGCGGGGTCGTGGCGCGCCGGTTTCGGCTATGAATTTCTTCAGCGGCAAGATGGATACCCGGGCCTGGCGAAGGCCTACGGCCTCCACTTCGTGCGGCCGCCTACAGCGATGGACCTGTCACTGATTTACCGCGCCCTCGCCCAAGGGCAAGTCGATCTGATTGCCGGTGACGCCACCAACGGGTTGATCGATGCGTACGGCTTCACAATGCTGACCGACGATCGCCATTACTTTCCACCGTACGACGCCGCGATTGTCGCTCGATCGAGCGTCCTGCTTGCGCACCCGGAAGTGAAAGAGGCGCTTGCCACCCTATCAGGACGCATCAGCCTGGCCGACATGCGACGCATGAATCGCGCGGTGGATGCGGATCACAAAGATCCGAAGGATGTCGCGCGCGCGTTCTTGGAGGGGAAGAGATAACGGGTTGGACGGCGGGTTGCGAGGTTACGGAGCTAACGGAGTTCACAACGAAGGAACGAAGGGAACGGAGACGAACGGAGAAGAATTCTTGTTAGGAAACGAAGGGCCGTTCTCCCTTCGAGTGACTTCGCTTCGGGGGAAATCTTCCTTTCCTAGCCAATTCTCTTCGACGTCTCCGTTCACTTCGTTCCTTCGTTGTGAACTCCGTTCCCCCCTTGATCTCCGATAACTCGTCACCGCTTGCGCTCGCCGCTCCCACTGGTGGATGATCAGGTGATGGCCTCCCAGAATTCCTTCATCACTCGGACCCGGCTTTCCGCCGGAGGCTCCGCCTTCGATATTTTCAGTTTGCCTGCGCTCGAGCGTGCGGGGTACGGCGGCGTTGCGAGACTCCCGTATTCGCTGAAAATCCTGCTCGAGAACCTGCTCCGATGCGAGGACGGCCGGTACGTGCATGCCGACCACATCAAGGCGCTCGCCAGCTGGGACGTGACCTCTGGCGATCAGCAGGAAATAGCGTTCACGCCGGCGCGGGTTCTGTTGCAGGATTTCACCGGCGTTCCGGCCGTCGTCGATCTTGCGGCCATGCGCGCCGGCATCGTGCGTCTCGGCGGCGATCCGAAGAAAGTGAATCCGCTGCAGCCGGTCGAACTGGTGATCGATCACTCGGTCCAGGTTGATCACTACGCCGAAGCCAACGCCGCCGATCTGAACGCGGCGCTCGAGTTCGGTCGCAACAAGGAGCGATACACGTTCCTGCGCTGGGGGCAGGAGGCGTTTAAGAACTTCCGCGTCGTGCCGCCTGACACCGGCATCGTCCACCAGGTGAACCTCGAATATCTCGCGCGCGTGGTCTTTCAGGAAACGTCGGGCGGAACGTCGCTGGCGTACCCGGACACCCTGGTCGGCACCGATTCCCATACCACGATGGTCAACGGTCTGGGCGTGGTGGGGTGGGGCGTCGGCGGGATCGAGGCCGAGGCGGCGATGCTCGGTCAGCCGATCTCGATGTTGATTCCGGACGTGGTCGGGTTCAGGCTCGTCGATCGATTGCCGGAAGGCGCGACGGCGACGGACCTGGTGCTGACGATCACCGAACGGCTTCGGAAATTCGGTGTCGTCGGCAAGTTCGTCGAGTTCTACGGACCCGGCCTGGAGTCTCTCACCATCGCCGATCGCGCCACGCTCGGGAATATGTCACCGGAATACGGCGCCACGATCGCGATCTGCCCGATCGATGAAATGACGCTCGACTATCTGCGCCTGACCGGGCGCGACGCAGCGCACGTACAGATGGTCGAGGCCTACGCCAAGGAACAGGGTCTATTCCGGACCGCTCATTCGATCGATCCCGTCTACACGGCGACGCTGGAACTCGATCTCTCGACCGTCGAGCCAAGTCTTGCCGGGCCAAAGCGTCCGCAGGATCGCGTATCGCTGCGACAGGCGAAGTACAAGTTCCAGCAGGCGCTGGATGCGATGTTGAGCGAGCGAAAGTTGAAACCGGCGGCGGAGAAGCCGGGCGAGACCGGATCGCCCGCGGCGCAACCGGCTGCGGCCGCTGTCGCCACCGAAGTGGTTCCTGGGATGGAAGGCCTCGACCACGGTTCGGTCGTGGTCGCGGCGATCACGAGCTGCACCAACACGTCGAACCCGAGCGTGATGATCGGCGCCGGTCTCCTCGCGCGCAACGCGGTGAAACGCGGGCTCAAAGTGAAACCGTGGGTGAAGACCAGCCTCGCACCGGGATCGCTCGTCGTCACCGAGTACTACAAGGCCTCAGGGTTGCTCGAATATCTCGCCGAGCTCGGCTTCAACATCGTCGGCTACGGCTGTACCACCTGCATCGGCAACAGCGGACCGTTGCCCGAGCCGATTTCCGGCATCGTCAAGGATCGGAACCTGATTGTTGCGTCCGTGTTGAGCGGCAACCGGAATTTTGAGGGACGCATTCAGTCACAGGTGCGTGCGAACTATCTCGCCTCACCTCCGCTTGTCGTCGCTTACGCGCTTGCCGGCCGTATGCAGTTGGACATGACGACCGAACCGCTCGGCACCGACAGCGCCGGCGAGCCCGTGTATCTGAAGGATATCTGGCCGTCAGAACGGGAAATTCAGGAAACGATGCTCAAGGCAGTCAAATCGGAGATGTTCCAGTCGAAATACGCGACGGTCTTCGATGGCGATGCCCGATGGCGATCGCTTCCGAGTCCGACCGGCGAGCGGTTTGCGTGGGACGACAACTCGACCTACATCCGCAATCCGCCATTTTTTGAAGGGTTCACGCTCGAGCCGGCCCCCCCGGCGGATATCGCTGGTGCCCGCGCGCTGGCCGTGCTCGGCGACAGCGTGACGACCGATCACATCTCACCCGCGGGATCGATCCCGGTCGACAGTCCGGCGGGGAAGTATCTGGTCGCGAAAGGCGTGAAGCCGGCCGACTTCAATTCCTACGGTGCGCGCCGCGGCAATCACGAAGTGATGATGCGCGGCACGTTCGCGAACATCCGCTTGCGCAATCAGCTCGCGCCGGGCACCGAAGGTGGTTGGACGACGCTTCTGCCGGACGGGGAGGTGATGACGATCTTCGACGCCTCCGAGCGTTATCGCAGCGCGGGCGTCCCACTCATCGTCATCGCGGGCAAAGAGTACGGATCCGGTTCATCGCGCGATTGGGCGGCCAAAGGCACGCTGCTGCTCGGCGTGAAGGCGGTCATCGCCGAAAGCTTCGAGCGAATTCACCGCAGCAATCTGGTGAACATGGGGGTGCTGCCGCTAGAGTTCCGCGCCGGCGAGAACGCCGCGTCGCTCAAGATCACGGGTCGCGAACGCTTCGACGTGCTGGGGATGTGCAACACCTTGACTCCGCGGGGCGCGGTGACCGTCCGGGTGACGTGCTCGGATGGATCGGTCCAGGACATCACCGCCGTCGCCCGCATCGATACGCCGGAAGAACTGGTTGCCTTCCGGAACGGCGGGATTCTGCCGTATGTGGTCAGGCAATTGGTGAAAAAGTAAATGCTGAATGTGAATGCTGAATGTTGAATGACGGCGACGTCATTCAGCATTCACAATTCACCATTCAGCATTTACGCTATCGCATATACCCTCGCCGCGCCGTCACTTTCCCCGTGTGCTTTTCAGCTTCACCTCCAGCTGATGCCAGCCTGGTTTCTCCACGCCTTGCGGCGTGTAGGTGATCAGGTAGCGCTCACGGAACTCGGTCAGTACCCTGGCGAAGAGCGTTGCCTATAATCGGATCGATGGGATGTATCGAGCGCGCGCGTCGGTTGACGACGGCCGATGTCAAAGCGGAGGCAAAAGCCGCCGGGTTCGACCTCTGCGGTGTTGCGCCGGTTGCGGATTTTCCTGAGCTCGGGTTTCTCGGCGAATGGCTCTCGCGCGGTTATGCGGGAGAGATGCACTACTTGCAGCGAACCGCGGATCGGCGCGCCGATGTGCGGGCGATCATGCCTTCCGCGCGGTCGGTCATCTCCCTTGGCGTCGTTTACAACACCGACCGCCCGTATTCGAATCAGCAAAACAATCCCTCGAAAGCGGCTATCGCCCGGTATGCGTGGGGAGACGACTATCACGTCGTCATCGAACAGCGCCTCGCAGGGTTGGTCGAGCGGCTTCGAGCACTGTCCGATGAAGCGTTCGAAGCGCGCGCGTATGTTGATACCGGGCCTGTGCAGGAGCGGGTCTACGCGCAGTATGCGGGACTCGGTTGGATTGGAAAGAACACCTGTCTGATCAACGAAGATCTCGGCTCGTGGATTTTCTTGTCAGAGATTATCTGCAGCCTTCCTCTCGTGCCAGACACGCCCGGCTTCGATCAATGTGGCTCATGCGCCCGCTGCCTCGAAGCCTGTCCAACAGGAGCGCTGGTCGAGGCCGGCGTACTCGATTCAACGCGATGCCTGTCGTATCTCACGATCGAGCTCAAAGGCGCGATTCCCGGAGAACATCGCGAGGCTGTCGGTCGGCACGCCTACGGCTGTGACATCTGCCAGGAAGTATGTCCGTGGAACATCGCGCCAGGCATTGGCAAGAGCAGCGATGAACCATGGCAAGCGCGTCCCGGCCTCGACGATGCTCGACTTCTCGATTTGTGGAACCGGTCGGACGATGAGCTGCGGGCGCTATTGAAGGGGAGTGCGATGAAACGCGCCGGTGTCAAGCGGCTGCGCCGCAATCTTGCGGTTGCGCTCGGCAACAGCGCGGATGCCGCAGCAGCTGGGGCGCTGATCGATTGCGTCGAGGAAACGGCGCGAGATCCGCTCGTCGCCGATCATGTGGCCTGGGCGGTTGAGAAACTCAGTGGCCAAAAAGACTCGTCGACCGACTGACCCGAAGCCCGGCGAACCCGTGGCGAGCCTGCTTCCGGACAAGCCGACGCTGAAGAGCGTTGCGCAGGTGGCTGCCGGGTGCAAGGCGTGCGATCTCTATAAACGAGGAACG
>JBPYFA010000369.1:0-7487 GCA_051986585.1 Vicinamibacterales bacterium | reverse complement strand
CGACCAGCCGGTAGGCGCCGACGATCTGGCCCGCGAGCGATGGCATCCGGGTCGCGCGCACATCTAGCACTGTGCGTTCGAGGAACCCGGTATCGTGCACCACCTGGTGCTGAGCGAGCATGATCTGGAGATCGGCGGCGAGCGCCGGATCACGCGCGGAGATTGCTGCGAGCCAGCCGTCACGATCGGCCGGCTCGATTTCAAGAGCTTCGTCCAGGTATGGGCTGAGGACGCGCCACCGATCAGGGCTGATGGGGGGCATTGGCGCTTACCGACGCCGGCCCTGCGCTGGCAATGGCATTGTGCAGATACAGGCGGCCTTTTTCCCAGCTGCGCTGAACCGTCCGTTCCGATACGCCGCGCATCGCCGCAATCTCGGCGAACGAGAACCCGCAGAAGAACTTGAGGTCGATGACCTCGGCGAGGGCCGGTTCAACTTCGGTGAGTTCATCGAGCGCATCACTGATCGTCAGCAACGACTGCGGCGTGATGATGCTTTCCGAGTGATCCATGCCGAGCGATGTGATGTCGAACAATCCGCCGCGCTTTTCGGAACGGCGACGGCGGACGTCGTCGATGATCAGACCGCGCATGACGCGGGCGGCATACGCCATGAACCGCGCGCGATCGGCAAAAACGGCCCCCTCCCGTCCCGACATGGACAGATACGCTTCGTGCAGGAGCGTCGTCGCACCGAGTCCGCCCACTGGTCCCCGACGGTAGACTTCGCGCCGTGCCAGTCGATGGAGTTCGGCGTAGAGCGTACCGAAGAGCGCATCGGCTACCACCCGTTCGTCAGCTGCGCCGTCAGGCAATTCAGAAGTCACGTTCATCACTATCTAGCTGTTGTGGCCGTCTTTGGGCCAGAACTCTCCTTCTCTTGAGATATCGGAATCGGCCGGCCAAACACGACACAACGCTCGCCGTCGGACATTTTGGCAACGCTGTTGGCGAACATACAGCGAAAACACCGTCGACAAACACCGGGACGGGTGAGTATAACTCCGCGAGCAGCTCCTCTTCTATCTCGCGCCCAGCGAAGACCTTGTCCGATGAGAGACGGTATCGTTGGTAGACCACCCGATGGGGGCAACGGAGTGTGGGATGACAAGTGACGATGGCCGTGAGGCACCGACCGGGTACGTGCTTCGCCCGATCGGTGTGATCAGATCTGAGATCAAGGCGCGCGCCGACGCGCCGAAACAGGGGTCGGAGGGTGCGCCGGACGCGTGGCTCGAGGTATATCCCTGGGCAACCGAGGGATTGCACCGGATCGCCGTCGGCGACGAACTCGTGCTGATCACCTGGTTTCACCAGTCACGCCGCGACGTGTTCCAGGTGCGTCCACGATCGGACCCGGGCAATCCGCTGACCGGGGTGTTCGCAACACGATCGCCCGATCGGCCCAACCCGCTCGGACTGCATCCCGTCGTCGTCCATGCAATCGATGGGGCTCGGTTGCGAGTCGGGCCGATCGAGGCGATTGACGGTACTCCGGTCGTCGACATCAAGCCGGTACTGTCGTGCGACCCTCGCGTGTAAGCAGCCGTTTTACGATCGCAGCTCGAGGACCAGATCCTCGAGACGGTCGTAGCTGATCGCGGCGCCTTCTGCCATGCCCGTCTTCAGCACCATGTCGCGCACGTCCTTGGACGGATAGCGCGCGGTTACGGTGAGGCGCGTCTTGCCATCTTCCTCGGAGAGCACGGACGTCACCAGCGAACCGTCGTTCGGAAACGGATCGAAGATTTCCGTGAAGACGACGCGTTCGGGTTCGATGATCTCTTGGTATACGCCGTGAAACCCGTATTCGCCTCTTGGCCCACGCCCGACGAAACGCCACGCGCCGCCGACACGGAAATCGATCTCGCACACCGTCATCGCGTGCTGATCGTCGAGAATGCCCCACCAGCGCCTGACGTGTTCGGGTTTCGACATCGCTTCCCACACGAGTCGTCGGGGCGCGTCGAACAGGCGCGTCAATGTGATCTCCTGGTCTGACGGCGTCGTGGTCTTGAAACTCTGACTATTTGCGGCGGTGCCTACGGCCATGTTTCTTCTCCTTGTCCTTGAGTTCCTTCAGGTAGTCGTCCAGCCGATCGAGACGGGTCTCCCAGATGTGCCGGTAGCGCTCGGCCCATTCGGAGACCTCCTTCAAAGGACCTGCCTCGAGCCGACATGGCCGCCACTGCGCCTCGCGGCCGCGCACGATCAGGCCGGCGCGCTCGAGCACACGTAAGTGCTTCGACACGGCCGGCATGCTCATGTCGAAAGGTTGGGCCAACTCGGTGACCGAGCATTCACCCGAGGCGAGTTTTGCGAGGATGGCCCGGCGGGTCGGATCGGCAAGTGCTGCGAACGTTGCGCTGAGCTGATCGGTCACCATTGTGTTAAACCAATTGGTTAATTAACTATATGGTTTAATACAACGCCAGGCGATGTGGTGTCAAGCGCGCCCTTTCTCTCATAAGGAACCCACAAAAATGCCATCTGCTTCTCAAGACTCGACCGGTCGACCTCTACGACGCGCACGCGCCCTATGCGCTATGCGAGCCGTACCGGACGATGTATGAGGAGGCGCCGTACCTTGGCGCCATTGCCTTGATGGACGCTCAGAAGCGTCTACAACGGAATCGTTCGTAACAGGATCGCTCGAGCGCGTGAGGAGTTCGTCAGCGCCGCTTTCGTTTCGAAACCGCGCCGCTTCGAGCGGTCCGCTTCGGGGTGCGTCGTCGAGCCGTTGATTTCTTCACTGTTCTCCGCGGCTTCGACCGCGGTTGCGCAGCCAATACCTCGGGCAGCTCGTACGCTTCGCGGAGCCAGTCGGTGATCGGGGCCTCGACCTGATCGCGATGCGTAATCCGGAGCATGTGCGCCACCTTCGATTTCGACGTTCGATCCACGCGCCGGATCTGAGGCGCCTTCACCAGTCGGCCGAGGAAGATACAGACTTCCAGAAAACTGCGCTTCGGCCGCACGAAGAAGTAACAGGATTTGCGCGAGAACATGATCGAGCTGTGCGACGCATAGATACGCTGCTCGCCGAACTCGATCGCAGTCTCACGAATCCGTTCCCATGCTTCCCGCAGATCGTCTGACAGATCGGCCGTGAGCGCCGTTTCGGTCGTCGTCCAGCAGTCGTGCGGCTCGCCTTCCTCTATCCACTGCTTGCAGTGGTAGCACTGCCGGGCTGGCATGGGCCTCATTCTATGGCTGGATCTGTTCCGAGCCCGGCGCCACCCCAACATATCGGGCGCGAGGACGAATGAGTTGGCGGCCGGCGTATTGCTCGAGCGCGTGCGCAATCCATCCCAGGGTGCGGCCAATGGCAAACAGCATCAGCGGCGCCCCCTGCGGCAGTCGGAGCGCGCGGGCGAGGGCGGCGAGCGCGAAGTCGAGATTGGGCTCTTCCCGTATTGCCGATGAGATCACAGTGGCGGCCCGTTGAACGAAGCGTCCCTCGGTAGAGTGCGGCCCGAGCTCGCTCAACCAACGCATGAGCGTGGCGGCTCTCGGATCGCCTTGTGGATATAGCGGATGGCCGAACCCTTCGAGCGATTCACCGCGGCGCAGTCGCGCCGCGACCGCTCCCTCGAGATCTCGTGTTCGCCGCAGCGTTGCCAGCATCGCCTCAACCCGCTCACCGGCGCCGCCGTGCCTGGGGCCTTCGAGAGCAGCGAGCCCGGCAATCACAGCGGCGTAGGGTGTCGATCCTGCTGACGCAACGGCCCGCACCGTGACCGTCGAGACATTGAGCTCGTGGTCGGCGCAGAGGATCAGCGCCCGACGCAGGAGGCCGGCGTGCGAGGGGACGTCCCACGCGTGCGCGAGCGCCTCATCCACCGTCCGCGCACCGCGAGTATCGCCCCCCGCCACGGCCGTCAGCAGGTT
Source organism: Vicinamibacterales bacterium (assembly GCA_051986585.1). Lineage (GTDB taxonomy): Bacteria > Acidobacteriota > Vicinamibacteria > Vicinamibacterales > 2-12-FULL-66-21 > JALZOC01. Next base: position 3,596 of record JBPYFA010000369.1, on the reverse strand, counting down.
CAGGATCTTCCAACCGGACATGTGCACCGTCGACGGTCGCGTGTCGAAGGCTCTGGGATCGCGCGCGCTCGCGTCAATCAGCGCGCGTTGGGCGCGAGCCACGAACGGCAGACCGGATGCGATCGTGCGAGCGAGGACCGGCGTCGTCTCGAGCGGCGCGGACGCATCAAACCGGCCGGTCCACAACAGTGATGCCACGTCTGTGAGCGGCCGCGTGTCAGCCAGGCTGACGGCATCGTGACCGCGGTAGTACACCCGTTCGCCGTCGACCAGCGTGATCGACGATTCGAGAACCGGCAGACCCCAGTGCAGCGCTCGCTCCGCTGCCTTGTAAGGATCGCGACGTTCTTCGGTTCGTCGCCGCAATCGCTCGACGTCGTCTCGCGAGTATCGTCGCGCGCGCGATCGCCCGGCGGCAGCCTGCGAGCGAATGCGGCCACGGCTGACGTAGGCGTAGAGCGTGGCTCGCGTGACGCGGAGTGCAGCGGCCGCGTCGGCGGCGGTCATCCACGGCCCATTATCTTGATTCACGAATCAATATTGACACATCAGTCACGTCATCTTACGTTCGGATCATGGTAAACAGCGGACTGGATGGTGTGGTCGCGGCGCGCACCTCCCTCAGCCATGTTGACGGCGAGCGGGGCGAGCTGATTGTCGGCGGCTTTCGCATCGAAGAGCTCGCGGCGCGGGCGACCTTCGAGGAGACGACCTGGCTGCTCTGGCACGGCGCGTTGCCGACGACGAGCGAGCTCGAGTCGTTCCGCGCCGCGCTGGCGGCTGAACGGGGCCTCGATCCTGCCGTCGTCGACGTGCTTCGGGCGTGCGCACGCAGCCAGATCGATCCGATGGTCGCCCTGCGGATCGCGGCCGGAATGATTTCCCTGTCGTCGTCGAGCGGTGTCGCGATCGTGGCCCGGTTGCCGACGATCGTGTCGGCTTACTGGCGCCTTCGGATCGGCAAGGACATGGTGCCACCTCGGCCGGATCTCGGGCATGCCGCAAACTTTCTCTATATGCTTCGCGGCGAGCCGCCCGATCCTGAACACGTCCGCGGACTCGAGACGTATCTCAACACGGTGATCGATCACGGCCTGAGTGCATCCACCTTCACGGCGAGGGTGATTACGTCGACCGGTTCGGATCTCGTATCGGCCATTGTCGGCGCAATCGGCGCGCTGAAGGGGCCGCTTCACGGAGGAGCGCCAGGTCCTGCGCTCGACATGGTCTTTGAAATCGGCGAAGCGTCACGGGCCGAGGCCGTGTTGCGGCGCAAGATTCAGAATGGCGAACGGTTGATGGGCTTCGGTCACCGCGTCTACAAGGTCCGAGATCCGCGCGCTGATGTCCTTGCAGCGGCGGCCGAACGGCTATTCACGCGCGCCGGCGACATGTCGCTCTACGCGCTCGCTCGCGCGGTGGAGACGACCGCGCTGCGGTTGCTCGACGAATACAAGCCAGGGCGCAGGCTGCAAACAAACGTAGAGTTCTATACCGCGCTGCTTCTGCACGGATTGGGTCTCGAGGTGCCGCTGTTCACGCCGACCTTCGCCGTCAGCCGGGTTGCGGGGTGGATCGCCCATTGTCTCGAGCAATCTCGCGCCAATCGGATCATTCGGCCGCAGTCGGAATATGCCGGCGACCTCAACCGCCCCTGGATTCCGATTGCCGGCCGGCCGGAACGATCGCTGACCACGTGAGAGCGGGTTTGTCTGCGTTTCTGCGTTTGGCTTTGCCTAACAATTGAGTACTGCCCAAAAACCAGACAATCTGCCCAGAATCCCACGATGCGCTAAGATTTCGCGCGGATGCCGGTTCCGCCAAATTCAGCTGGAATCATCACGCTAGAAGACGCCCGCACCTATTACCGACGCCGTCTCGTTGGGCGTCACGAATTGAGTTGCCACGGCGCGGCGGTCAATATTGTTTTTGAGTTCCAAGTCACTCACCTGTATTCCGAGGCCCCTAAAGACGGCTTCCTGCTCGAAGGCGTGAAGCAAGTCAGCCAGCCGATAGCCGGGGGGAAGTTTGAGATTCGATCCTTCAGTGTTGAACGCGCCCGCATGATGGATCACGTCCTTCCAGCAATCGTTCACCACACGATATGTACGCCTGACATTGGTCGGCCAGGACAGAGGCGCCATATCCTCCACGGGCCAGCCCTTGAGAGCGGGAACTATATGCGGGTGGTTCTGCGTCCAGGTCCAAAGACGGCGTGGACCTGCATGACGGCCTTTCCCGTCACGGAATCGGAGTGGGGATCGTACGCGAGGCGTGAGCGGGTGACGTTCCCGCCATAAAAGACGAAAGCCCCAAACCCTTTGGGCTTGGAGCCTTCGAGGCAACATATTCGGACCTTTCGGTCGAACGTCCTTCGTCGCTCTCGCGACGACGTGCAATGGACTCCCTAAATATAGTGCTATCACTTCCTGCGCGCAAGCCCAACATTTACATAGCGATAGGACCATCCATTGACCTGTTCGCTTCGGTTTTTTGGATACTGCCGCAAAGTGCTCTCCTAGGCCCAATATTCTGCGTTGCACGTTAGGTCGTACGACCACTTTTCCACAATGTGCTACAGATTTAGATGGTTCATCCCACTTCGTGCAATTCAGTTGATCCGTGCAACTGTACGGGGCTACAATCTCGGCACGATGGCCATGAATCTTAGCGATACGATCCGGCGGAAGCAGCAGCGCATCCTGGAACTTCGACAGGAGATTGCCGCGCTTCAAGCTGAACTGAAAGACGCCCGGAGTATGCTCTCGGGAAAACGGCAGAACAGGGCACTGCTCGCCATTGCCGAAAGGCCACGCATTTTGACCCACAGTGTGTCTAAGCCCAGGCAACCGCGTACCCGTGCCATTAAGCATGGGTCCACTGTGTGGTGGGCCGAACGCTTGCTGAAGACCTGGAAGCACGACGAACACATCGACGTGATCGTCAGCGAGATCGAACGAGCGACGGGAAAACCGGTCTCGAAGCCGACCGTAGTTTCGAACTTGTCGAGATACGTGTCCAAGGGCGACACCTTCACGCGACCGGCCGAGAGCCGCTACGGTTTGATTGATTACGGCGATGAGGTGAAGGCAGGCTAAAAAGCGAAACGGGGCATTTCCCCCTCTGGTTGGTCGCCCGAGGGAATGCCCCGCCAATCGATGGTGATGGTAGTTTACTCGGGAGAACGCCCTGCTCGTAACAGGGAGGAACGAGATCGAAACTCGTCCATCACCCCAGCCCGTTCCTAGGAGGGTCGAGGTGTTTCTATGTACTACCGTCCGTCGATCTTTGCCGAATTTAGCATGCCATATGGCAGCATGCAAGTTTTCCCAATTACGATTCTGGCAGCGCTCCAGCTGCGCGGAGTGCCAGTTGCCGAAGCCACGCAGAAAGCTCCAATCCAGACCGGCTTGCAGCGCTTTCCAGTGCTCGCTTCTGGTCGGTTGTAACTCGCATCCGAACCACGTCGTTCTTAATCCCCTTCGGGCTCCGCTTTTTGGGAGATTTTGCCATTGACCACAACGTAGCGTATTTGTAGCTACATTGCAATCACAAATACTTGTTGACAGCGTAACCACGTTGTAGTTACAATGTGG
>JBPYFA010000368.1:0-17655 GCA_051986585.1 Vicinamibacterales bacterium | reverse complement strand
ATGCTGAGCGAGCCGATCACGTCACCGGCATGTGCGGTGTCATGGGCCCCGCCCGCATCCTCGACCGCGACTTCACCCGACAGGACGACCCACAAGGCCACCGGCGCCGATTCGGTGAAGAGCGATGACCCGGCATTCATCACCACGGTCTGGCTGATCCCGGCCAGCGCGACCATCTCGTCGGGCGCGATTCGCGCGAAGACCGGTAGCCGCTGCAATGCGAGGATCTTCTCGACCGGCAGCAGTCCTTCCGCAGCGAGTTGCCGCAGTTCCGTCGTCGCGCCGGTGGATTGCAGGTTGCTGCACGTGACCGGATCGACGCGTTCGGCCAGGGTTGCGAACAGGCCGCGAACGAGATCCGTGTTGTCGGCGAGCAGCGTGCTGAACTCGTCGACGCTGAGCGCCAGCGTGACCGCTTTGTCGATAGTGCGGACGGTCTTGCGCATCGGGATGCCCTGCAGCGCCTGCGCGAATCCGAGCGCCGCGGGCGCGTCGATCGGTTCCGGCCGCGCGGTTGCTCCCGATTCTCCGACCTGGCCGTCGAGCAGCACATGAATCGTTTCGGGGACGAGCCCTTCCTGCAGGAGAAGCGTGCCGGGCTGGTGACGGACCTGCCGCGCGGTACTTGCCATGCGGAACAGCTCGTCGACGCTGACCGAGGCAAAGAGCGCCAGGGTGCGGAGCTGGCGGACGATCTCCGCCGCCGGCAGCGGTTCCAACCAGAGTTCGCGGCGGCGTTCCGCCGACATCCGCCGTTCCGCGAGCGCCCATGACGCCGCTTCAAAGACGTACCAGTCGTGTACATCGCGATGGGCGAGGACGTGCTCGATATCGTCGCCGAGTGACCACATCTGATTCTGGCGGACGACATCGATTGCCACCGCTGCGATCACCTGGTCGTCGTCGTTGATCAGGCGCAGCAACGATTCTTCGAGGTCACGCGGTCGCGTCTTGAGCAGCACGTTCCCCCGCTTCACCCGCTCTTCGACCGGCAGGTCTTCGAGCACCGGCATGATCCGTTTGCGAAGCTGGCCGGTCAGGATGTTGTCGAGGTATTCCGACGCGCTGGCGCGGCTCCTTGCGTCGCCGTGGCCGAGCGTCCATTGGGCCGCACCAATGTCGCGCCAGGGATAAATCAACGCCAGCAGGCGATAGATACGATCCCGGGTCCGCTCCATCTTTTCCTCGAGCGTCTTCGACAACAGGTCGCTCGTCGGCAGCGTTTTTCCCGTAAACAGGTTGCTATGAAGGGAGAGATAGTTGAAGTAGTGAGCGCCTTCGCGAAGCGTATAGGTTTCGAGCGTTTCGCGCGGGAACGACAGCGGCGCATCGGTGCGGCGAAGCCGTTCCAGCGCCGCGACGACCTTGAACCTGAGGAACCCATCCTGCTCGCCGAGTGCGCCGACCAGCACATCGACCGACTTCTGCGACGGGATCAGCGCCAGCGACGACGGGACGTGTCGCCGCACCCACATGTCCTCATCGGGGTCACGAAGGAAATGGGCAAGCACCTCCACGACCGACTCGCCATAGCTGACCAGCACCTGGCGCGCCCGCGCCTTGAGCTGACGATTGCGCAGCAGCGCGACCAGCGTCGGCACGAAGATGAAATCCGATGCACCAGCGGCCTGCACACTCTCCAGCGCTTCGTGCGCGACCTCGGGCGCCTCGTCGTACATCAACGGAATCAGCAGACGGCGGAATCGAGGATTCTCGATGTGACGAATTGCGGCTGAGACATCGCGCCGCACGTGCTTCGACGAGGCCCGGGCGTCGGACGCCAGATCGACCAGCGTCGCTTCAGCGGCGTCGACGTCGCCTTGCTCGCGGCTTGCCGCGAGCGCGACGGCGGCGGTGACGCGAATCCGCGGATCCGGGTCGTGGAGCAGCGGCCGCGTCAGCGTCGCGGCGTCCTCGTTGTTGATGTTGCAGATCGCCGCGATTGCCGCCGCGCGGACGGCACTGTCCGAATCGCTCAGCATGCGCCGGAGCTGCGGCAGCCAGCTCAGCGCGATGTCTCGCCGCACCGATCCGATTGCCTTCAGCGCGCGCAGCCGAACCTCCGGCGACTCGTGATAGAGGAGGAGCGGCGTGACGAGGTTTCGCTTATCGAGCGACTCCAGCATGTCGATCGCGTAGACGACGCGGCTCGGGTCGGGCTGCGAGAGCTCCTGTACCAGCGTCTCGATCGTCGAGAGGTCGGCTCCCGTGACCTTGAGGTCGTTCACTTCCATGACGCGCGATTCGAGGCTGCGACGGAAGCTGCTCAAGTATTCGCGCCGAGCGCGAAGAGCCATGGCGATCCACAACACGGCAACGACGATGCTGACGTAGCTCAGTTGCGACCAGCTGAGTCCCGCGAACTTGATCGCCACGATCAGCAACGCCGCTCCAACTCCCTTTGCGAACCGATCGACGGCCACGTCGGCAAACGGTTTCGCTCGATACTTCATCGCTGTCGGCAACGGCATGAACAGAATTTCGCGCGTCGTTTTGTCGACCGTGTATCGCAGCGACGTGTCGAGCACCCGAGCGGTGGTCGCCGTCCAGAGCGCCGGAATCGCGAGCATCAGTGTTCCGGTGCCGCCGAGCGTAACGGGGAGGAGCAGCAGCGCGAATCCAATGCCGAGGAGACGATGGACGCGCGAGGTCAGCGTCATCTGAATCAGGAATCCGGCGATCGACGAATAGAAGATCACGTTCGCCAGAAACGCCGTCCGGCCGTCCTTCCCGGGAATCGCCTGCGCCACGGCCATGTTGACCTGCTGCTCGACGATGCCGGCGCCGATGGCGGCGAAACTGATGACCAGCGCGATGATTTGAAAATGTTTCGATTTGATGAGCAGGGCCACGGCTTCGCGCGGGCTCATCCCTTTCTCTTCGACGGCCACTTCCGGGCCGGTCGGCTTCTCGCGCATCGCGATCATCGCCACGATCGCGCCGCACACCGCGAGCATCAGCGCCGCCACCAGCAGAAGGTTGTTGGTGCCGATCGCACGCGCGTACTGGCCGGCGAAGCCGGCGCCGATGATGCCGCCAAGGCTCGCGCCGCCGCCGATGAAACCGAACAGACGCTTGGCCTGGCGCGCGTCATAGATGTCGTTGGCGAGCGACCAGAATTGGCTGATCAGGAGGCTGCCGGCGAGCACGCCCCAGAGATAGAACGCCACCGGCACCCAGCTCTCGTCGGTCTTGAACAGCGTCCAGAACACGAGCAACAGGCCGACCATCACCCCCTGCGTCGCGGCGAACACCCAGCGGCGAGGCAGCAGCCGCATCGCACTGGTGTATCCCTGGATGACGAATCCCATGATCAGGCCGGCCACCAGCTGGACGTAAGGAATGTTGTCGGCACCGAGCGACTCGATGAACTGCGATCTCGTCGCCGGCTTCACGACGTTGTAGCCGGCCATCGCGAGAAACGAGTAGGCGAACATGAGGAGGGCGGTGACGCCTTCCTCCTCGCGGAGATCGACCAGTGGCGCCAGAATCCGCTGCAGCATGGGCACAGCCTAAGTCATGCGGTACCTGAAGTAAACTGCGGCCTCCGATGGTTGCCCGGCTGCGGCGCTACTTCGACGTGCGACCCGGCGAGGGGCGCCGAGTCCTGTTTTCGTTCCTCTACGTGGCCGCGGTCGCGGCGGCATTTCTGCTCGCCAGACCGCTCCGAAACGGCCTCTTTCTCCAGCAATATGGCGCCTACGGGCTCGTCTACGTGTATGCCGCGGTTCCGATTGTCCTGTCGCTGTTCGTGCCGGTTTACGCGCGCGTCGCCGCCCGATTCGGGTCGCGAACGGTTGCGGTCGGAACGCTGATTTTTTTCAGCAGCAACGTCCTCCTGTTCTGGTACGCGTTTCGTTTTCACAGCGCCGCGATCGGGACCCGCGGGTCGTTCTCATGGTTTCTTCCCGGCGCCTTCTATGTCTGGGTCAACTGTTTCGGCGTCATCGCCCCGGTGCAGGCCTGGAGTTTCTCGAATCAGCTGTTCGACACGCGGCAGGCGCGCCGCCTGTTCGGCCTGATCGCCGTTGGCGGGTCGCTCGGCTCGATCGGCGCAGGCCTGCTGGCCCGGTTCCTGGTTCGTCCGATCGGCGGTGCCGTGAACATGATGCTCGTGCTCGCGGGACTGATTCTCGCCGCAGCGGTCATCGTGTCGATCGCTCACATGCAACTTCATGTCGGGGGAGCGACGGTCAGGCATGGACGTGCGGCACGGCATCCGCTCGGCGACAGCCTCAAGCGGATCGCCGGGACGCCTTACCTTCGTTTGATCGCCGCGATGGTCTTTCTCGCCGCCATCACGACGCAGTGGACGGCTTTTCAGCTGAGCCTTGCCGCCTCGCAGCGTTTCCATGATGACGCCGATACGCTGACCAGGTTTTTCGGCACCTTCAACTTCGCACTGGGGCTCGTCAGTTTCGTGCTGCAGCTCGCGCTCGTCGGGCCAGCGCTCCGCAAGTTCGGTCTCGCCGTGACCATCCTGGTGCTGCCGGTGGCGCTCGGCACCGGCACGTTCCTGATTCTGTTGTTGCAGACTTTCTGGGCCGTACTTCTGACCAATGCGCTCGATCAGAGCTTGCGGTTCTCGATCGACAAGGCGAGCTACGAGCTGCTCTACCTTCCGCTGGCGCCGGCGCAGCGGGGACCGCTCAAGGCGGCGATCGACATCGTCATCAGCCGGGTCGCCGACTCCGTCGGTGCCGTGCTGCTGGGCCTCGCCACGCAGGGCTTCATCATGATCAACGGCCTCAGACTGGCGCTTCGCGGCACCGCGGCAGTCAACCTCGCCTTCATGGCGATCTGGGTGGTCGTGGCCGCCCGGCTCCGCGGCGAGTACGTTCGCACCATCCAGTCCAGCATTCATCGCCACCGCATCGCGGTTGAGCTCGGCGACGTGCCGCTCGATCGTGCCGCGGCAAGTACGCTCGCGGTAAAAATCACCTCGGACGATCCCGACGACGTTCGATATGCGCTCGATTGGCTCGACACCCAGGGTTTGATGGGGCTCGACCGGCAGGTGCGACAGCTGCTCTCGCACCAGGAAGCCGACATCCGGCGTCGAGCGCTCGCGCTCCTGAGCGCCGCCCGAGACACCTCGATCAGTCGCGTTGCCACCGATCTGTTGCGCGATCCGGATCTCGGCGTCCGGACAGAAGCGCTCCTCTATGTGACGCGCGAGATGCGTGTGGACCCGGTTCGCCAACTCGAGGAGCTTGGCGATGTCGAGGACTTCTCCATCCGGGCCGGCATGGCCGCGTTCCTTGCCTCGCCCGGGCCGTCGCAGAATCTCGATGCCGCGCACGTGCTGCTGTCGACCATGGCGCAGTCCGACGGGGCGGAGGGAATTCGCGATCGATTGCAGGCCGCGCGCGTCCTCGCACTGGTGCCCGGGGTGTTCACCGATCTGCTCGTCCGCCTGATTGCCGACCCGGAAGAGTCGGTCGCACGGCAGGCGATCGCGGCGACCTCGGTGGTGATGCGCGAAGAGGTCGTTTCGGCGCTGCTGCGCGCCCTCGGACGTCCTGAACTGACCGCGGTCGCGGCGGAGCGGCTGTCTCGATACGGCAACGCGCTGGTTCCGCGTCTCGGACAATGTCTATACGACGATCGGACCGCGCTGGCGATTCGACGTGAAGTCCCGCAGGTGCTCGTCCGCATCAGCACGCCGGTGGCGCTCGAAGTGCTGATTGACGGACTCCTCCAGCCCGACGTCACACTTCGGCAGCGAGTGATCGCATCGCTCAACAAGCTCCATGACCTCAATCCTGAGGTCCGAATCGATCCGCAGCTCGTGGAGCTGGTGCTCGCCGCCGAGATTGCGGGGCACTACCGGTCGTACCAGGTGCTCGGTCCGCTGCGCGAACACTTGAAGGACGACGACCCCGGACTGGACGGGATCCGGAAGTCGATGGATCAGGAACTCGAACGGATGTTTCGGCTGATGGCGCTGATCGTTCCGGGACCGGGCCTGCACGATGCATATGTCGGTGTGCGATCCGGGAACCCGACCATCCGCGAGAACGCGCTGGAGTTTCTGGACAACGTGCTCAAGCCCGATCTGCGGCGGCTGCTGCTGCCGCTGCTCGACAGTCACGTAACCGTCGAAGAGCGCATTGCGATCGCGAACCAGCTCGTCGGCGCCCCGCTCGAGACCCCTGAGCAGGCGATTACGACATTACTGGCCAGTGAAGATCACTGGCTGCGATCGTGCGGCGCTTACGCCGTTGGCGCCATGCGGCTCCATCATCTCGAAGCGGATCTGCAGAAACTCGCCGACATTCCAGACCCCACGATTCGCGAGAACGTCCAGGTCGCTCTTCACCGTCTCTCGGGCGAGCCCGATACGGCTGCCGCCTCTGTGCCTGCCGGAATGGGATCTGGAGTCGGCTAATCCCTAATCCCTAATCACTGATCCCGAATCCCTAATCGCGAATCGCTAATCCCTGAATCCCTAATCGCGAATCGCCAATCCTTGAATCCTTAATCGCGAATCGCTGATCCTTGAATCCCCAATCGCGAATCGAATCGCTAATCACCAATCGCGAACCGCGAACCGCGAACCGCGAACCGCGAACCGCGAATCGCGAACCGCGAACCGCGAATCGCGAATCGCGAATCGCGAATGATGAATCACGATTGAGACGTGTCACGATTCGCGCTTCAAAGACTCACGGATCAGTGATTCAAAGATTCACGGATCAGTGATTCAGGGATTCGAGGATTAGTGATTCACGATCAGGGATCAGGGATGAGGGATTGCGCCTCGGTCGCGCGAATAAGGCGCTCGATCCGCAAGGCGAGCGCGGGCGCGACGGCGTCGGGGCCGTCGACGAGGTAGCGCTCGAGATCGCTATAGCTGAACCCCATCTCCGCCTCGTCGGTCTGGCCAACCCACAGACCTGCGCTCGGCGGTTTGTCGATGATCGATTGCGGAATGCCGAGATCGACCGCAAGCTCCCGGACTTCGCTCTTGAGCAGGCGGCCGATTGGCAGCAGGTCGGCGGCCCTGTCGCCATGCTTGGTGAAGGAGCCAATCGTCAGTTCGCTTCGATTGCCGGCGCCTGCGACCAGGTAGTTCAGTGAATTGGCGATGAAATACAGCACCGACATGCGCAGCCGCGGTTTGAGGCTCGCAAGCGGCAGACGCCCCTTCACGTCCGTCGAGGGACCCGGGGCCGCCTGATCGCGCGGCAGCTGTGCGGCTACCCCCTTCAACTGCCCGGTCAGTAAATCGTACGTCGGCCCAAGGTCAAGCCGCACGGCGTGAAGCCCAAAGTGGCTGACGACCACGTTGGCATCCTGTTCGTCTCGCGGATCGCTATGGCACGGGAGGATCGCGGCGATGGTTTGCGCTGGCCGAGCCATCTGGCACAGTCGGGCGACGACCGCCGAATCGAGACCGCCGCTCAATCCCACAACCAGCCCCTGCGCGCTTGCCTGCGCAACCTGCTGCTGGATCCAGTCTGCGATGTCCGATGCGCGTCTCACGTTCGACAGGTCACTCCTTGGTGACCGACGTCTGCGGTTCACGCTGTTCGATGACGCGGAGGAATGCGTCCACCAGCGCGGGGTCGAACTGACGTCCGCGTTGCCGATCGATTTCCGCGATCGCCTCCGCCACCGGCCACGCCGCCTTGTAGGGCCGTTTCTGCGTCAGCGCGTCGAACACATCGGCGAGCGCGACGATCCGCCCGGCGAGCGGGATGTCGGATCCCGAAATGCCGACGTAGCCGTGTCCGTCCCACCGTTCGTGATGGTTGTAGGCGATCTCCTCGGCCAGGCGCAGAATCGTGAACCGACTGCCCGACAGGATGCGCGCGCCGATCGACGTGTGCGTCTTGACGATCTCGAATTCCTCTTTGGTCAGCTTGCCGAGCTTCAGCAGCACCGAATCAGGAATGCCGATTTTCCCGACGTCATGCAATGGCGCCGCGCGCCTGATCAGCGATACCTGGCTGTCGGACAAGCCGATTTGCCGGGCGAGGAGCGCCGCCATCTGGCCGACCCGTTCGGTGTGCTGCCCGGTGTTGTCGTCGCGGAACTCCGCGGCGCGCGCCAGCCGCTCGATGATCTCGATCTGCGCCGCCTCGAGCTCTCTTGTCCGGTCGCGCACCTTGGCTTCCAGGATCTGGTTCTGACTCTGGATTTGCAGATAGAGAAACCGCGTTTCAAGCAGCGTCCCGATGCGCAGCAGCACTTCGTCGCTGTGAAACGGCTTGTTGAGGAAGTCCTTGGCTCCGCGCGACAACGCTTCGCGCTTCGCTTCGGGTGTGTCGTCGCCGGTGAGCATCAGAATCGGCAAATAGCTTGCTTCGGCGATCTGATTGAGCTCGTCCATCACCTCGAGTCCGTCGCGGTGCGGCATATGGAGATCCAGCAGGATCAGGTCCGGCCTGAACTTGATGTAGAGATCGGCCGCCTGCCTCGAGTCGTTCGTGCTCTCGAGCCGGCTGAAGCCGGCGCGTTCGAGCAGCCGCCGCAACAACTCCACGTTGACCGGTTCGTCGTCGACGATCAGGATGCGGGCATTGCGGAAGACGCGCGAGCTGAGATCGACGGGGCGCCCGCTCACGGCGTCACCGGACGATCGGCGTTGCCAATCATTTCGGCGGCCGGTGAGTCGGGCCAGACCGGCGTCGGCAGGGCCGTGTAGGCGGCGTGTGCAAGAGCACCCTGGAAGAAGGCCGTTTCTGACGCATAGAAAAGGAGTTTCAAGTAATGACGGGCGAGAATGTAAAGCTCGCCAACTGCCAGGACCACCCACATCCCCAAGCCCGAACCGGGCGCACCTGGAACGACCAGCGCGTAGACAGCAATAAGAATGAGAAATGCTAAGGCATTGAGGCCATATAACCCAAGTACTCTCGCGAAATGGCGGCGCACGAACCGGAGTGCGGCGACGACCGCGCCGATCGCGCTGCGCCGATCCTCGACGACGATGCGAATGCGGGCGTAGTCGAAGACGATGTTGACGACGACCAGCAGCGCGCCAAATATGACGTAGCCGGTGATGCGGAACATGAATGCGGTCCGCTCCACGGTCACGTCTCGAATCAGCCATTCATACGCGTCGTCGAAGATCCAGGTGTGGACGTAGAGGAACAGCAGGGCGTAGACGACGAAGGCGATGACGCCAAGCCGAACCAGACGGCCGAAGTGCACGCCGCAGGCGGCGAAGAATCCTTGGGCGCGCGTGCGGCGCGCGCGCGCGAATCGATCGATGATGCCGCCGCTGAGAAACGACCACAGCACCATCCATGCCGCCGTGACGCCGACAATCGTCGCCGCCAGTGGCGTGCGATCGAGGAATCCGCTCAAGTCGTTCAGCACCGCTCCGAAACCCGCGATCGAGGGGACCAGCGTCGTACCGAGGCCGGCGGCCTGCGCCGAGAACTCCCGCCACCACCCGAAGTTCACACCTGATGCCGCGGAGTCTGCGGCCAGGCTCGACCCGAGGTGCTCGGCGATCATGCCCTGAAGCGCATAGGCCAACGGCATCGAGACGAGCAGCGACACGGCGAACATGCCGGCGATCACCATCGGTGCCTGGTTCACCCGGCGAATGCCTTCGCGAAATGCAGAGACGACGGCCATCAGACGAAGAAGCCATAGGTGAGAAGATGATCCTGGAGCCAGATCAGCCACGTCAGCGACCACTTCCGTGCCGCGCGGGCGGTCTTCGGCGTCAGCGTCATCGAGTTGTTGGTGTAGTTCACATCCAGCAGCAGGACGTGCTCAGGATCCACTTCCGCGAACGCCGCGCGAACCGGTTTATCGACCTCGAACATCTTCCAGCGATCGCGTCCATCCCAGTGCCAGCGCATTTCTTCCTTGTTTTCGAACACGACGCGAACGTCGACTGGGAAGATCCCTTCGCCGTAGCGGCGCACGACGACCTGGGTTCGATACGGAACAGCCTTCAGTTCGAGGCGTGGCGTCTTTCCCGGAGGAACCTTGTCGACCCAGCCCTCGACGGCAACGATCTCACTTCGCAGCATCTCGATGCCGTAATCGAAAACGTTCGAGCTGCGGTAGGTCTCATCGAAGAACCACGTCAGATCGCGTCCCGAAACCTCGTTGGCGACGTCGAAGAAATCCTGCGGCTTCGGATGCTTGAATTGCCAGCGGGCGAAGTAGGTCGACAGAATACGCTGCAGCGTTTCCCAGCCGAGTAACCGCTCCAGCGTGTTCATCCACAAAGCGGTCTTGTCGTAGGTGATCGATCCGGCCGTGCGGGGCCAATAACGCCAGCTCGGGGTCGATTGAATGTCCCCCTTGGCACCCATCCGATACGTCGTCAACCGGTTGCCGTCAATTTCCCGTGTTCTCACGAAATCGTGAAACAGCCATGGGACAAATCCGCCGAAGTATCGTTTCTCGTAGAACGTCGGGGCGAAGCGCTCCTGGATCACCCGCGCAGTGGAGAAGGTATTGAACCCTTCGTCCATCCACGCATCCTCGAATTCATTGGTCGCGACGATGCCGTACCAGAACTGGTGGCCGGCCTCATGAACGGTGACGTCTTCTGGATCCTCGGCATGCTGCGGCGCGATCCAAGAGGTGCCGGCAGTGATCAGTGTCGGATACTCCATGCCGTCGGCGCCGCTCTGCCAGGCGGGATCCACAACCGTGATGTGACCATAAGGATAGGGCCCAAACCACTCCCCGTAGAACTTCAATGCTGCGCGCGTAGCTTCGAAATGACGATCGGCCTGGGCTTCATGCTCTTTCTGGAGCAGCAGGCGCATGTCGACGGCGGGCAGCGTTGGATGCTCGAATCGTGCACGGCGCTCGACGTAGTCGGGACTCGTGGTCCAGGCGAAGTCGTGCACGTCTTCTTGATAGTAATGATGTGTTGTGGTGCCGTCGGCTTCGTCGCGACGATCGCGCTCGACCCCGGTGGCGCCGACGATCCAGCCGCGCGGCACTGTCAGCCGCACATCGTAGGTGCCGAAGTCGGCAAAGAACTCCGTCGTCGAATGGAACTGGTGACAGTTCCAACCGGAGTTCTCGAGCACGCCGATTTTCGGGAACCACTGCGCGATGAAGTAGTAGTTGCCGATGGCGCCCGTTCGCGCGAAGGTTCTCGGCACGTGCAACGACCATCCGATCTGTACGTTCAGCGTCTGACCGGGCGCGACCGGCCGGCCGAGGGGGATCTCCGCGACCGTTCGATCTTCTTGATTTCCATCATCCGGAGCGATGAAGTGCAAGCGGCTCGTCAGGTCGCCGGCCGCTCCGTCCGTGCCGATGACGCGGACGTTGGTGACGTCGATCCAGCCCCAGTCCTTGGGCTCGGGGCTCGCGGAGGGAAGCCGGCCGGAAAGCCGGCGGCCTCGCATCCACGTCGACTCGCTGTTGCGCCACGCGTTGTAGTAGAGATGAAAGCGAAGAGTGGACGTCGGGTTGGCGGAGATGTTCCGCCACGTCAGAATCTCGTCACCAGTGATTGACCGGCTTGCCGGATCGAGGCGCGCGGTGATCGCGTAGCTCGCGTTGCGGGGAGATCGCGGCGCCGCGATCGGTACGCTCGGCGACGGCTGCGGCGCCGGCGGCTGGGGTGCAACCGAGAGGGCTGACTCACCAACAAGTAACAGCGCCACGAGCGCTGTGCAACGCCCGAACACGCGCCAATCCTACCAGAACACGGTTCCGTCAGTGAGAACTGGACGTGGTTCACCCAGCCTGTGCTTCGCAGGCCAGGACATCAGCGTGCGGCGAGATTTCCCGATCGCCGTTATCTCATCGACGCCAGTTCAGGATGATCACAATCGGCGAGGCAGCCGCGATCACTTTCCCGTTTCCGGTACGCAGGCCGAGGCAGCGTCGGTGGTGACGGTGAACCGCAGTCGAAAGGTCTGCGGTCGCGGCCCATCGCCGCCCCAGGCGGCGACGCAGCCGTCCTGGTACGGGGCGAATCCGACTGGCAGGGAGCCCCGGCCGTCGATGATCTTCAATGACCCAATCTTCACGCCGCCCGCTCTGGTGCCGCGGGCTAACGCGACGAACACGGCCTGCCCGGAGAACGTTCCAGACACCTCGTAGTCACCCGGTAAGGCCTGTTCGTCGAGTCCGCTGTCGGTCGTCACGGTCTGCCCGAAGACGGCCGCGGTGAACGGCTCGCCTGCAACAACGACGCGAAACGGAACCGGCGCCTGGGTCGGCGACGTCATGCTGGCGCCGCACGCCGTCGCGGTTGTGAGGATAAGGGACAGGAAGAGGCTGCGAAACACCT
Organism: Vicinamibacterales bacterium; assembly: GCA_051986585.1. Taxonomy (GTDB): domain Bacteria; phylum Acidobacteriota; class Vicinamibacteria; order Vicinamibacterales; family 2-12-FULL-66-21; genus JALZOC01. Next base: position 5,420 of record JBPYFA010000368.1, on the reverse strand, counting down.
GTCGAGTACTCATCACAAGAGAGGACGATATCCCGGTTTTTCTTTCCAAAGGTCCGAACCCGGCTGATCAGACCTTGTACCGGGATTCTTCGGCGTAGTACGACGGGAACCCTACCGCGTGCTTCAACTGCTCGAAGTCCATCACCGTTGACGGCCGCTCACCGGCTTTCAGGCTGCGCAGCGCCTCACGCATCGCATGAATCGACACGTTCAACAGCGTCAGCGGAAACACGGCAATCTTGTAGCCGATCGCTTCGAGCTGCGACAGCCCGAGGATCGGCGTCTTTCCGCCCTCGATCAAGTTGGCCATCTTCGGGCCATCAACCTCGCGGCAATACCGCTGCATCTCGTCCTCGTCGAGCGGCGCCTCGAGGAACGTGATGTCCGCCCCAATCTCGCGGAACAGCCGGCATCGAAGGATCGCCTCCTCCAGCGAGATGCAGGCCCGCGCGTCGGTGCGGGCCATGATCAGGATGTCGCCGCCAGCATCGTCGCGCGCGTCGACCGCGGCCCGCACGCGCATGAGCGCTTCCTCCCGACCAACAACCGCCTTGCCTTCGGTATGGCCGCATCGCTTCGGCGCGACCTGATCTTCGAGCATGATCGAGGCAAACCCGGCGGCGCGGTAGCCGAGAACCGTCCGTTTGATGTTCTGCGCGCTGCCGAATCCGGTGTCGCCATCGCCGATCATGGGAATCGACACGGCGTGACAGATGTTGCGTCCCTGATCGACGAGTTCGGCATACGAGATCAGACCGGTGTCCGGCATCCCGAGCCGGTCGGCAGAGACAGCGAAGCCGCTCATGAAGCCAATCTCGAAGCCGGCTTCCTCGATGAGACGTGCCGAGATCGCATCGTGACAGCCGGGCATGAGCAGAATCCCGGGACGATCGAGCAGTGCTCGCAGGCGAGCGGCGGGACTAGGCATGCGCGAATCTTATTGCAGATTGCGGAATGGCGATTGCGGATTTCGCGATTGTCGATTGTCGATTGAGATTGTCGATTGTGGATTGAGATTGGCGATTGAGATTGCGGATTGTCGATTGTTGATTGTCGATTGTTGAATCTTCCATCCGCATCGTCGAACGTGACTGTTGCGGCGATATAATCAGCGATTGCATTCACCTTCAGAGGAGAGTCAGGGATGGCATCACAGACGGGACCGATCAAGGTCCTGCACGTCGGTCTCGGGCCGATTGGGGCAGGGGTCGTGCGCCAGGTCGCCGAGCGCAAGGGGTTTCGCATCGTCGGCGCCGCCGACATCGATCCGGCGAAGGTTGGTCGCGATCTCGGCGACATCGCCGGCGTTGGCCGCGCGCTTCGGGTGAAGATCTCGGGTGATGTGAAGAAGGCGATCAAGACGACCAAGCCTGACGTCGTGGTTCTCTGCACGAGCTCTTCATTAAAAAAAGTGCTGCCGCAGATCGAAGAGATTCTCAAGCTCCGGGTCCCGATCGTCTCGACGACCGAGGAGCTGGCGTACCCGACGAAGAGCAACATGAAATACGCGCGCGCGATTCACGCGCTCGCCAAGAAAGCGAAAGTGGCAGTGCTCGGCACCGGCGTCAATCCCGGGTTCGTGATGGACGCGCTGCCGATTGCGTTGACCGGCGTATGCGAACGGGTCGAGTCGATCCGCATCGATCGCGTGCAGGATGCACGGATTCGACGGCTGCCGTTCCAGCAGAAGATCGGCGCCGGCCTCACGCGCGAGCAGTTTCAAAAGAAGGTCGACGATGGCAGCGTCAGACACGTCGGGCTGGCCGAATCGGTGTCGATGATTGCAGATGTGATCGGATGGAAGCTGGACCGAATCACCGACGAGATCCAGCCGAAGATGGCGGCCGAAACCGTCGCCAGCGAATTTCTCGCCGTCGATCCCGGATATGTCTGCGGTATCGTGCAGGACGGCGTCGGCTACCGGAACGGCGTTCCGGTGATCACGCTGCACATGGAGGCGTACCTCGGGGCACCCGAATCGTTCGATGCCGTGGAAATTGTCGGATCGCCGGCATTGAAGATGAAGCTTGCGGGCGGCGTGCACGGCGACATCGCGACGGCGTCGATTGTGGTGAACTCGCTGCCGAAGATCCTCGAGGTTGCACCAGGACTTCACACGATGCGCGACATGCCGCTTCCGGGGTTCTTCGGAGGGACACGATAGCGCGCCTGCGGCGCTGCGGCGATCGCGCCGCCCAGGCATTGAGTAACCCAGACGCGACGATTACTTGAGACGAGAAAGCGATGGAAGAAGCGCGCGCGGCCCATTTGTCTCGGGTGCGTCACCTGCGCGAGTCGTTTGCGTCGGCGAACGAGCGGCTGGTGGCGCGCCTGCGCGGGGCGAACGATGAAGCCGCCGAACGGCATGTCGAGGGCGGATGGTCGGCGGCGCAGATCGGCTGGCACGTTGCCGCCGTCTCGACCCGATTCGCCGCGATGATCGCGGGCGACATCGCCGGGGCTCAGCCACTGCCGCAATCGTTCCAGGAGCGCACCTGGTCGGAAATCGCGGCGGCCATCCCCGAGCGTCTTCAGGCACCGACGGCCCTCCATCCGCCGCCGGCGGTTCGAAAGACCGAGGCGGTGGCGGCGCTCGAGGCTTCGGCGATGAAGATGGCGCACGCCTTCGACGCGCTGACCTCCGAGCGCGGTGCCGGCATGGGCATCACCAATCCGGTCGTCGGTACAATCACCGTCTACCAGCTCGCCGAATGGGCGACGGCCCATATCGCCCGTCACAACAAGCAGGCGAAGCGGGTACTCGGCGAGGGCTGATCGCGGGGATCAGTGGTGCTGTACGCGGAGCCCCCAGCGCCGGCGTTTCAGGAACAGGCCTTTCCTCGAGATTCCAAGGATCCGTGCCGCTTCTTCGACGCGGCCGTGCGTCTTGTCGAGCGCGCTCTTCACCATCGTCTGCTCGAGTAACTCCACGGCGGCTGGCAGAGGCTGATCGATCCGCACCCGAACCTCGGGATCGGCGCTCGGCACCGCCGGGATCGTCTTGCGCGATGCCTGAATCTCGGGCGACAGCAGCGCCGGCGTCAGCGTCGAGTCGGCTTCCGCCATCGCCACCATGCGGCGCACTTCGTTGGCGAGCTGGCGCAGGTTTCCCGGCCACGAATACAAAAGCAGGTATTCCAGCGTTTCATCGCTGAGCGTGAGCCGTCCCTTCTTCTGCTCGTCGCCGTACTTGCGGAGATAGTGCTCGACCAGCGGGGGAATTTCCTCGCGGCGCTCGCGCAGCGGCGGCAGCTTGAGACGAACGACATTCAGGCGGTAGAAGAGATCTTCGCGGAACCGACCGTCGGCCACGAGCTCTTCGAGCTTCGCGTTGGTCGCGACGATCACGCGGACGTCGACCTTGACCGGCTGCGACTCGCCGAGCGGGTGAATCTCGTGTGTCTCGAGGAACCGCAGCAGTTTGGGCTGGACATCGAACGGGACGTCGGCAATTTCGTCGAGGAACAGGGTGCCGCCTGCGGCCGAGCGGATCACCCCGGCGAACGACGCATCGGCGCCGGTGAAGGCGCCGCGGCGATAGCCGAACAGCTGGCTCTCGATCATATCGCGGGGCACAGCGGTGCAGTTGAAGGGGATCATGGCCTTGTCGGCGCGATCGGAGGCGCGATGGATCGCGCGCGCGAGCATTTCCTTGCCGGTGCCGGTCTCTCCGGTGACGAGGACGGAAAGCGGCGTCGGCGCGATCCGTCGGGCCACCGCCAGGACCTCAGACATCTGCTCGGAGGCCCAGATGCTCTCGGGATCGCCGTCGAGGGCTTCGGCCGGCCACAGGGCGGCGCGCTGCTGTTCCTCGCGGCGATAGCGGTCGAGCGTCAGGGCCATGCCAATCAGCTTACGGATCGCAATCAGCGAGCAGCGATGCTCGAGCTCCGGCTTGGCATAGACGATCAACTGCCATGGCTCGTCGCGATGTTCGCCGAGCGGAATCACCTCGCAGGAGGCGGGCTTGCGCGCGACAGCGAGCGCCGCCGGTTCGTCCCAGCCGCGCCGGTCGATGACGCGTGGTCCATTGGCGCCGATGGCGATGACCGCGGCACCGCGGGCGCACTGCGCCGCGTCGATGACCGCCAGGGTCTCGCGCGCGAGGATATGCGTATGGCCCCCCAGCTCGATCAGCGCGACGGCGCTGTCGAGATCTGGCGGTGGCGTTGGCAAATCCGTCGAGTTGACTTCCATTCCCAATCTCACGTCCTTTGTTAATGTCGCGTCAGAGATCGCACTGGCAATTCTGGCAGCTCGATTCCCTTGATCGATGGTTCGTTCTGAGCCAGCTCTTCCAAGCGCGGCAATCGCGGCGTAGTATTCCGCGAGCTCCTGCGGTTGTCTAAAATCGCCGTTCACGCCATCTCGTAGGTCAGACATCCCCTCTGCAGTGCGCCCTTCTCTCGCCAGACACTTCGCTCTCACTAGCCGCATCCGTCTGGCCCAGAGTCGATCTCCACATCGATCCGCGAGTGAGGCCCCCTTGGCCAGGTGGGTCGACGCGCGTTCCCAATCGCCTTCCGCTTGGGCGAGCCGTGCGAGGGAAAACATCTCGGTCAATGAATCCCAATGCAACCGCTCACCGACTGAGTCTCTCGCGATTGCATCCACTTGACTCAGTACCTCACGGCACAATTGATACTGATTTCTATTGATCAGTTGATTCACTAGGCTGTCCAATGCCGCCAACTTGATATGAACATTCGTGGCAGGTTGACTTAGCACCTGATCAAGATAGTGCTTTGCCTCATCCAACTGGCCCTGAGCGCACAACAGGTGAGATATGTTTACGGCGGCGGCCACACGGGTTCGTTCGTGACCAGATATTTGAGCCAGCCGCATTGCTTCCAACGCGAGAGTGAGACTAAGTTGAGTATCGCCTAGTAGCGCTTCGACATTCGATCGATCGAGTGATAACACCCCACTTAACCACAAATTGGGATAGGCATCCAGCAGGCGTGACGCCACCTTCAGATGCTTCCTAGCCTCCGTCAGGGAGTCGCGCCTCGCTTCAAATCGGGCAACACATAACCGCAAATCCACCATCAAATGAGGGTCCCCAACTCTAGCTACGAGCCGTCGCAATTCGGGAAGTAGGAGCGCTTCGTTTTGGAGCGGATCTATGCCAAGAAGCAAACTGAACCGAGTGAGCTCAACTCTAGCGAGCTCGGCATGATTACTACCTTCTTGGCAGAGCTGTCTGGCGCGAGCGAAATGTGCGCGGCTTGTGTCGATCTCGCCAGAATGAAAACAGCAACGGGCGAGGACTCGATAAGCGCGTGGAAGTGGAGTTGTGCCCTCGCCCGAACTTTGAACTACTTTCTGCGCGAGCCGTTGTGCGTCGTTAACGCGTCCCAATTCCAGTAGCAGTTCGGCCTCGGTCGCCTGATGATCTGCCCTGTGGACATCGCTTCTCT
>JBPYFA010000367.1:0-8350 GCA_051986585.1 Vicinamibacterales bacterium | reverse complement strand
CCGATGACCTTGTGGGCCGAGCATGGATTCTGCCACCGCTCGCCCGAGCGGCATCACTGGGAATCTTTGAGCGAGACACCCGAGGAAGCATTGAGCCGCATCCTGCCAGTGCTCGAGCTCTTCACCGCGGTCACGCCCGGCTCGCTGCTCGAGCGCAAGCGCGCGTCGGTGGCGTGGCACTATCGGATGGTGGAGCCACAGTTCGGGACGCACCAGGCGGACCGACTTCGCGCGCAGCTCGACGAGGTGGTGGCGCGTCTACCGCTCGAAGTGCTCGAAGGCTCGAAGGTAATTGAGGTGCGGCCGCGAGGAGTGACCAAGGCGCTGGTCTCGAAATCAATTCTGGAAATGCCCGATCAGACCATTCTCGCGATTGGTGACGATCGCACCGACGAGGAAATGTTCGCCGCGCTGCCGCCCGAGGCGATTACCATCGGCGTCGGACGCTTACTTCCTGGCGCCCGATTCCAGGTCGGCTCGAGCGACGATGTCCGCTCGCTGCTCGGCCGTCTAACCAGTTAAGAGCAGGTTCTGCGGGGTTCTACGGGGTTCTGCTGGGTTCTACGGGGTTCGGTTCTTGGGTTCTACGGGGTTCGGTTCCTGGGTTCTGCGGGGTTCGGTTCTTGGGTTCTGCGGGATTCGGTTCTTGGGTTCTGCCCGGTTCCGTTCTTGGGTTCTGCCCGGTTCCCTCACCCAACGGGCAGTGGAACCGGACGAACCCAACGCCGTGGAACCGGACGAACCCAATGTCGTGGAACCGGACGAATCGAACCTAGTAGAACCTGACGAACCGAACCTAGTAGAACCTGACGAACCCAACCTAGTAGAACCTGACGAACCGAACCTGGTAGAACCTGACGAACCGAACCCCGTAGAACCCCGAAGAACCTCGTAGAACCCCGCAGAACCTATCTCTGTGACGTCCCAACGTGCGGAACGTGCCACAATCGCGGCTTCGACCGAGAGGGCCGAGCACGCGAAACAACAGAGACACGAAAATCTCCGTCCCCTCCGTACGCGCGATCAAGGATCGTCACCGATGACCAATGAGATTGCTTTCGAGATGGCCACGTCCAACCTGCGCTTCGGAGCCGGGGTTACGAGAGAGGTCGGGATGGACATGGTCGATTTGGGCGTTCGCCGCGCGCTCGTCGTCACCGATTCAAGGCTGGCGAAGCTCGGTCCGGTCGCCACGGTGATGGAAGCGCTCGATGCCGCGCATGTCGATTCAGTGTTGTTCGACCGTGTCCGCGTGGAACCGACCGACGTATCGTTCCGCGAGGCGATCGATTTCGCCAACGCGAGCGGGATCGATGGCATCGTCGCCGTCGGCGGCGGATCGGTGATCGATACGGCAAAGGCGGTGAATCTCTACACCAGCTATCCGCCGGCGCACTTTCTGGATTACGTGAACGCACCGATTGGCAAGGCGCTGCCGGTGCCTGGTCCGCTCAAGCCGCTGGTCGCGATACCGACAACGGCTGGAACCGGTAGCGAGACCACCGGCGTCACGATCTTTGATTTCGCCGAGTTGCACGCGAAAACCGGCATCGCAAACCGGCGGCTGAAGCCAACCCTTGGCGTGCTCGATCCGGAGAACACTAGAACGATGCCGCCACAAGTTGCGGCGTCGAGCGGGCTCGACATTCTCAGTCACGCGATCGAATCATTCACCGCTCTCGCCTACACGTCGCGTTCCCGTCCGTCGAGTCCAACGCTACGGCCTGCCTATCAGGGTTCGAATCCGATCAGCGACATCTGGGCGCTGCAGGCGCTTCGGATGGTAGCCACGTATCTCGTGCGCGCGGTCGAAGATCCCGAAGACGACGAGGCGCGGGCGCAGATGATTCTTGCTGCCTCGTACGCGGGTGTCGGCTTTGGCAACGCCGGTGTCCACTTGCCGCACGGCATGTCCTATCCCGTCTCAGGGCAGGTGAAACAGTACCGAGCGCCTGGGTATTCAGCCGATCATCCGTTGATACCGCACGGCGTGTCGGTGATCCTCAATGCTCCGGCTGTCTTCCGCTTTACGGCCGCGTCGAATCCCGTGCGTCACCTGCAGGCGGCCGATGCGCTCGGTGCCAACATCACCGCGGCGAAGCGCGATGATGCCGGCAAGATTCTCGCCGATCGCATCGTCTGGTTCATGGAACGGCTTGGCGTGCCGAATGGATTGAAGGCGGTTGGCTATACCTCCGCCGATATCCCGAGTCTCGTTGAAGGTACATTGCCGCAGCACCGCGTCACCAAACTGTCGCCGCGGCCTGCGTCGCCCGAGGATCTGGCCAGGCTGTTCGAGGATGCGATGGTTGCGTGGTGATGATACCGGGACCCGGGATCCGATCGGATCCCGAATCCCGGGTTGATTCACTATTGCGTGACTACTCGCAGCGATCCAAAGAGACCGTGTGTCTCGTCGTCGAGTCCGGCAGCAAAGTAGAGGGCGTTCTTGTCGCCGCCACTGCCGCCGTTGCCGAACGTGATGCCCCAGAGACCGTCGATGACGAGAGTCTTGCCGCTCTCGTCCTTCAGCTCGCCGAGGTATTTGCCCGACTCGGGATCATAAGCGTGCAGCTGCCCGTCACCGAAGTTCCCCACGATCAGCGCATTGCCGAACGGCTCGAAGGTTGCCGGCGACAGCGCCATTCCCCACGGTGCAACGAGATGATTGCCCTTGATGAGTCGCTGTAACAGGTTCCCGCTCGTGTCGAACACGTCGACGAATCCCGCCCCGCGGTCGGTTTCCTCATCCGGTTTTTTGTGGCTCTGCTGTGCGTAGGTGACGTACAGCTTTCCCCCAAGGTTCTGAATGTTGAAGCACGAATAGCTGTCGGGAATGTTCGGATCGGTGAACAACCCGTTAAACGCCGTCGCTACGTGAAACATCCCGTCGTAAACGTCGATCCGGTTGTGCTCGAAATCAGCGGCATAGAGATAGTTGGACGTCACGTTGTTGGCGGTGACCGAGCCGATTGCGAGGCCGGTGTACACGGCGTTCATCCCGATCGGTGTCTGTACGTTGGTCCCACCCGACCAACCCACAATCGCGCCGGTCTGGGTCGCCCACAGGAAGCGTGCAACGGCAGTGGTGTTGTTGGGCGCCGGGATCTTGAAGTCGGTTGTGCCGTTGAACACAGTGCCGGTTGGTGAGCCAGGCGGAATGGTCACGGTCAGCGCAACCTTCGTCAGCGGCGTGGTCACATCGCCGGAGTACAAGGTCGCTTTGCCACTGACGTTGTCCGAGACCCAGAACGGACTCGTGGGGCTGAACGTGATGCCCCACGGGTTGACGAGATCTGGATCGGTGATGCTGGCGACACCAGGCAGATCGGAGACGAGGTTGGTCTGATGAAAGACCCCGGGCGTCGCGGCCTTGACGATTCCTGTTGAAGTTAACGAGAGAACGCCGGCGCTGAAGAGAGTCGCTGTGGTCGCTCCGGCGATGGCGATCCACTTGCGCGAGCTTGGACGACTAAGCATGAAGACCTCCTGGGCGGCAAGATGAAGCCCGCCGCTGGTGCGCTGACGGCTCTCGAAAGAGACGGCACTGCGCGCATTGGCAACCGAACGGCTATCGGTTCACGGGAAGGTCACCCTCCAATCCATGCCGTTGACGCGTCCAACCCCAGAAAAGCAGCCTACACCGGCTGACTCCTGGTTGGAAGCCCCGCGTTTGCGCGATGCGATGGAGCGCCGGGGCCCCGCCCGATACTGGGCAATAACCGGCCAAGTGAGGCGATTATGCTGCTGGCTGACTGAATCAGCGATCTCCGTTCCGGTTCGCAAATCTTGTCGTCCGTATCACGCTCCGAGACGCCTCGCCGCTCGTCCAGCCGACGACGACGCCAGACTCGGTGGCGCCAACAATCGGATAACTTCCGGGCCGCTCGTCGGCAATCGGCTCTCGCGAGAACTGCACCGGGCCATTGCGATCGATCCTTCCTCTTGCGACCGCGATCGTCCGGCTGCCTGGCGACTGCTCGTCCCAGGCGATGATGATCTGCCCCGATATTGTCACCGCCATTTGCACGTGGCGCGGTACACCCTGCGTCGGGATTGGCTGTCGTGCGCTGAATCGTCGCCCGTCGTCCGACGTCGCGTAGAACAACCCGAGCGTTGGGGAATTCGACGAATTGCTGCCCGGCAGCAATGTAGGCCAGGCGACGTGAATGCGCCGTGCGCTGTCGACGACGATCGCCGGCCCGTTCTCCGGGCATCCATCGAGCACCCAGTTATCGTCGCTGACGCGCAACGGCGTCGAGAACGTACGGCCACCGTCGGACGATTTGCTGAGTGCGATGTCGCGAACGTTGCCGGTGTAGACCTGCCGCCACGCGGCGTAGATCGAGCCAGCCGTGTCGGTCGCCATCGCCGTCTTGCAGCAGTAACACACTCCGCGTGCGATGGACCGGGCGCCGCCGCCGGTCAGATTGGCAAAAAACAGCTGCGAGAGCTGCGCCCGGGCGACACCGTCGGTCTTGTTCTCTCCAGAGGTGACATGCTGGTGCTCTGCATGATTCATCGGAGCCGCGCCTGGTTTCGGCGCGAGGTCGCGATGATCGAGCCAGAGCGCGACGGTCGATCCGTCGCTGGTGGTTCCGACTGATTCCCATCCGCGATTGCCCGCGGCATCGGTGCCCGGCACCGGCGATGCTTGCTTGAACGTTTTCCCTCCATCTTCGGACCGCGCCGAGAAGAGTCGTGTGCCATTCTCTGCTTTGCTCGTCCAGACGACGATCATGGCCGGCTGGCCGCCGGCGCGCGGAATGAGGGCAACACGCGGGGGCTGCTCGGGTGAAAGGTTGGCGTGCTCGGCCGCGCCATTCACCCGCGTGGGTGTGCCGAACATCTGCCCGCTGTCATCGCTCCTCGCGAGGTACACGTCCGTCGCGCCGTCTGCGCTGGTGGCGCCCCACGCCACCGCCACGATTCGACCGTGAGTCGCGATCGAGGCAAACGCATTCGATCGATTGGCCACGGCGATGTCCAACACGCGAGTGGCGGCCGCGTGCAGCGTGAGCTCGATCAGCGTCGCCGAGATAACGACGACCCACGCTCTGGTGAAATGAGAGATGTGCATATTGGAAATAGTCCCGATGTTGTTTCGCGATCAGAACGTCACTCGTACCCCAATCTGGATCGTCCTCGGATCGCCAACGGCGGTAATCTGATTGAAGGTCGATACCGGGTTCGTCGGGTACGGCCCACTCCCGAAGGTGGTATTGCGCGTGATGGCGTTGACACGATTCGTTAGATTGAACGCTTCAAGCAGCCCTTCGAGCTTGACGTTGTTCCCAATCCGGAAGGCACGATTGACTCGAAGATTGAGCGTCAGAAAATCGCTGCCGGTGCCAGCGTTACGCGAGATGAATTCGACGCTTCGGACGTCGAAGTTGGGGGACGTTGTCGACCCGTTCGCGAGCGGCCGTCCCGCCGTCCCCTGAAGACTCGTGAGGCCGGAGGTGATATTGAACGGCAGCGCCGAGTAGTACTGCAGCAGGCCGCTCAGTTGGAAACCATGGCTGATCCGCTGCCACGTGTTGGCGGCGGGTGTCATCGGCGTGTTGAGCGATCCATTGATCACGAGTCGATGGCGCTGGTCGTCGTCGGACCGTCCCCAGTCGCGCCTTATGTCGGTCGGGTCTATGGGCGAGCTGAAAAAAGCTTCGCCGACGTCATTCATCGACTTGGAGAGCGTGTAGGTGAGGCGAACGCTCGACCATGTCGATGGCCGCTGCACGAATGAGACATGGAGCCCGTGATAGTTGGACTGGCCGACGGAGGAATACTGACTGTTGTTCCGGTAGGCGGCATTGGGGCGGCAGCCGTTGTTCGTGGCGGCGGCGACGCAGGTCGGCACGTTCTGATTTACCGAGATCAGCAGATTCTCGCCGCCGACGTACTGATATCCGGCGCTGAGCGCCCGGCGATCGCCCAAGGCGCGTTCGATTTCTACGCTGGCCTGCTTCGAGTACGCGTTCCGCAGGTTGGGATCCATCGTCGTGAAATCGACGAGCGTGGTCGTCAGGATTCGTGCCGGGAGGATGTTCGGGAATACCGGCGCACCGTCCTGCGTCGGGATCAAGCCCGAGACGCTCGGTTGACGAAGGTTGTTCAGATCGGTCGTGTTCCCTCCCGACAGGATGGCGTTCGCCACCGCCCTGAGCGGAACGCGATCGAAGAACAAGCCCGCACTCCCACGAATCAGCAACCGCTGCGATGCACGCGGCGACCACGCAACGCCGATCCGGGGAGAGACATTGTTGCGATCGGTCTGAATCGTATCCAGCCACTGCAGGTCATAGCGGAGGCCGAGGTTGAGTGTGAGGCCTGAGCCGGCGCGCCACTCGTCCTGGGCGTAGATTCCCATGTTCGGGTTCGTCTGTGAGACGACCGGGTTCCCGAATGTCTGCGTGAAGCCGCTGTAGTTACCGGCCAGAAAGTTCGCGAGTGACGAAAATGCGTAGCTGCCGCGAACCGATCGAGGATAGGTAATCGTGTCATCGTTGAACACGACGTCGACTCCCGCGCGGAGCGCGTGCGGGCCCACCTGGTGCGATAGATTGTCCACGACCTGGTACAAGCGGTTTACACGTCGAGTGGGGCTTCCTGACAGCGTGCCAAAAGACGCGACGCCTGCGATACTCACGCCGGGACCGATCGGATCCGTCGGGGGCGCCTTCAGATCACCGTACGCCAACTGGGCGCGCGTCTCATTCACCGTCGTCGAGGACAGGGTCCATGTGTTCGCGAATGCGAGCGACTGGTCGATGTTGTCGAGCCCTGCAGACGCCGTCGGCGCGTTGAGGGCGCCGGCGCCGCGAGAGTTGTCTGATGCGACGTGATACAGACTGTATCTGAGGCTGAGCTGATCGGAGGCGTTGACGGAATGGTCGACCTTGCCCAGCAGATTCGTACTGTGAACCGGATTTGGATACACGCCGGTGCTGACCGGTGACCCTGGGTAGCCTGCGGCGGCGAGCTTCGCGTTGATAACCGGGACGTTCTCCGGAAGGATGGTGACCAGTCCCGACTGATCGAGCAGCCGCTGTTCGAAGTTCGAGAAGGAGAACGTCCGGTTTCGGACGAGCGGCCCGCCGATGCTGCCGCCGTACTGCTGCTGATTCATCGGCAGTTTTTTGCCTGACAACGCGTTCGGCGCGTTCAAGTTGTCGTCGCGGATGAAATCGTACGCCGTTCCCCGGACCGCGTTCGTCCCGCTCTTGGTGACAACGGTGACGTAGCCACCGAGCGCCCGCCCCAGCTCCGCCTGCCCTCCGGACGTCACGACCTGAAACTGCTCCACTGCGTCGACACTGTATGGAATGCCGCTCAATCCCGCGGCATCGTCATTGGCCGAGAGGCCGTCGACGATGAAGTTGTTCGACAGGTTGCGCTGGCTACCGATCGAGATTCCCTGACCGAAGACGGCGGAGGTTTCGGCGAACAGCTGCGTGCTGCCGATGTTGGTCGGAGACACTCCGGGAATGAGCAACGCGAGATCGAGGAAGTTCCGGCCGTTCATCGGCAGGTTCTGAATCTCAGTTTGTGGAACGGTGCCGGCGATTTGCGAACGCGCCGTTTCGATTGCGACGGCGTCGCCACCGACGCTGACGCTTGTCTCCACACCCGCAAGCTCCAGGGTGAGTGGCAGCTCGAACGCAGATCCGGCGGCGAGGTTCAGCGTACGTTTGAGGTCCGCGAATCCCTGAATGCGAACGTTGAGTTCATAGGGGCCGACTTTCAGATGAGGAAAACGAAATCGTCCGCCGGCGTCGGTCACCGTCTCGGCGGTCACGTTGGTGGCTGTCTGCCGAGCGCTTACCTGCGCGCCGGCGACGACTCCACCTTGAGGATCCGTAACGCGACCGCTGACGCTTGCGTAATCAACAGCCTGTTGGGCGAACAGCGGGTGCGCGCACGACATCGCGACGCACACCAGTGTCGCCATTTTCCAACGCACGAAAACACCTCCACGCGGAACACGACACCCTGGAAACTCCCGCACATACGTGCCGTGAGCGGAAACACGGGTTCGTTTTACGCGCGCGGGGGAGGAGCGTCGGGAGATTCGAACTGCGGGATCAGTTGATCTGCGGGAGCGTGAACTGAGTCGGTTGGCTGAAGATCGACGCTCGCGGTCAGCGAGTCGGTCAGGACGCCTTCGGCCGACAGGAGCGCAAGCATTGCAGCTGCGGGCCCACCGCACGTGCCGCGAAGTGCGCAATCATGTCTCGGCTTCGGTGCTGGGGCTGGGGCTGTCCCTTCCTGTGTATGGCCCATGTGGCCGTGACTGTGGTGCATCGCCGGCATCGCGTCAGTTGCGGCCGTGACGGTGGGCGGCGCCTGA
>JBPYFA010000366.1:0-10014 GCA_051986585.1 Vicinamibacterales bacterium | reverse complement strand
ATCGCGCAACACGTCAGCGTGAGTGGCGGGTATTTCGAAGCCTTCCGTGTGCCACTGATCTCTGGACGGTTGTTCACCGATCACGACACAAGAGATACGGAACCAGTAATTCTCATCAATCAGACGCTCGCCCGTCGGATGTTCGCCGGCCAGGACCCCGTCGGCCGCCGCATCATTTCCACGGCCATCAACATTGGACCACTCGGACGAAACCTCGCCGGCCGTGTACCGTTCAGGATCGTGGGTGTTGTCGGCGACGTGCAGCACACGCCGCTGGGGCGGGCCTCCGAGCCAGTGATTTATCACACTCATCGTCAGTTCCCATTCCGGCCGATGAACCTGGTCGTGCGTGGTCCCGACATCGCAGCGCTTGCGATCGCGATGAAGGCAGCGCTGCATCACGTTGATCCATCACTGCCATTGAGCAGTGTCCGCACGATGGACGAAAGAGTGCTCGACGCGGCTGCGGCGCCGAGGATGTTGATGTTCGTGCTGACGGCGTTTGCCGTCATCACGGCGGTCCTGGCGGCGATCGGCGTGTACGGACTGCTGGCGTGCGTCGTGAACGAGCGGCGTCATGAGATCGCGATTCGCCTGGCGCTGGGCGCACGTCCGCGTTCGCTGGCCGCGGTGGTCACGAGCCAGGGACTCGCCTTGACGGCCATCGGCATCGTCGTCGGGCTGATGGTGGCGCAGCTCGCCGGCCGTCTGCTCGACGATGTGCTGTTTCAAACCCGGACGAGCGACCCAAGCGCAATCGTGGCGGCCGGCGGCTCGTTGCTGCTGGCCGCAGCCATTGCGTGCGCGTTTCCAGCGTGGCGAGCCGCACGGGTCGATCCGGTGGAGGGAACCAAGGGTGAATGATGTAAATGGTGAATGTCGAATGCTGAATGCTGAATGAATGCTGAGTGCTGAGTGCTGAGTGCTGAATGATGAAAGGCTGACGGACCTCATTCAGCATTCAACCTTCAGCACTCAGCGTTTACAGAATCTACTTCCGCCGCTCGTTAAACGAGCGTTCGACCGAGTCGTTGACGTCGGTCGACACCGGTTGATCGCGCCAGAGCCAGCGCATCATGTCGGGCAGAATCGCGCCCCCCTGTTTCTGGCCGTGACGTCCGATTCCCCACGTATAGTTCACGTCGTACCCTCTCTCGGTCAGGGCCTGCATCAGCCTCACGTTCTGGAGAAACCAGTCACGGGTTTCGTCATAGCGGCCGTCGCGGCCGACGCCGCGATTGTCGTTCCGCCCATCTTGAAGAAAGATTCGGATCGGCTTCTTCTCGCTCTTTCGCACGATGTCGGTATAGGCGTGGCCGCCACGGAGATTGGTGAAGCTCCCGACGATGCTCAGCACTTTGCGGAACTCGTTCGGGCGCTCCCACGCGACGGTGAATGCCGCGATCGCGCCCGAGCTGGCGCCGCCAATGCCGCGCCGTTCCGGATCCTTCGCAATGTTGAAGTCCTTGGTCAGCGCCGGCAGCAGCTCGTCGACGATCACGCGTGCGTATTTGTCGTCGAGCGTGTTGTATTCGGTTGGGCGATTTGTCGTCCGGTCGCCCCATTCCTGCGGTGTCGGTTCCGGCTGTTCGGGTGTTCGTCCAGGATTGATGAACACCGAGAGCATCACTGGAATCTCGCGCCGGTAGATCAGGTTATCGAGAACGTTGGGCGCGCGAACGTCGCCGTCCATGTTCTTGAACGCCTGGCCATCGTTGAAGATCATCAAGCTCGCGGGGACCGTGGGGTCGTATTGCGCCGGCACGTAGACCCAGTAGGTGTGCTGAGTTCCGGGATACGCCTGACTCGGCAACGTGTAAGGTCCGCGCACCTCGCCCTTCGGCACCCCTTCACGCGGGAGCGAGTCCGGACCGAGCTGATAGTGGGCGTCGGGATTTGGCGGCTGCGGCGGGGGCGCACTCGGCGGCTGTGACTGCTGGCCCGCCGCGACGATCCCCGCTGCGCCAAGAACAACCGCAAAAATAATCGGTCGGTTCACGATGGAGAGTCCTTTCTGGAAGCCGTGGGGCACGGGGGACAGGGGAGAGGGGGGACAGACACATGTCTGTCCCAGGTCTGACCCCGGCCTGTCCCGGGCCTGTCCCGGGCCTGTCTCGGGCCTGATCGCGTCAAATTCTTGGTCGAATCGCCTTCTGATGTTGGTCTGTCCCGTGTCTGTCCCGTGTCTGTCCCCGGTCTGTCCCTCACAGGAACTGCTTCAAAAACGCGATGATCTCCTGGCGCCCTTCGGGCGTTTCCTGGTGCTCCACGTCGTATCGCAATAGCTTCCATCGCTCTGGATGGCCCGCTTTCGCATACACCTGTTTCAATTCGGCGTCGATGACGTCCAGCCCTTCGACCGGTGTCAACTTGTCGCGCAGACCGGCGAGCCCGAGGTGCGCACGCGGTGCAATGAGTGAATTGATCTGCGCGGTCGTGAAGTGCTTGAGCAGGCCGGGCACAAAATAGTACACGCCGTGGAGCGAGAGCGCCTTCTGCGCGAGCAGCGATTGGTAATCAGTCAAGCAGTTGATGTCGACCGTCACCTTGAGACGCTCGTCCAGGGCGCCGAGCCACCACGCCATCGTGCTTCCCATCGACATTCCGAGCGTGGCGACACGCTGCGAGTCGACCTCAGGCCGCGAGAGCAGATAGTCGAGCGCTCGCAGACCGTCGTAGACCATCATTCCCCACAGGACTTGGCCCCGCCACAGCATCGCCTTGAACATGTCAGCTTCCGTGGTGTGACTGCGCTCACCAAAAATCCAGGAATCGATGCACAGGGCGACGTAACCGAGCTCGGTCAGCTCCTGCGCGTACGGTTTCGGCTGCAAGTAACTGCGGCCTTCGATAAATTCCTGCTTGCCAATCTTGTAGCCGCCGCCGTGCGAGTGGTTGAAGAGCACCGCTGGCATTCGCCCGCTGATCGAGCGAGGCCGGGCCAGATAGGCTGGCACGTTCTCGATCCCGTTGAGATCGAGGTCCCATGTTTCGAGGATGTAACCGTCGCGCTCTTGTTCCTGCCGTTTCGTCGCGCCGATCGGCCGCTTCCGGCCGGGCAGATCCCCGAGCAGGGCGTACAACTCGCGTCGGCGCGCCGCCGGCGTGGCAGAGGATCGCGGCGGGTTCTGTCGCATCGTCATCGGAGACAGTGAAGCCAGCGCCGACAGGCCGGTCAGGCTGAGCAGGCCGCGACGGCTGAATTGTTGTGGCAGCATACGCGAAATCATATCCGGGCCGGACGTATGATGCTCTTCGGGGGCACACATGATTGCTATCGTCGTCATCCTCGTCATCCTGTGGTTCGTTGGCGTGATCACGAAGTACACGCTCGGCGGACTGTTGCACATTCTGCTCGTGATCGCGGTGATTTTTCTGCTCATTAACGTCATCCGCGGCCGAGGACTGTAGGGCACTCACATGAACCTGCAGGACTTGAAGCACGCGATCGTCCAGCTCTCGCTCGATCTGACCGACATCGACGAGGCGATCGAGACCGCGACGATCGCGGTGGAAGCCGGCGTCGACTGGCTCGAGGCCGGTACGCCGCTGCTGCTCGCCGACGGACTGCACGCGGTCGAGAAGCTGCGCGCGAAATTTCCGAAACATCCGATCGTCGCCGACCTCAAGACGATGGATGGCGGCTATCTCGAGGCCGAGATGATGGCGAAGGCCGGCGCCGACTTCGTGGTCGTGATGGGCCGGGCGCACGAGGCGACGATTCGGAAGGTGGTCGAGGCGGGGCGTGATTTCAACATCCGCGTCATGGGCGACAATCTCGGCGCGCCAAATCGCGTCGAATGCGCCACGTGGTTGGAGAAGCTCGGGGTCGACGTAGTCGTGCATCACATCGGCTTCGACGAGCGCGGCATGATTCGCGGACTCAGCCCGCTCGACGAGCTGGACGATGTGGTTCGCGCGGTTTCAATTCCGGTCCAGGCCGTCGGCGGCCTCTCGATCGAGCAAGCGATCGAGTGCGCTCGACGAGGCGCGCCGCTGGTCGTGGTCGGCGCGCCGCTCGTCATCGACGGTGCCTCATTCCGGCCCGCAGCGGGCAATCTGCACGACAAGCTGAGACAGATTTGTGAGGCTGTACACGAAATCCCTAATCGCTAATCGCTGATCCCGAATCTCCTGTCCCGAATCCCGAATCGCTTATCCCGAGTCCCTAATCGCGAATCGCCCATCGCGAATCTGAATCACTAATCGTGAATCCAGAATCGATGAATCAGGAGCATCTGATTAACGATTCCACGACTCCCGATTGACGGATTCGCGATTCAATGATCACCAATCAGCGATTCGCGATTCGCGATTCAATGATTAGCGATTTACGGATCAGCGATTCGCGATTAGCGATTCGGGATCAGCGATTAGCGATTAGGGATTCCCGCGTTCGCGAAAGCGCCGGTGATGTCGGCGATTCGCACCTTGAGCGTGGCCTGCGCGAGCTTGTCGAGATCGGCGTCGGGGCCGACGAAATGAAACGTTCGATGAACGTGCGTGTAGTGGTCCCCGGGACGAAGACTCAGCGCCGGCGACGACGTTTCCAGTTCGTAGAAGGGGCCAAGCGGCGGCTTTCCCGGAGCTGGCGGCCCGTCGTTGTAGCTGTTGACGACGTCTCCGCGGTATGGCTCTCGCTGAATTTCCCACATGGAGTTGACGTACTGGGTCGCATCTGCAGGACGCGTGTATTGCACGAGCGTCAGCACTTGGCCGCTGGCGTCGTAACTGCCCACGAGCGGTAGTGCCCGCGCAGCCGGCAGGCCAATCTTGCTCCGATACTGGCCGTCGCCACGGAAGTAGAGCGTTGGTTCTTTGATGACGAGACGATCGCCGGGGACCTTGCCGAAGTACGCGTCGTTCACGATTGGGCCGGTTCCGGATGCCTTGAACGGAAGGGCGATCGTCGTCGACTCCGACGGGGTCATTTGTCCCAGGATCCAGATCGACACGAGGCCCGACTCCGGGGTCCACGCGTTGCGGCCCGAATTGGTGACCGTGTTGGAGGATTCGTATGCCACGGTTCCGAGATCGCTGCCCGGCGCAGTCCCGAGCAAGGTGGCGATCTCCGCGTCGGGCAACAGGCGAACCGTACGCTCGACGGTGATGTCGAAGGGCGTGCCGGAATAGTTGGCGAGCGTCATGTGCTTGCGGAAGGTGATCGACGTCTGGGACTGGCTCGAAATGTCCCACGAGCCCCAGTCGAACGCGTCCGGCACCTGCCAGTGATCGAGATCGAACGGATCGCCATTCTTGAAGTAGAGCGAGTACTGCCCGCCTTCGGGTCCCAGCCAGAACCGATCTTCACCGCCGAAGACATTCATGTGCGGCTGGCGTGTGCCAGACCCAATCGCCGCACGTCCGAGCCAGCCGAAGCTGGGCGAGTCGCTTCCGCCAGTCGTGCTGGTCATGACCCGTCCCTGATACGCAGGCGCCACGGCCACCTGCGCTGCGCCGCGCGCGTCGGTCAAGACGATGATTTTGGTGTGCTGGTTGAGGAACGCGAGATCGGACTGGAACGGATTCATCTTTGCGGGCGCTGGTGCATCCCCCGGCGGCGCTTCGGCCGTACAGCCGGCGATCGCGAGGCATGCCAGAAGACAGATCATCGAACGCGAGGCAATCGTCGACCGAACGGTCCAGTTCGTCGTGCGCGCTGCGAACATCCGACCGCCTCGAGGCTTACGCCCGTTCGCGTTCGACCGCGAGCTTCTTCAGCACCTCGTCAGGGCATCCCTTCCACTCGGGGACGAACACGTTGCCGATGTACTGGAGGTCTTTGATCCCCATCTTGCTGGTCCAGAATCCGCTCGCGGTGAGATCCCGAAACAGGTTGAAGAATGCCACGCCATGCGACATTCCTGCCGGCGCCTTCGATGGCCACGCGATGTCGTCGAGCACCTTCGTCCGATCGCTCGCCGTGCAATCGACGAACATCTTGTCGTAGCGCGTCTGGCACTCGCGATCCAGCCATGCGAGACCCCCGCGCATCGCCGTCTGGCGCGTCGGCTGGTCGGCCATCATGAAGTCCATGAATTCCGGCACCGCTGCGTCAGTGGCGCTCCCCGATCGATCGTCCTTGGGAATGACGAGGTCGGCCAGTACGCCGATCGTGGCCCACTCGTGCGGGTTGAAAAACTTCGGTTTGAAGGGTGCCCCCGTCTTCTGTGCCGCGGTCTGGGCCGCCTGGGCGTGCGTGTGCGCCTGCTGCGCTTCCGCGTCCGTCCAGCTAAGCGCAGCGGCCGCTGGCGCAGCGGCCAGAATCTGCAGCAATGTTCGACGACTGGTTTCCATATTCTGAGTCCTAACTATTCTAGTTATCGCGAACCGCGAACCGCGAACCGCGAACCGCGAACCGCGAACCGCGAACTGCGAACCGCGAACCGCGAACCGCGAACTGCGAACCGCGAACCGCGAACTGCGAACTGCGAACTGCGAACCGCGAACTGCGAACCGCGAATTGCGAACCGCGAATTGCGAATTGCAACCGCGAATTGCGAATTGCGAATTGCGAACTGCGAATTGCGAATTGCGAATTGCGAATTACACGGTCCCAGCGCGCCGTGCGTCGGCGATGAACTCCGACGTGCGCATCGACAGCGCCAGAATCGTCCAGGTGCAGTTCTTGTCCGCCTGCGAAGGGAGCGGCCCGCCGTCGGCGACGAACAGATTCTTGACGTCGTGCGCCTGGCAATTCCGATTCAGCACCGACGTCGACGGATCGCTGCCCATTCGCGTGACGCCCACTTCGTGGATGATCCGTCCGCCCGCCGCGATGCCATACCCTTCTTCTTTCGACGGCATCGGTGAAGTCGCCGTGCCGCCCATCTCCTGGATGATCGCGCGGAAGGTCTCCTTCATGTGCTTGACCTGGTTCAACTCGTAATCGCTCCACTTGAAGTGGAAGCGCAGCACCGGAATCCCCCACTTGTCGACCATCGTCGGGTCGATCTCGCAGTAGCTGTCGGCGTTTGGAATCATCTCGCCGCGGCCGGCGAAGTTCACCGTTGCGCCATAGAGGCGGCGGTAATCGTTCTTCAACTCCTTGCCGTAGCCGCCGAAGGCATGCGGACGGCCGGCGACTTCGACGCTGGTGTAATTGTGGATGCCCGAACCAAATCCCGCGTTCGGCATTCGACGACCGCCGCCAAGCTCGATATGGTAGCCGCGCGGGAAGTCCAGCTTCGTGTTGTCGAGCCACCAGGGCGTGTACAGGTGCATCCCGCCGACGCCGTCCTCGTTGTGCGGCGTGCTGTCCATCAGCTTGGGAATGAACCCAGTCACGCTCGTTCCGGTCGAGTCCATCAGGTATTTGCCGACCGTGCCGCTGGAGTTGGCGAGGCCCTGCGGGAATTTCGACGACTTCGAGTTGAGGAGCAGGCGCGCCGACTCGCAGGCGCCCCCGGCGACCACGACAATGCGTGCGCGGACGTGGTTGTCGCGCGTGGTCGCCTTGTCGACATACGTCACGCCGGTCGCGAGTCCCGTGTCGTCGATCGTGATCTCGCGGGCCATCGCGTTGGTGATGATTTTCAGCCGCCCGGTCTTCATCGCCGGCGGAATCAGGACCGATGGCGAGGAGAAGTTCGAATGCGTCGCGCACCCGCGGCCGCATTGCGAACAGTAATGGCACTGCTGGCGGCCGTTGAGCGGACGCGTCAGGATCGACAGCCGCGACGGCACGCATGGAATATTGAGTTTCGTCGACGCCTGCTTGATCAGCAGCTCGTAACAGCGCGGCTCGGGCGGCGGCAGGAAGATCCCATCCGGTTCGTTTGCCATGTTGGGCAGATTCGCGCCGAACACGCCGATGAACCGATCGATCTTGTCGTAGTACGGTTTCAGATCCTCGTAGGTAATCGGCCAGTCGTCGCCGAGGCCGTCAAGCGTCTTGCGCTGAAAATCATGCGGACCGAAGCGGAGTGAGATCCGCCCCCAGTGGTTGGTTCGGCCTCCGAGCATTCGCGATCGAAACCAGTCGAACGTGTTGCCGGGTGCCGAGGTATAGGGCTCGCCGTCGATCGTCCACCCCCCGAGCGCGGCGTCGAACTCGCCGAACTGCCGCTCGGGAATCGCGGCGCCCCGGCGCGGCGTCTCGTATGGCCACTTGAACATCGCCGAATCTTTGGCCGAGTCCCACATCGGCCCCGCTTCCAGCATCACGACGTTCGCGCCGGCCTGCGTCAGCACCATGGCGGCCATGCCGCCACCCGCCCCCGATCCGATAACGGCCACGTCGTAAATCGTGCGGCCACGAATGATCTGCATGTACTCCCCCGGTTGGGGGCAGGCTACCGTCGGCCGGCGGGCGGTGTCAAGAAAGGCGAGCGGTCTGGCCGGCAACCGGCCACATTTGCAGCTGAACGGCGCTGCCCGGAGCGCACAGCTTGTCGCCGCGCCATGGTGCAGAGGCGATGATGCCGGTTGCTGCTGCACGGTCGACGGGACGAGAGAAGTAGAAGCCTTGAGCGTACTCGCAACCGACCGCACGCAGCCACTCGAGCTGTGCGGCGGTCTCCACACCTTCGGCCACGACGTCCATCCCCATGTTGTGGGCGATCGCGGCAATCGCGCGCACCATCTCCGATCCATCGTCGAAACCGATTCGGCTGACGAATGATCGGTCGACCTTGACGGTGTCGACGTGGAGGCGATGAAGATAGCTCAGCGAGGAATAGCCGGTGCCGAAATCGTCGAGACTCCACGCGACGCCAAGCGACTGCAGCCGACGCAGCGTGCTTTGCGCGCGCTGGAGATCGCCGAGGAAGGCGCTCTCCGTAATCTCGAGTTTGAGGCTCGAAGGGTGCAGGGTGGTCTCTTCGAGGACGCTCTCAATTTCACTCGTCAGGTCGGCGTCGGCGAACTGCTTGCTCGAGACGTTCACGCACACGACGCCGACGGCTTCGGCCCCGAACCGCTTCTGCCAGGCCGCCATCTGACGGCATGCCTCGGTGAGCACCTGGCGGCCGATCAGCACGATCATCTCGGTGTCTTCGGCAATCGGGATGAAATCGGCGGGATCGATCAGCCCTTGCGTGGGATGTCGCCAGCGCACCAGCGCCTCGAACCCTGCCAGCGTGCCGCCGCGAATCGAGACGATGGGCTGGTAGTAGACCTCGAATGCGCCCCGCTCGATCGCCTGACGCAGGTCGGTCTCGACGCGCAACCTGGAGACCGCCCGATCGCGCATGGCGACGTCGAACAATTCGCAATGCGTGCCGTTTTCGTCCTTGGCCCGCTGCAGCGCGATGGCCGCGTCGCGCAGGACGTCTTCAGGATCGGCATACCCGGAGCTGCTCATCGTGATCCCGGCGCTGGCGGTCACGAACACCTCGTGGTCGTCGACGACGAATGGCTTTTGCAGCGCATCGCGGAGGCGTTCGGCCACGCGAATGGCGTTGCTTGCATCGTCGATGTCGTCGAGCAGCACGGTGAATTCGTCGCCACCGAGTCGCGCCAGCGTGAAGCCATGGCCTCCCCGGGTGACGGCGTCGTTGGCCTGCAGACACATCTGAAGCCGGCGCGCGACTTCGACGAGCAGGCGATCCGCGGCTGCGGCCCCGAGGCTGTGAATGACGGTCTTGAAGCGATCGAGGCCGAGAATCACGAGGGCGAACTGGTAGTCTCGACGCCGTCCGGTACGGCTGATGGCCCGGTCGAGGAGATCGATGAACAGCACGCGATTCGGCAGTCCGGTCAGCCGATCGGCCAGCTTGGCCTCGGTGATGTCGGTCAACGATCCTGCGAAGCGAGTGGCCGCACCGGCCTCGTTGCGGCTTGCCGCCGCGCGGCAGAGGACCCAACGGTACGTGCCGTCACGATGTCGCAGCCGATGCTCGCTTTCGAAGTGACCGGTGCCGCGTTCGATGTGCTCCGTGATCGACTGACGCACGCGCGTCCAGTCGTCTTCATGCAGGCGGTCGAGCCACTCGGCTGGTGTGATGCCGACTTCCTCGTCGCAGTAGCCGAGCATCGCTTTCCATCGGGGTGACCAGTACACCTCGTTGGTGA
>JBPYFA010000365.1:0-12532 GCA_051986585.1 Vicinamibacterales bacterium | reverse complement strand
GCGCGCGGTTCAGCTCGAGCGCCCCCCGCGTCGCGATGATGTTCTCCAGCGTTTCGCCCTGCACGTACTCCATCACGATGAAGAAGACGTTCTCCTGCTTC
Organism: Vicinamibacterales bacterium; assembly: GCA_051986585.1. Taxonomy (GTDB): domain Bacteria; phylum Acidobacteriota; class Vicinamibacteria; order Vicinamibacterales; family 2-12-FULL-66-21; genus JALZOC01. The sequence goes on along the minus strand of JBPYFA010000365.1, from coordinate 12,431 downwards.
TCCGCGGTGGTGATGGCCACGATGTTCGGATGACTGACGCTGGCCAGCAGGCGCGGTTCTCTCAGCAGTTCGCCGAAGTCGAGTCCCTGGCGATGCGGAACCTTGATCGCGACTTTCTTGTCGATCCAGGTGTCCTGAGCGAGGTAAACGGTCCCGAACCCGCCGCTTCCGAGTGGCGCGATGATCTTGTACTTGCCGAGACTCTGACCTCTGAACAGCACCGGATGAATTGCGGATCGTCGATTGTTGATTGCGGATTTACTGACTGCCGATTGTTGATTGAGATTGTCGATTGCTGATTGTCGATTGAGATTGCCGATTGTCGATTGAGATTGTCGATTGTCGATTGCTGATTGGGAGTATAGCGCGATTGCTCCATAATTTCGGCGTGCCTCTGCCGCGTTTTTATGTCCCGGACCTCGATCCCGCGGGTCGAGAGGCACGGCTGTCGAAGGAAGAGGCAAATCACCTTACACGGGTGATGCGCCTCGGTCTCGGTGACGCAGTCGCGGTGTTCGATGGGCGGGGGCACGAGTACCGCGCGCGTGTCATCGCTGCGTCGCGCGGCACGGTGGCGGTCGAGCTTGTTGAACCGATTTCGGCGGCACCGGAGCCGCGAGTTCCCATCACACTCGTCCAGGCGGTGCTCAAAGGGGACAAGATGGACGCGGTGATTCGGGATGCGACGATGATGGGCGTGGCGGCGATTGAACCGATCGTCACGGCGCGGACCATCTCCCGTGTGCAACGTGCGGAAAATGATCGCTGGATGCGCGTCAGCGTCGCCTCGGCGAAGCAGTCCAGGCGCGCGGTGGTGCCGTCGATCGCGTCGCCTCGGCCATTTGAAGATTGGTTGGCTTCAAGCGCGCATGGACTGCGCCTGATTCTCGTCGAGCCCTCCGCGGCTGAGGCCGAGACGCGCTCGCTTCACGTGCTGGAAACCCATGCCGCGGGCTCGCTGGCACTGATTGTTGGGCCAGAAGGGGGATGGACGCCTGAAGAGCGCGGCCGTGCGGACGAAGGCGGCTGTCTCGCCGTCACCCTTGGCGCATTGACGCTGCGCGCCGATGCGGTGGCCGTCGCCGCCCTCGCGATCGCGAGATTTGCCCTCAGAGATCTTTGATCTTCGATCTTCCACCTAAAGGTGGAAGCCACAGACTGAACTCCACCTAAAGGTGGAAGCTAAGCTACAAAGGTGGAAGCCACAAAGGTGTGCAAAGATCAAATGGGCACTCGATTCACACGGAGCGGCAAGTCACCATCAAACATTCAGCAATCAGCAAACAGCAATCATTCAGGATTCAGCAATCAACGACCAGCAGTTAGCAATTCATTCAGCATTCAGCAATCGGCGATCAGCAATTACCCGGATCTCCCCGTGGCTTCCGCCTTCAGGCGGAAGATCCGGCAGAAATCACCAATGCGACCCAGTCTCCCTCTTGGGCTCGTTCGTGTACGTCGACGCCGAATGCGCGAACGACGCCGTCTTCCTCGTCGGTCGTGAACCCGCTGACAAGAAGGGTACCCCTTGGCGCCAGGCCTCGCAGCGCCGGGGCGTGCCGCTGAAGAATTGCGCCGGTCAGATTGGCGACAATGAGATCCGCAGGCTCCAGCGAGGCCGTGGAGAGGTCGATTTCCTCGATCGCAATCGCATCCGGCGCGTCGTTCCGAGCGACATTGTCACGCGCATTCGTCAGCGCGTCGGGGTCGTTATCGATCGCCACCACTCGACGCGCTCCCAGCTTCCACGCCGCGATCGCCAGCACTCCGGAGCCCGTGCCGACATCGACGACCCGACGACCGGTCAGCTCGATGCGCTGCAGCAACGCCAAGCACAACCTGGTCGAGGCGTGATGGCCAGTGCCGAACCCGGTCGAGGGATCGATGACGATGACAATGTCGTCGAGATCGCGATTCGCAGTTCGCAGTTCGCTGTTCGCGTTTAGCGGCTCGCTGTCCGTGGATCTCTGTTCGCGATTCGCAGTTCGCAGTTCGCAGTTCGCGTTTAGCGACTCGCTGTCCGTGGATCTCTGTTCGCGATTCGAGGATTCGGGATTCAACGATTCAGCGATTCGTGATTCAGGGATTCGCGATTCAGCGATTCGCGATTCAGGGATTCGCGATTCAGCGATTAGGGATTCAGCGATTAGGGATTCAGCGATTAGCGATTCGGGATCAGGGATGAGGGATGAGGGATTCACCGTCCACGGGGGAGCGACGACGATGCGCCCAACTCGCACGGGAGTCAGCGCTGCTTGGCTGCGCCGTGCCCAGTCCTCGTCGTCGACATCGATGGCTGAGAGATCGAGCAGCGCGTTGCCGAATTCGGCTGCGAGCGAGACGCGAGCCCTGTCGCGATTGGCCCCTGAGCGGAAGAATACGCGCCAGCCCTCGCCAGCGTCGTGTTCCTGAATGGCGATCGGCTCGAAGGCGTCGAGCTCGGCGTAGAGCATGTCCTGGAAGGTCCCGGCACCCGGACCTGCGGCAAATCTCACATCGAGCGCCGGTGATCTAGCCAAAGATGTCTTTGACGCGCTCGAAGAACGGCTTGTCCTCGCCCTCGCCGTCGTCGTCGAGCTTTTCCTGCGGCAGCAGGCGGTTCAGTTCTTCGAGGAGATGTTTCTGTTCCTTTGAGAGCTTCTTCGGCACCGCAACTCGGGCGATCACGTAGAGGTCGCCCTGACCACGCCCGCTCACGTGCGGCATTCCTTTGCCACGCAGCTTGAATCGCGCGCCCGGTTGCGTGCCGGAGGGCACCTGGACTTGTTCCCGTCCGTTCAGCGTCGGCACGTTGACCGTTCCGCCCAACGCGAGCGTCGGATAACTGATCGGCATCTCGCAGTAAAGATCGTCGTCTTCCCTGTGGAAGAATGAGTGCTCCTGCACGTGCACGACGACGTACAGGTCTCCGGGAGGGCCGCCGGCGCTTCCGTGCTCGCCTTCGCCGTAAAGGCGCAGCCGTTGTCCCGTCGCGATCCCGGCCGGAATTTTGACCGTCAATTTCCGCTCGCGTCCAACGCGGCCGGCACCGCGGCACGTATGACACGGCTTGGCGATCGTTTTTCCGGTGCCACGGCAGTTGGGGCAAGGGCGCGCAACCGTGAGGAAGCCCTGTTGATATCGCAGCTGTCCGCTGCCACGGCACTGGCTGCACGTCTCGGGCGAGGTGCCTTCCGCGGCGCCCGAGCCTTTGCAGGTCTCGCAAGTTTCCTCGCGAGGAATCTGGATTGACGTTTCGGTGCCTGTGGCCGATTCCTCGAACGAGATCTCGAGATCGTAGCGAAGGTCGGCTCCGCGCTGCGGACCGCCGCGGCGTCGGCGCTGGCCAAAGAGATCACCGAACCCGAACGCGTCGCCAAGGCCGGAGAAGATATCCGAGAAGTCCGCAAAGATCGTCGGGTCGAAGCCGCCGGCACCAGCTCCAGCGCCCGCGACACCCGCGTGGCCGAACCGGTCGTACAGGCTGCGTTTCTCGCGATCCGCGAGGATCGCGTACGCCTCGGCAGCTTCCTTGAACGCTTCCTCGGCCTTGTGATCGCCGGGGTTGCGATCCGGGTGGTACTTGAGCGCCATCTTTCGATAGGCGCTCTTTATTTGCTGGTCGGTTGCCTGGCGATCGAGTCCGAGTACCTCGTAATAGTCGCGCTTTGTCACGCTGCTCACCCTTTGGCCACCTTTACCATCGACGGCCGCAGGAGCCGGTCACCCAGCATGTATCCGCGCCGGAATTCTTCGATCACTTCACCCTCACGGCGACCCTCGGCCGGCTCATACGACACCGCCTGGTGATAGTGCGGATCGAAGTCGGCGCCGAGCGCCTCAATGACACGCACGCCGCGCTTTTGAAGGATTTCGCCGAGCTGCTTGTGGATCAGCTCGACGCCGCGGCGGTACGCTTCGGCACCCTCGCCGACGCTCTCCGCCTTCAGCGCGCGCTCGAGATCGTCCATCAGCGGCAGCAGTTCCTGGATCATGCTCGCCGCGGCTGCCTCGTTCAGCGCCTGACGATCGCGTTCCGTGCGCTTTCGATAGTTGTCGAACTCCGCCGTCTTCCGCAGCAGGCGATCGTAGTAGTCATCGCGTTGCTTCTGGAGTTCCGCGGGATCGGTTTCGGTCGCGGCGGTTGCGCCGTCGGCCGCCCTCGTATCGTTCGTTGGATTGTCTTCCACGGCAGGTAACCTTGAATCTTTCAATCGAGATGTGCCGCGTGCACACCTGCGCGACAGAATCTCGAGAACGTTTGTAAGTTCAACACCAAACGGACGTCAGGATCCGCTCACCATCCGGCTGATTGCTTGTGAGAGTGTGTCGACGGCGTTGATCGCGCGCGAGTAACGCATCCGTGTAGGACCAATCACTCCTACGGCGCCTGTTCCATGACCGTCGGAATACGTGGATGCCACGATGCTGAAATACTGCAGATCCGCCGCCTGGTGTTCAGTACCAATGACGACCGTGAGCCCTGGCGTTCCCAGGTAGTCATCCAGCAGCTGAACCAACCGCGCCTTTTCTTCAATCATCCGAAGCAGCGTCCGCAAGGTTGTCAGCGTCAGCTCGGGATCCTCCGCTCGAACATCGTCGAGCAGCAGCGACGTTCCCTGGATGAAAACCGTTGGGATCGGATCGATGTCCTGGAACGTCGTGCTTGCCAGGCGAAGGGCGCGCGCCATCAACTCGTCGTACAGGGTCCGCTCTTCCCGCAGTCGTTCGAGAACGGCCTGGCGGACCTCGACGAGCGACCTCCCTTTGAATTCTTGATTCAAGTAGTTGGCCGCTTCCTGTAGCTCACCCGGCTCGTATTCCTCGGTTGGTTCGATCACCTTGTGGGTCACATGCCCACCCGCGGCCACGACAACGACAAGCAACTTGCCTCCGTCGAGCGGCACGAAATCGAGCCGCTCGAACGTGGTCATGTCGGGAGCAATCGCGAAGCCAACCTGGTGTGACGCGCGGGAGACCTCTTGTGACACGTGCGCCAACAGATCCTCGACGGTCGCCGCTCGCCTCAGCCGCGCCTCGATCTGCGGAGCGGGGCGCATCGACTTGCGCTCCGCCAGCAACTGGTCGACGTACAGCCGGTACCCAAGGTCGGTCGGCACCCGCCCCGCGGACGTGTGCGGCTGGCGTACGTACCCGAGGTCTTCCAGCCGAGCCATGATGTTGCGCAGGGTGGCCGACGACACGCCAAACCCACGATTGGCGAGCCAGAGAGACGACACCGGTTCGCCCTGGTCAATATACGCATGAACCAGGACTCCGAGGATCCGTTTATCTCTTTCCGGTAGCTCAGGATGCCGTGACATTGGTTCTTAGCAGTCTATCGGGTCGAGTGCTAATTTAAATTATACACGGTCCCCGGCCGTAACCGGAAGGTAACGTCGGGGTCGGGTGGGGTCAGACCACCGGTCTGTCCCGGGGCTGACCCGGGTCTGACCCGTGTCCGACCCGAACCTGTCCCCTCAATTCTGCCGTAGCAATGCGCCTCTCCCTTGGTCTGTCCTGTGTCTGTCCCGTGTCCGTCCCTGGCCTGTCCCGAGGCTGACCCTTACACTCCAGCCCGCGACCAAAGGGCTCGTGCGGCCGACCGTGCCTCCGCCGTAATCGCGCTACGGTCGAGCTTGGTGAGCGTGAAGCGATCGACGAGAACCTCACCGTCCACCATCGTCATTCGGACATCGGCCCCGGTGGCCGCAAACGCGAGCGTAGACCAGATGTCCGGGTCTGGCGCGAGGTGGGCACGGTCCCGCTCGATGACGATGAGGTCGGCGCGCTTCCCAATCTCGATCGAGCCGACCTCGTGATCGAGGCCGAGAGCGTTGGCGCCTTCACGCGTCGCCATCCAGATCGCATCACGAGCCCTCAAGGTACCAGGCTTCTGCCGAACCGACTGAATCAAGGCCGCCAGTCGGACCTCTTCGAACATATCGAGGCGGTTGTTGCACGCCGCGCCATCGGCGCCGAGCGACACCGAAATGCCGCGCGCTCGCATCTCCGCAACCGGGGCGAGACCGGATCCGAGCTTCAGATTGGATGAAGGGCAGTGCAGGACTTTCACGTCGCGTTCGGCCAGCAGGGCCTGTTCGTCCTCGGTGACCCACACGCAATGGGCGGCGCAAAGGCGCGACGTCGCCAGTCCGGTGTCGGCAAGATATTCCAGATTGGACAGTCCACCGGAGAGCCGTCGCACCTCTTCCACTTCGTCGCGCGACTCGGACGCATGTGTGTGAACGAGTGTCTTGTCCGATGTCGATAAGTCGGCGACCGCCTCGAGCAGTTCGCGAGAGCACGAGACGGCAAAGCGCGGGGCCAGCGCCGCCCTGAGACGGCCATTTGCGCCACCGTGCCATCGTTTCTTGAGCGCGATGCTTTCGTCGATCGACTGGTGCGTCTCTTCGCGCAGTCGGGACGGTGCGTCGGGAGATGCGTCCATCATGCACTTGCCGATCGATGCACGCAGGCCGGTCTCGGCGATCGTCTCGAACACCACGTCGGTGTCGTGCACCGTTTCCATGGTCAGAAGCGATGTTGTTCCGGAGAGAAGGAGTTCCGCTGCCGCGAGACGTGCCGATGCTCGGAGCGTGGCCGCGGTATGCGCCGCTTCCATGGGCCACACGCGACGTCGCAGCCAGTCAAGCAGCGGCAAGTCGTCGGCGGATCCTCTGAACAGTGTCTGGCAGAGGTGAATGTGCGTCTGTATGAAACCAGGCAGGAGATAACCACCGGCCGCGTCGACGATTCGTTCGCTGCCGCTGCGATCGACGTTGGAACCGATTGCAGCGATGCGGCCAGCCCGTACGAGCACGTCGCCTTCGACGATGTCGAGACGATCGTTCATCGTCACAATCGTCGCGTTGCGGATGATGGTGGAAGGAGACTGGTCGAACGACTTCGGAACTGGCGCGCCGGGATCGGGGGCGTCCCCCGTCATTCAGCCTTGATCCTGATGCCCTTCATCGACATCGAGGATGTGTTGACTCCACGATTGATCGCGATCAGCTCCGCGAGGATGCTGACGGCGATCTCGGCCGGCGTGACGGCTCCTATATCAAGTCCGATCGGCGCATGCACGCGTTGCAGGCACTCGGACGGCATGCCTTCCTCGAGCAGCGCGTCGTAGATGCGGGCTACCTTCGCGCGGCTGCCGATGAGGCCCAGGTATTTCAAGTCGCGCGCGGCCAGCGCTCGCATTGCGTCCAGATCGTGTTGATGTCCGCGCGTGACGACGACGACATAGGCGCTCTGTGGGATTTCCGCGCGATGCAGCCAATCGGGAATCGGTTCGACGACGACGTCCGCGCCTGGAAATCTCTCGGCGTTGGCGAACTTTTCGCGGTCGTCGACGACGTGGATCTTGAACCCGACATCGGCAGCCATTCGCGCGAGCTGATGACCGACATGCCCCGCCCCGATGATGAAAAGGCGCGGGGAAGGCGTCAGCGGATCGATGTGCACGTCCATGCGTCCCCCGCAGATCAGTCCGTTTTCCTGGGCGAAGTCGTCGTTGAGCTCGTAGTGGAGGAGCTGTGGCCGCCCCGACGAGAGAGCCTCGCGGGCCTTCCAGAACGCGTCATTTTCGTAGCAGCCGCCACCGATGGTGCCGATCGTTCGGCCATCGGCCCAGACGAGCATCTTCGCGCCGGCGCGCTGAGGCGTCGATCCCTGCGAACGGACGACCGTCACAAGCGCGACGCTGTCGCCGCGCGCGAGCGCTTCCGCCGCCGCTGAGAGGACTTCCTCGTTCAGACGAGCACCTCGATCTTTGCCTTCTGCTTCAGCGACTGGATGAACGCATCGGCCTTCTGTTGTTTCTGCTGCTCGGTCAGAAAGTCTTTGATGCGACCGTTGACCTGTTCGAATGGAACGGTCGAGGCCGGACGGCGATCGGTGACCTTGATGATGTGATAGCCGAACTGCGTGGTCACGATGTCGCTGATCTCGCCCGGCTTCATCGCGAAGGCGGCCTGATCGAAAGCCGGCACCATCTGTCCTTTGGTGAAGAAGTTCAGATCGCCGCCCTGCTGCGCACTGCCGTCGGCCGAGTGCTTCTTGGCGAGCTCGGCGAAGTCGGCGCCAGCACGCGCCTGTTTAAGTACAGCCTGCGCTTCATCGAGGGCTTTTTTCTTGGCGGCTGGATCTGCGTTCTCGTCCACGCGGAAGAGGATGTGGCTGGCGCGAACCGCTTCGTCCTGTTTGAACTTCTCGGGATTCTTGTCGTAGAACTCGCGCACCTGCGCGTCGGAGGGAGCGGGCTGCGATGCCACCTCCGCCTCGACCATTTTGTTGATGCTGATGTCGATCCGGGTGTCTTCCTTCAGCTTCTCGAGCGTCATGCCGCGGGCCTCGAGCGCCTTTTTGAACGCGTCCTCGTTGGGGAATCGCGATCGCAGCTGCTGAATATGGCTCTCCACGTCGGCATCGCTCGCGGTCAGCTTACGGGCACGCGTTTCCTGTAATAGCACCGTGTAGGTGACCAGCTGGTCCAGCGTCTGCCGGTACACCTGGTCGCGACGATCAGCCGGGACGGGCTGATTCGCCTTCACTTCCAGGTTCTTGATCAGACGATCGAAATCGACTTTCGTGACCGCCTCGCCGTTGACGCGGGCGAGCACGTCAGGCAGTTGAGCGGGCATGGGTTTCGGCGGCGCGGCCGGCGTGGGCGCAGCTTGAGCTTGCGCGGGCGAGGCGGAGGCCGCCAGTGCAGTGGATTCCGCGGAGGTTTTACGGCAGGCGGCGCCACCAATCGCGAGGCCACCAATGACGAACAGAGAAAGCAATCTGGTCAACAGCGAGTCCTTGAAGAATGAACGGATAGATGAGAGCGAACCAGTACTATTTTAAACCACTCAGAAGCTGTGCAGTGTGCAGGGTTCGGTGGGTTCGCTGCCGGCAAGAAAGGATTCGTGGAAGATGCGGGGGCATCCCGGCACAGCAACCTTGCCCGTATCGCGATCGATATCGACGAACACGACGCCTTCGGGTGCTTCGAATCCGCCGCTGGTGCGGCCACCGAGCGCCCGCATCATGAACGCGGTCCAGATCGGCAAGGCCGCCTGCGTCCCGCTCAGCCCAAGCGGTTGATTGTCGTCGAGCCCCACCCACACGACGGTGAGCACTTCAGGCGTGAACCCGACGAACCAGGCATCGCGCAGATCGTTGGTCGTGCCTGATTTTCCAGCGGCATCCTGCGTGAACCCGGCGGCCCGGGCACCGGCGCCGGTGCCTTCGTTGAGCACGCTCCGCAGCATGTTGGTGACGAGGAATGTGGTGTCCGGCCGAGCGATGGTCCTGGGCTGCTCCACCTTCAGCGCCACGTCCTTGCCGGCGCTGCTGATGAACCGCGAGATCGCGTGAAGCGGTTTAATCGTGCCGCCGTTGTCGAAGAGTGTGTATGCCGTCGCAATCTCGAACGGCGTCGCCTCGAACACGCCGAGGGCGCTCGACGGGTACGGTCGCGGCGGCGTGCTCGCGCCGACTCGTTTCCACAGCGCAGCAACCTGATCGTACCCGGTCGTCTCCGCGACCTTGATGGTCGGAATGTTTCGCGAAAAGGCCAGCGCGCGCCGCAAGGTGACGGCCCCCTCGAACTGGCCGTCGTAGTTGCCGGGCGTCCACGTCTGTTGATTGAAGTCCCAGGACGTGGGCTCGTCGATCACCACCGTCGCCGGCGTCAGATCGTTCCGCCCTTCCGCTGCTGCACGTTCGAACGCTGCCAGATAGACGAACGGCTTGAACGCCGAACCGGGCTGTCGCTTGGCTGCAATCGCCCGGTTGTATTGGGACTGGTTATAGGTCCGTCCGCCGACAAGGGCGAGAATTTCCCCGGTGCGCGGGTCGATCGAGATCAGCGCCGCCTGCGCCGGCTGGCGTTTGCGCTTGGCCAGCAGCTCGTCGACGTGCTCGAGTCCGTCGCGCACCACGTCCTGCGCGATCCGCTGCATGTGCAGATCGAGCGTGGTGTAGACATCGATCGCGCCGGTCTCGGTTCGATAGTTCTCTTGCAGCTCCTGCCCGATGTAATCGACGAAGTAGGGCGCCTCGGCGTCGAGCGCTCGTGCGGCCATCTGCAACGGCTCTTTCGATGCGCGGTCGGCCGCGTCGCCACTGATGAATCCGGCATCCGCCATCGCGTGCAGCACGACATTGCGGCGCTCTTTGGCGCGATCGGGATTGTTGAACGGTGACAGACGCGACGGCGACTGGATCACCCCCGCAATGGTAGCGGCCTCGCTGAGGGAAAGATTGGTGACATCTTTCGAGAAGAACAGCCGCGCCGCTTCCTGGACCCCGTGAATCGCGAACGACCCTCGCTGGCCAAGAGACACGTCGTTCAAGTAGAGCGTCAGGATCTGTTCCTTGGTGAGTCGGCGTTCCAGCGCCACCGACATGAACCACTCGGATACCTTGCGCTTGAGGGTCTGTTCGGGTGTCAGGAACGTGTTCTTCACGAGCTGCTGCGTGACCGTGCTGCCGCTGCGCAAATACTTCTTTCGTCCGACCACGTTATCGATCGCGGCGCTGACGATACCGATCGGATCGATCCCGGGATGGTCGTAGAAGCGGCGATCCTCGATCGCGAGGACGGCTTGAACCATGACCGGTGGAATGACCGCGAGCGGCACGTCCCGGCGTTTCTCTCTCGCCTCGGTGACGAGCGCGGTGATGAGCGGGGTATCGAGCGTGAGTTTCTCGGTCGTCTTCTTCGTCTGGACGATTTCGAGCCGATCGATCGAGGCGGGCTCGGCCGCTTTGGGCCGCTTGGCGGCGAAGACGATGCGAACCAGCTGTCCCTTGCGGTCGCCGGCCCGCGGGATCATCACCACCGCATCGCGGCCGACGGTGAACTCTCCAGGTTGCTCCGCTCTTGCCTTGTAGGAATATCCGAGGTCATTGAGCCGATCGACGATCTGGGTCGGCGTCAACGATTGACCGCGGCGGAACTCGTACGGCCGCGCGAAGATTCTCGGATCGGATCGCTGCGTCTCGCCCGCGAGCCGGGCATCGATCATCTTGGAGAAGCTGAGGTAAAAATACGTGGCGACGATAGCGAGGATGCTGACGACGACGCCGCCGGCAACGAGCGCATAGACTTTCCAGGCGCGCCGTTTCGAGCCACGGCGGCGCGGGCGCACACGCGGTCTCGTCGTGACGGCGGGACCCGCAGGGTTCAAGGGCACGTGTATCCGAGTCGGGGCAGCGGCATCATTCTACCATTGAGGTTGGAGTAGGCTAGCTCTCATTCGCGGTTCGCGGTTCGCGGTTCGCGGTTCGCCATTCGCGGCTCGCAGCTCGCGGTTCGGGGTTCGCGGCTGCCGGTTGCTGGTGCTGCCGGGGTCCAGGATCCGGGTGGGGATGCGATGATTCGGGGGATTCAACGATTCAAGGATTCGTGATTCGAGGATCAGTGATTCGAGGATTAGCGATTCAGGATCAGTGATTAGTGATTAGTGATTCAGTAGACCTTCTCATCTTCGGCCCCCACCCTGACGACATCGAGATCGGCTTCGGTGGCGTCGTGGCCCTGCATGCGGCACTGGGGTTCAGGGTGGGACTCTGTGACCTGACGAGGGGTGAACTCGGATCGAACGGTACTCCCGAGGAGCGCGAGGCGGAGGCGGAAGCAGCCCGCGAGGTGCTCGGTGCGGCGTGGCGACGCAACCTGCGCTGGCCGGATGGCGGCATCACCGGCTCGGACGATCAAGTGCACGACATCGTCCGGCTCATCCGCGCAACGCGTCCTCGTACGGTGGCGGTGCCGTACTGGAACGATCGCCATCCGGATCATCGCGCGGCGAGCGACGTCCTCGCGCGCGCGGCGTTCAAGAGCGGCCTGCGGCGGTTTGCGCCCGACGATGGGGAAGCCTGGCGGCCTGATTGGGTCTGCTACTACTTCATCAACGATTCGGCGCCGGAGTCGTTCGGCATCGACGTGTCGGCTCATTACGAGATCAAGCGCAAGGCGCTGGCATGCCATCGATCGCAATTCAGCGCCTCGTCGACAGGAAGCATCGCGACTCGCCTCACCGTTCCGCAATTTCAACAGATGATTGAAAGCCGGGACGCGCACCTCGGTGCGCTTGTCGGCGTCGCGCATGCCGAAGCGGTCGTGGTGCGAGAGCCGGTCCTCCGGCCGCATCTGATGAAGGATTGGGCGCACCTTGGCGCCGTGAATCCGCGATGAATATCGGTATCGTGTGCTACGCGTCGGTCGGCGGCAGCGGCATTGTCGCCACGGAACTCGCGAAATCGCTGGCGGAGCGTGGCCACTCGGTTCATGTCCTGAGCACCGATACGCCGTTCAGGTTGGGCAGCTACCAGCCGGGCCTGACCTTCCATCGGGTTCGCACACCGGCGTATCCGCTGTTTCGCGAGCCCCAGTACGTGATCGCCCTGGCAAACCGCATGGTCCAGGTCGCGCGAGAGCAGGGACTCGA
>JBPYFA010000364.1:0-17236 GCA_051986585.1 Vicinamibacterales bacterium | reverse complement strand
AAGAACGCGGTGATTGCTCCGGCTGACGCGCCGGCGAAGCCCTTCACACGTTCCATGACGCTGCGGCCATCAGGGCCCTTGATTCGTTCAAGGATGTCGATCGCGCCCAGGTACGCGAACCCTTTGCCACCGCCCCCCTCGAACGCCAGGTACTCGATTTCTTCCGCCTTCAGCTTGCGCGGTTCAGACTCTTCCGGTTCGGGTTTCGCCGCGGCAGACGATGGCTTTGGCGGTGTCATCGGCTGTTTCCCAGTTCCCTCTGGCGCAAATTGATGAACAGAGGTGAGGGACACATATCCGGCTCCACAGTACGGGTTGGGTCGCTCATTGGAGTGAACCGCCGGCTCATGGTCCAGGCGGCGCGGGAGTGACCGAATTTGCCGTTTGCCCTGGTGGCGCATCGAGGGCGGGATGCGGGTTCGTTTTCGGCAGCGTGCTGTCGTCATCCAGCCAGACCAGGGTTGTGGGCAACCGGACTTCCCAGCTCCTGCGCTTCTCCCCGTCGTCGGGTGGCGATTGTTGCGCGATAATCTCGGCGGCGACTGATAAATAGTCCGGATCATTGACCGTTGGTACGGGACCGCCGCCCCACAGCAATCCAAAGTCAACGTACAGGCAAACCTGATTTTCAAACTTGGGTCGAGCCGGCACGACGACGCGTGCCGATCCGCTGCGCACGAAACGAGCAAAGTCGGGATCGGCTCCCGTCACGTCAGCCAACCGTGGCCACCGCTCATCCTTGGCCCAGAAATATGGATAAAGCACGTAGGTGAGGTTTTCCCATTCGAATGCTTGTTCAATGAACTGAATTTCTTCCGCAACTGCGATGGCCGAATCCAGATTCACCTGAGGTGGCTGACCATCGGGGACCTGCTTCATGGCATCCCGGCCTTTGAAGTTGGTGCCGGTGAGCATCTCGATCACACCCCGCTTCAACTCTTCGGCAATCACTTCCTTGTTGCGCTCCGGCGGATCGCCCTTGATCTCAATACCAGCACCCGTGGCTTGTGCCGCCTGTTCGTCCGCCCGCTGGCGTTTGAGCGCCCAGTATGCAGCGCATATCTGTTCGTAGGTTTGCTGTTGCCATCGCCGCAGGCCATCCGGCTTGATCAGCAGGCAGTGAAGCGTGACATGTATCCGACATTCTCTTACGTGGGTCGCCAGGGCGCTCACTTCTACAACGCCGGTGACCGGCGGTGCACCGGCCGGATAGTTTGTGGCGTTCAGGCCGTCGGCGTATACCCAAGTAGAAAAATGGGGCACTTGCAGATTACCCGGGTTGCCGCCTGCAGCCACGAGATTGGCGACGTCGACGCCGCGCGTCGAGCTGAGATTGACGCTCTTATTGCCGACCATCACGTTGATGTTCGGCAAGACTCTTAAGTAGGTTCCCCCTCCGCCGAAGTTCAGAATCACGTCGGTCGCATAGCCCGAGGCGTCCCAGGATTCCAATCGATAGCCCGGCGGAATCGTCAAACCGGGCTGTGGATCGCCGCTGCCTCCAGGAGCGAGCAGATCGAACCACGACTTGTCATAGGTAGAAGGGTTGACGTCATATTCGTTGCCGCCACCGCCACCGCCTGTTGTGCCGGTGGGTATTTGCTGTTTCAGCTCGAGAACCGTGCTGACCTGAATCCGTTCGGCAGGTGGTGGCTCGACGCCTACGACATTGTATTGAGCGACCCACCACCGGTAGGTACTGTCATCAAGGTCATCAGGCAGAAGCGGGATGGTTTTGTGATCCGCCGTCTCCAGTGGTTTGAACTGATTGTTCTTATCCCTTCGAACCAGTGCCACGGGCTCGGGCGTCAGGAAGTCGCCGCGCGGTTGGGAACGCCGCCAGGTCAGGTACGCGGCGGGTTCGGGAATTTCGAACTCCAATAAGAGCCGATGTGGGTAGCGAAAGAGTTGCAGGCGCTGCACTTTGTCAACCCACCGATAGATGCCGACGACCTTTTGTGCGGTCTTGTTGTCCAGCGAGTGCCTGTTGCTCTCGGTTGTGCGCTGCAGCGAGCGAGTCGTCCTCGAGGTCTTTATATGTTGCTCGACGCGCTTGACCGCACGCGTGACCATCTCGTGGGACTGTTGGTAGGCGTGGTCTTCGGCGTTCTTTTGAGAATAGTCAAAGGAGCCGCCGACCGACGCGGAGATTTGCATGGTGCCATAGGAGGCCTGCACGTCAACTTGTGCGGCGACATGCAATGCGAGGTCGGTTTCCGTTTGCGCATGCTGCTGCAGCTCCATCCGATCGGTAGTTTGCGAGTCGTGTTCCTCGGTATCGGTCGTTTCGCTTTCGACGACCGTCGTGACTTCTGTTTCGGATAACGTCCGCAGCGCGCGCTTCTTCGACTCAAACGGCAGGACATTTTCGATGTGCGCAATCTCTCCGGCTTCATAGCGGTTCCACTCGTCGCGCACGACAAACAAGTCGGCGAAACCGTAGCGGCGGGCAAGACGTGCCTTGCGGGGAAAGAGTTGAAAGATTTGCGGTGGCAGCACCAGAGTCCGATAACGCAGTGCGTTCTCCACGTCGGTCGCCGTCAGGAGCGTCCGAGGAACCTGAGCGAGCTCTTCGACCAGGCCAGCGACGAGCAGGAGGCGGGCCAGCTCGCTGCGCACGGCCGCACTCGCATTCGTGACGAGGGAAGCGACGAGGCTGTCGAACAGGTTCTGTTTCGACTGCAGCCATGCGGCAGCCTGAACCAATGTCGCGACCGGCTTGCCGGCCAACTTCTCGATCATTCGTTGTGCGTCGTCGGGAGGCACGGCGTTGTCCTTCTCGACCAGCCAGGCATCGAACTCACGAAGGGGGACGCCCAGCGCCACGCCGCCACCGACGAAGCTCCGGGTTCGAACGAATGCGGTCGCAACCTGTAAGGATCGCGATGGGTCTGCCAGAAGCTGCTCAATCAGCGCTGGCTTTTTGCCGGCTTTCTTCTTCTTGCCTCGCAACCGAGACGAGTTCAGCACCCGACGATCGATAGGCCCCTGCGGCGCTTGACCGAGGACCAATACATTTCGGTTGACGAGGCGCTGAGGCGCTCTGGACAGTCGGAGCCGTAGGATGTCGCTCACAGGTCCTCCCACTCAATAGATAGGATCTGACGAGCGCGTCAGCGCCGGTGCGCAAGTGCCAACACGCCCATCATCGTCGTTGCTCCATCAGGCCAGACTCAACCCACCTTGAACGGTGCGGTCGCGCTGACCGAGCCCCACTCGATCCGCAACGTCGCGCCAGCAGCGGTATCGTCGATCGAGATGGTCAGCTGCTCGACCGGCTTGGCCGTTTTGCCAACCGCCATCGGCACCTTCCCGATCTCGAGTGCCGGCTGATACGGGATGCCCCACTGTCCTGGCTTACTGAGCTTTCCGAACAGAATCTCCCACTGTTTGTCTCCGGGAACCGTGTTGATGGTGTACGGCGTGTTGGCCGCAAGCTTGACGGACCCGAACGTCAGCGGCTTATTGCTGGTGATCGTGGTGGCCTCGTCGGCCCCCGTGCGCCATGGCTGTCCGGGTGGCATCAGCTGCGCTTCGGGGCGTCCCTTAAGGGACGGCCGACCGTATTCGATCGTGATCGCGGCACCGTCCACCGTCCACTCGGCTTTGACGTGCGGGCTGCCGCCACGGCCAGCTCCGGTCTCTGTGATCTTCTGCCCTGCAAGCGGCACGACCAAGGTGCACGCGAGAGCAATCGTCATGGACCCCATCAATCGTGTCTGCATCTAATGCCCTCCATCAGTGATCGTACAGCGAGTGTCGCAACGACTTCATCAACCGACGATATGATCTGGTTTCGTGCTGAACTTTTTTGATCTTAGCTCGACACCGTCCGCGTCGAACGCTCCGGCAAAGACTTTGTAGTGAACGTGCCGCTCTCCTTGCTGGATGTCACGCCGCACGAGATCGTTCTCTGCAAGCCGCCAGGTCTCGTCTCGGAAAATCCACGTCAGCCGGAGGCTGATTCGGTGGTGGCCAGGCTCCGCGTGCGCGGATTTGACAGCCTTCGTCTCGTTCACCGACTCGACTCTCCAAGTTGCGGCTTGATGATCGTTGCCCGTACCGCGGAGGCGGCCGCTCATTATGGCGCTGAAATTGCGGCCCGCCGATGGAAGAAGATTTACGTCGCGGAAGTTGCGAGTTCGTTGTCGTGTGCGCAGGCGCTCGTCGGCCCGCATAAGGCGTATCTCTCGATGGAAGGCCGGCGGGCCGTGATCGTTCGTTCCGGCGGAAAACCGTCCTTTCTTACGGTCGTTCACGCGACGGGGGCTGTGGACGCGCCCGAGCGCAGCCACCTCGTGGTGCAACTGCACACCGGGCGCTTTCATCAGATCCGAGTCATGCTCGCCGCACTTGGTGCTCCGCTCGTTGGCGATACGGCGTATGGTGGGCCATCGGCAGGCCAGTTCTATCTCGAGCACGTGCTGCTCGCGGCGCGACCATTCGGGCAGGCGCACGCGCGTGTGTGGACCAGCCCCGCGCATACCGGCCGCCCTCCCTGGTCGGCATCGCTCACGGCTGCAGTGGAGGCTCAGGCCGCATCGCTGCTCAACGAGGCCTGAACAGCACCGCCGCCAGCCGGCCTCGCTCACGAATGTCGGTCGGCCAGGGGGGAAGCGTCTTCCATTGGACGCGGCCGATTGCGGTTTCGATCATGCTCCGGAAGACGCGATCAGCAGCGAGCTCCCGCGTGTTGGTGGCCGCGAATACCAGTCCATTCGGCGCCAAGACGCGAGCGGCGGCGACAACCAGTTTGGGATAATCGGTTACCGCCTTCCACGATTTGATCCCGCGTCGACTGCTTCCTGTGCCGAAGGTTGGCGGATCGATCACGATCAGATCGAATCGCTCCTCGGCGTGGCGCGAGGCGTAGTTCAGATAGGCGGTCGCGTCCATGCGCGCATAGCGGACCCGGCTGGTGTCCACGGCATTGAGTGCGTGGTTGCGGCGTCCCCATTCCAAATACCGCGCGGAGACGTCAACATTGGTGACGTGCGCGCCGGAAACGGCCAGCGGCACCGAGAACGCACAAGTGTAGGCAAACAGGTTGAGGGCACGGGCGAAAGCTCGTTCTGCGAGCGTCCGCCGATGCTCGCGATGCTCGACGAACAATCCGGTTGAGAAGCCGTCGTAAGGCCTGACCTC
Source organism: Vicinamibacterales bacterium (assembly GCA_051986585.1). Taxonomy (GTDB): domain Bacteria; phylum Acidobacteriota; class Vicinamibacteria; order Vicinamibacterales; family 2-12-FULL-66-21; genus JALZOC01. The sequence goes on along the minus strand of JBPYFA010000364.1, from coordinate 12,091 downwards.
GAAGCGGGTCCCGTACTCTTCAACGATGAGCGTGTCTGGCTGCGGCCTGCCGGCTCGAGGAGTGGGAGAGTAGGATTCGGCTGGCGCGCGACCGCCGAGTCGCGTGCGATCCTTCGTGAAGCGTTTGACGTAGACGGCTTCCAGTCCTGTAGCGCGCAGGGTCTCGAGAATGCCACGCGCGGCGTCGGACACCGCATCATCTGCCCAGCGGCTGTCCTCGTAGACGCTGAGGATCGCGATCGGCCCGTAGCGATCGACATACACGCCGGCGATGCCGTCACCCGCGCCGTCAAACAGCCTGAACGCACTCACCGTTCGCGGCGCGATCAACGTCTGACGATTGGCGTAACTGCGCGCGAACGCGGCGGCAAAGTGTTCACGATGTGGAGTTCTCGGGTTCACTGGTGGGAATAGAGTAGCTGCTTTGCGCGAACGGCGTGGCACTGTGACGGGAGCGCGCCTGAGGTGGGCCTGGCTGATCTATTCATGTCATGTGTATTGACACCAAATTGCAATTCATGTCATAGTGCATGACATGAACACGGTGACGCGCCCCTATCAGCAGACGGCCCGCGCCGAACAGACCACTGCCAACGGCGAACGGATGGTCGATGCCGCCGTCGCGCTGCTCGAAACGACTCCTCGCGTACGCGAGGTGACGCTCGATGCTGTCGCCGAGCGGGCCGGTGTGACCGTCCGCACGATCCTCCGCCGCTTCGGATCGCGCGACCGGCTGCTCGATGCCGCATTTCAGCGGATGGCACAGAACATTGGCGCCAAACGGACGCTGCCGCAGACAGGCGACGTGGACCTCGCGGCGGAGTCGCTGACGGCGCAGTATGAGCGATTCGGCGATTTCGTGCTCAAAATGCTCGAACAAGAGCACGATCTGCCCGCGCTCGACGATCTCGTCGCCTACGGCCGCTCGCAACATCGTGCGTGGCTCGAGGAGGTGTTTGCGCCGCAGCTCGCGCCGCTCGACGCAGTCGAACGGAAGCAGCGGGTACTCGAGCTGTACGGCGCGACCGACGTCTACCTCTGGAAGCTCTTTCGACGCGACTTCCGTCTCACCCGCAAACAGACGGCCGAGACGTTCCGCAATCTCATTACCGCCGTGCTGGCGCCTCGTCGTGCCCGCCGATCACCCTCAGGAGAACCACGATGACCAGGCATTCATTTCTTTTCACTCACTGGGAAGGCGGCGGCAACACGCCGCCGGTCTTCGCGCTCGTTCGACGGTTGCTCGCGCGTGGCCATCGCGTGCACGTGCTAAGCGATGGCTGTCACCGGGAGGAAGTGGAAGCGCTCGGTGCCTCGTTCGGCGCGTGGACCGGGGTGCCGCCGCGGCCCGACAAGTCGGCGCAGTACGATCCGCTGCGCGATTACGAGGCGAAGTCACCGATTGATCTGCTGGGACGGCTGCGGGACAAAATGTTTGTGGGCCCTGCCGCGGCCTATGCCCGAGACGTCCTCGACACGGTGAAGCGCACCGAGCCTGACGCCATCGTCACTAGCGAGATGCAGCTCGGCGCGATGGCGGCGGCCGAGAGCGTGCACCTGCCTTGCGTCGTCCTCTCGCCGAACATCTACCTGCTGCCGCGGCCCGGGGTCCCCCCATTCGGGCCGGGATTTCAACCGCTCGGCGGTCCGATCGGCGCCGTGCGCGACGGAATGGTGCGGACCATGATGATCAGGACCTTTGGAAAAGGAACTGCACAATACAACGCGTTCCGTCGCGACCTCGGCCTGACGCCCCTATCACACCCGTTCGACCAGTTCGCGCGCGTCGCTCGGCACCTGGTGATGACCAGCCCGGCGTTCGACTTCCGCGCAGACGCCGTGCCGCCGCACGTTGTGTACACCGGGCCCGTCCTCGAGGATCCCGATTGGGCCGAACCGTGGCGGTCGCCCTGGCCGGCAACCGACACCCGTCCGCTCGTGCTGGTCGGTTTCAGCACGACGTTTCAGAATCAGGTCGATGTTCTCGGCCGCATCATTGCCGCGCTCGGCAGGATGCCTGTCCGCGCGATCGTCACGATCGGTCCCGGCCTCGGCGCGCAGTCGTTCCCGGCGCCACCGAACGTATGTGTCTGCGCCTCTGCGTCGCACAGCGAAATCCTGCGGCACGCATCCCTGACGATCACGCATGCGGGCCACGGGACGGTGATGCGCGCGCTCGCGGCCGGCGTACCGCTCGTTTGTATGCCGATGGGACGCGATCAGAACGACAACGCCGCCCGCGTAGTCGCGCATGGCGCGGGGGTGCGGCTGAAGCCGGGCGCCAAGGTGCCGGCGATTCAAGCGGCCGTGCGCACATTGCTCAATTCACCGACCTACCGCGCGAACGCGCAGGCCCTCGGCCGACAAGTCACCGACGATGCGCGACGATCTCCGGCGGTCTCGATTCTGGAGGAGGTCGCCGCGGGGCGCGTGCGCGACACGGGCCGAGCCGTGTCGGGCGCGGCGCGCTGAGGAGTTGGGTGAACTCTCAGACGTCAAGGCGCGAGCTCGTTGTCTCGGCCGCGGCTTCGCTCCGCGTCCTCCAGCCACCGAGCCATCGTCTCGTCGTTCGCCGCGTGCCGTGCCCAGCCCTGGGCCGTCGCGTTCCAGCGATAATCCCTGATAGTCATGTCGATGCCGCGGTCGATGAGGAATTGCATCGATTCGTAATTGGCATGAAAGACCAGCTCGTGCAGGATGCTCGCCGGCTCATGGGAGCTCCACGTCGTGTTGATATCGGCGCCGTGCAGCAGCAGGAAATCTGCCACGTCGAGATGACGGTTAATCACCGACCAGGCAAACGCTGTGTCGACAATGCGCTGCACTCTTTGCGGCGCCGATTGGCGCGCATATTCGTCGACTCGGCCTTTCGGCATGTACGGACTGCAAGGGTAGTGATGCTCCAGATCGCCCAGCACGGGCGCACCGGACTCGTTGAACCATTGCTTCACGCGCGCGAGGTTGCCCAGGCCTGCTGCGTGCGGAAGATCGTCGGGTAGGGGCCAGATGCGGGTAAGTACTGGCAATAGGTGCGTTTTCGCGTAAGTGAACGCGAACTCGATGGCCTGCGATGGCGGCGGGGGCTGGCGTCGTAGGATCGCCGGGTCGAGGTCGAGAAGTGCAGCGATGAATTCCGCGCGATCGTTGAGAGTGGCCCGGCCGATGATCTCCGCTTGAAAGTCGACACACGCGTCGGCGAGTAGCCACTCCTCGTGCTGCAAGAGACGAACGAACGCCGTCAGGTCGCTATCGCCGATTGGTGATGTCACTGACGTACGATGGCCGCTCCAGGAAGAGATGGCCCGGTTGACTCGTTCCATCACGAACGCCTTCCAGATCCCAACCTCGGTCGCGTGCGCCGGTCGATTTTCGATGAAGTACCTGACGAACTCATGGCGGCCGAGGTCCCCGTCGATGCGGCTGCCGAGCGCCGGATCGAGCGCGATGGATCGGTCCAGCATGAGCAACGCGATCGCCTCGTGCTCGAAAGCGCAGGCGATCGTGAAGGCTTCGTTGATCGCCGTCAAAGGATCGCTCACCTTATCGAGCGCCGCACGAACGGCGTCGATATCGTCCAGCGCCGCAAGAAAACTGAGCGTCCGCGGAAGCAGGCCCTTCCGTTGAAATAACTGCAGCAGGCCACGGGCGCGGGAGCTGAGGAGGCCCTCCAGGACCGAGGGCGTCACGACGGCACCGGCGTCGATCAGCAGCTCAGCGCACGCCGCTCGAGTGAACCAGCGTTCTCTCTCCGGGTCGCCGGCGTCGGCATACGCACCGGTCGCGAACCCCAGCAGTCCGCCGTGATCGTCGTCTTCGTGCCAGGACAGCAGCGCCGGATAGTCCACCAGGATCTGTTTCAGACGCTCGAGGTCGTTGTCGTGAATGACGCGTCGAGCTTGCGTTGCCGCCCACTCCAGATCGCGGCCAAGGCGCTTGCTCACTTCAGCGGTGAGCTCTCGCCAACCGGCGTAGCCGTACTCACGCGCAAGTGTGAGCTGAGCATCGCGCAACGAAACGGATCGGTCGCGCGCGAGCCTTTTGGCCTGTTTGCGAAGAGATATGAGAGATGGACGCGGGGGGAGCGATTTCGAACCGGTCATAGCGACCTCCTTTCATACGTCGCCTGCTACCCGCTGAAATCAGGCTGAAAGAAGGTGCACACACGCACGCAACTTCGGATCTACAGGTGGGAGTGTTCCCTTGCCGCGGGTTGGTGGCGCCCTGTCAACGCGCTCCGAGCAGTATCGAGGGACTTTGTCATGGATGTCAAACACGTCGCGGCTATCTCGCCGGCCACTCCCAGCTCGCACGAGGCGCCTCGTCGGTGGTCGCGACCTTCGTCTCACCGAATGTCTTGCCGAGGACGATCGAATGACAATCAGGGTGCGATTGCAGCGTGTCGATCAGGCCCGCCGCGTGCGAGACCACGACTATCTGTGAGCGATCAGCCGCCGCGGTAATCAGGCGCCCAAGTGCGGGCAGCAAGTCGGGATGAAGACTGGTTTCGGGTTCGTTCAGTACGAGAAGACCTGGCGGCCGGGGAGTCAGGAGCGCAGCCACCCACAACAAATACCGCAACGTGCCGTCGGATAGTTCTGCCGCCTTCAGGGGACGAAGCAGCCCGTGCTGCTGCATCTGGACCTCGAACCAACCATCGGTGTTCGTCACCGCCACGCTAGAGCCAGGGAATGCATCAGCGACAGACTGGCTCAACGCGTCAGCATCCCCAATCTCCACGATGGTTTGGAGAGCGGCGGCGAAGTCAGCGCCATCGTGACCGAGGACCGGTGTGTGTGTGCCGACCTGCGGCAGCCTCGCCGGGGCGGCCGCGTCGGTCCGCATCTGATCGTAGAAGCGCCAGCCACGGATGCGCTCGCGCAGCATGAGCATCTCCGGCGTGTTCCGGGGATCAGCGCAGTGGGTCATCATGCTGTCGAAGGTAGACAGACTGCTGGTCACGATCGTCCACCGGCCATCGTCAGTTCGCACTTTGACGACCGAGCCTCGGCGGTCGACGAGGAGCGTCGATGGCCGCAGCACCTCTCCGCTCCAGAGGCATTCGCGTTTGATTTCCGGGTCGTGAACGAATGCCGACACTAACCGAGTTTCTCGGGTCTGCGGCGGAAGCCCTAACTCGATCGAGTAGCCGAACTCATCGCCTGCGAAACCGAGCCGCAGGCTGATCCGACGATTTCGACTCGTTCCTTGAACGGGGTGCTCGCCGCTCAGTACCGATCGGGCGAGGGTCTCCGGACCGGCCCATAGGGTGGACTGCAGGCCTCCTTCTCGCGCCAGCGAAGGAATGACGCGACCCTGCGCAGTTTCGGCAAGGAGTCGGAGGGCGCGATAGAGATTGGATTTCCCGCTGCCGTTAGGGCCCGTGACGAGATTGAGCCGCTGGAGGGGAATGAGGATGTCGCGAAGCGATCGATAGCTCGAGACCGCCAGGGTATACAGCATCAACGATTACACGATTCTAGCCTTCCGGTGGACTCGTTCGGCATTTCGGCGAGCTTTCGCGATCGCATCAGCGAACGCGCAAGCGATCAAATGTTGTGGCCGGTCCCCAATTCTAGTTCTTATCGGATGTTACAGTGACGGCGTGAAGGCATGCCCCTATTGCTCGCATGTTGTTGAAACCGACGATGCGGTAGTCTGCGCGAATTGCGGGCGCGACTGGAACAGCGGCGAGTTCGCCGGTTTGGTTCATTCCCGTGCCCTGCCGAGCGGATGCCTCACCGTCGTGGCTGTCGTGGTGTTTCTGTTCTGGCTGATCTATCTGTTGATAGGGTCACAGAAGGTTTCGCATTGACGGCGCTCGGAGGGATGACTTGTCTTGTTACGGGAGCGGCGGGCCGAGTCGGCCTGATGTTGCTTAGAATCGCGGAATCGGAGTCCCCAATGGGACCGTGGGCGAGACCAGCAGCATGCGCTTGTTGTCGACGTTGACGCCGAAGTGCAGCCGTGGCGTACCGGATCGATCCGCAGAAGTGTACGAACAAACATAGTCCCAACCCGCCGTTGTCGGTTCGCAGCGAAGCTTGCCATCGGCAAAATAACCGCTCGCTTGAATCAATTCTGATTCGAGCTGCTGCGCGCTAATCTTCTTGCTGCTTGTTTCAGTCGACGATCCAATCAGCCGACCGGGTTGCTGGAATGCAGCTCGGGGAACGTGAACGACGGCCAGCGCGGCCCGAGTCTTGGAGAGAGCGAGTCGGCTCATGAAGATCGTCCCGACGACCACCAGGATGACGAGCGCAACCGTCACCCATCGATCGACGTTTTCGACGTCCCGAACCATGCTCGAACGATCGACTTCCTGATTCATCCGCCCGCGACCGGTGGCATCGTCGAGTTCGGTGTCGGACCATGGGGTCGTGGGATCTGATGCCGTGCTCACCTGGCGGTATCTTAGCGGCGCATCGCGAATGAGCCCGTAGGCGTCGTTGATTGCCGCCATGTGTGCGGTTGCCCGTTGCTGTTCCGCGGAGCCGATTGGAAACCTGTCTGGGTGATGTTGTTTGGCGAGCCGCTTGTGTGCCTGCCGGATAGCGGCCGAATCGGCCGAGTAGTCGACGCCGAGAACCTCGTAAGCGTCGATGAGCGCCACCAGATCGGGCGAAGCCGCCGTGGGCATGCGTCGGGCCCTGCCGATTGTGTGCCAGCATTGCGACGCGCCCGAGTCGCCGCGTTCGTGTCCGAAATGCTTTTGAATCAGTGGCCGGCAAGCTCAGCGCCACGGCGCATTGTCCTGAGTGGACCATGCGCCGCACCAGAGCGTCGTCGTCTCCTTCAGTACTGTAATCGTGACGCCAATAGTGTTCGTCGAACAGCGGCGACGGGCCCCGCGGCAGTGACCTGGTTGCGCAGAGCTAATCCTCCGGCGGTTCGCCGCTGGGCGCCATCTTGACGAGCCTGGGCTCGAACCGCGCCAGCGGTTCAACGAGATCGCTCTGAGCCGCCATCACCGCGTCAATGTCCTTGTAGGCCATCGGAACTTCATCGAGCCCCGCTGAGATCAGCGTGACGTTGCGTTGGCGGAGAAACTCTTGCACCGCGTCCCACGAAAAGGGTTCCTTTGCCTTCTTTCGGCTCATGCGCCGGCCGGCGCCGTGCGATGCCGAGTTCAACGACGCCGCGACACCTTTGCCGCGCACCACGTATCCGGGTGTGCCCATGGAGCCAGGGATGATGCCCAGGACGCCTTCACCTGCGGGGGTTGCTCCCTTTCGGTGGACGATCAGTTCGTCCTGCGACCCGTCGGGCAGTACGTGCCTCTCGCGCCACGCGAAGTTATGGTGGTTCTCGACGTCGAGCAAGAGCTCGACCCCGAGCGCGCGGACGACGTGCCTGTGAATCACGGCATGGTTCGCTGCCGCATAGCGGCCCATCAACTCCATCGCTGCCCAGTATTGCTGGCCCGGCTCGGTTGAGAGATCGAGCCACGCTAGGTGCGACAACTCCTGCGGCAGCTCGGGGTGCAGCTCGCGCGCGAGCTTGCTGTAGTAATCCGCGACCTGCGCGCCGGTACCCCGACTACCCGAATGGCTAAGCAGGGCGACGTAGCGCCCCGGCTCGAGCCCCACCTCGGCATCGGTCACGATCAACTCCCCGAACTCGACGAAGTGGTTGCCGCTTCCGCTGGTTCCCAGCTGTGACCGGGCACGGTCCTTCATCTTCGCCGTCACGGCTGTTACGGTCCAATCCTCGTCCATGACATCGTGCTGTCGCGGCGATCGAAAACTCGCGCCAACGCCGAATTGCGTTTCACGCTCGAGCGCCCGCGTCAGCCGATCCTTGTCGTCCGATAACGTGGAGAGCGGCAGATCGAGGACCGACATCTTCATCCGACACGCGATGTCCACTCCGACCGCATACGGAATGACCGCATTCTTCGTCGCCAGCACTCCGCCGATAGGGAGGCCGTATCCGACGTGGGCGTCAGGCATAAGCGCGCCAGAGACGGCCACCGGCAACTTGCAGGCATTCCGCATCTGCGTCAGTGCTTCTGACTCGAGATTCTCGCCCCAGATTCGGTACGGCGCGTCGTTCGCTCGAGCCTGAAAGCGGCCCTTGGCCGCGATGTGGTCTTGAAGCCTGCGAGCCAGCTCACCGTAGACTTCGTGATCGACGAAGCTCGACGGCGAAGCCGCCAGACGTTTCAGGTCCCGAACGACGATCGCCATGTCAAGCTTCGTCGCACGGGCCTGCTGCAGCACCTGCTTGGCGTGTTGGGCGCAGCCGCCCGCAGGAAATCCAATCGCGACCAGTTCGCGCGTGTTCATGCGTCCTTCCTACCGTCCAATCGTGACTCGATACGCATCTTCGGCTTCCACGTCGATCGCAATCGGCACGTCCAGAAACCGTCGAATGACGCTGGCGTTCGTCTGCGTGTGCGCGCTCGGTGACAACGTTCGAAACGAGCCGCCTCCCGCCAGCGCCATCGGGATCAACAGTTGGTCCGCGAGGTGGCTGCCGACCGGGACATCAGACTTGAGAAAGCGCTCAGCCTCATCACAAGCGTCGGATGCCACCTTTTCGGCGCTGACGCCCTTGATGCCGAATCCCGTCACAATCTCCGCGATCGATTCTGCCTCAATGACGATCAGCAAAACGTTACCAGGGCCGACGCACTCTTCGATCGATTCAACCCGACACTGGTGCCGTTCCAATCCAAGCCGCTCACGGACGATGCCCAGCTCGCGCTTGCCGATGCTCTCCGGCAACGACGCCACGAGGCTGCGCGTGCGGACCCGTGTTGGCCCGCGATCGAGCAGCGTTAGAGTCCGAAGCGCCGAACACGGCGCGATTTCAAAGACGATCCGACCTCCGCCGGCTGGATAGAAGCCACAACGTTCCAGGCGTGCGGCCACGGACGCTCCCATGCGTCCGAGGATCGGCAGAAAGGTGCAGGCCAAGAAGTCGTAGGGCGGCGCGAACGGATTGTGCGTTCCTCCCTCGACCGTGATCCGCGAGGACGTTCGACCGCACAGCAGCGCTGGAAGCAGCGTCTGAAAGACCAACGTGGCGCTGCCAGCTGTACCCACCGCAAACTCGTACTCACCCGGGTGGATCTCCGATGGTTCGAACGTAAGACTCTGCGATCCCAGCTCCGCTCCCGACACGCGCGCACGGCCCACTTGTGCGGCGGCATGCACGGCGGTGAGGTGCTGTCGCAGAAGCCCCGGCTTCTTTCGTCCGGCACGGATACGCTCGATACGGAACGGCGTACTCGTGACAAGCGACAATGACAGCGCCGTCCGCAGGAGCTGTCCGCCACCCTCGCCTTCGGAGCCGTCAATCGTGATCCAGTTGTTCATCCGCGTATCCGATCGGTCCTTCGATGAAACGCCGGCAAACGATGACGAGACACTCCTGATGCTCCACCACTGAGCTACCGCCGCTCGCGCGGCGGGATCGGATTCGAACCGTCGACCGTCAGGTTAGATGTACTCCCGCCGGCATCCGGCCTCGTTTTCGCTGCACGTTTCATTTCAGCCAGAACCTGTGACGCCGAGCTCCCTCGTGGGTCGCAGTGACAAATAGGTGCGGGAGATGACTGGCCCTCTTGGGGCGCAGTCCAGGATTCGAACCCGGTTAACCATGTACTCTCGCATGCATTCACCGCGACGCCGTCCCTCACCAGGCTGGACCGGACAAGGTATTACGAGACCGTCGACATCTTGACAGGATGTAGTCCCGCAAGCATTCCGGTCCAGCCAGTCCGCTCAGACCACCACCGACTCGATTCTGGCTACCCAATCGTCGCTGAGCAGGCGTCCCGCGGCAAAGTCCGAGACAACTTCGAACACGTGATCGGAGAACCCGCCGATGTTCAGAATGTCCTGCCGATCGACCACCTGTGTCGTCGCGTACGGCTGAAGGTCGATCAGCACCAGCCGGCCATTCGGATTGCGCGAGCGGAAAGCGTTCCACTCACGCATCGTCGCGGTGCCTCGCGCTGAATTTGCGTCAATCCACGATTCGTTGTCCGAGACGATCACCACGAGTTCTCCTCTGGCCTTGCGGGCGTTGAGCTGCGCCAGCGGGGCGCTCACACAGGTACCTCCACCGCCAATCGACGCCAGGCGGTCGGCATTCGTCATCACGCTCTCCCGCCACGAGAGAGCCGTTTGCACGACCGAGTGCTCGAAGGGCAGCACTTCTGCTGACGGATTCCGCCGAACGATGGCCGCGGTCATGAGCGCCGCAGCGTCGACGCACCGAACAGCAGTCGTCGCGCCCTTGCGGTGTCCCGTGATCGGCGACCGCATCGAACCGGAAACGTCAGGACAGACGTAGACCTGCCCTGAGATTGCCGGCGTATTCGCAATCGCCAATTCCATCGCGTCCTCGAGCGCGCGACCCACGGCGCTAGGCACGTCAGCGTCAACCGAACGGAACGCCGCCAGCAGCTGGTACGGGAATACTCGTGCTCGCGCAATCTCCGAAGCGTCGCGCAGCCGCTCCGCGACGTGATCCGTCATTCCAGGTTCGTCGAACACGCGGTGTCGAGCGAACGTGTTCAGGTTCGCGCGGATCATCTGCCATGAACCGCGACGTGCTATCTGGGCCCAGTCGCGACGGTTCAGACCGACTGCGGTCAGCATCTGGAACGGCACGTCAGGTACTTCGGCACGATCGCCGCCCTTGAACGCTTCGAACTGGCGGACGAGCGCCGGCAGTGACTCGAATGTCACGTCACGGCCCGTCAAGTAACCGTACAGCGCCGCTCGCTCCATGGTCTTCGGCTTCGGGTGCACCATCTTCACCACGTCCGCGATCGACGGCGCGTTGCCGACCGACGCGGCAAAGACTGCCGCGTCGGTTCGCTGGTCCAGCCAGCGCCGCACGCAACGCTTGGGCGCGGAGCCGAGCGACTTACGCCCCGCTGCACCGGAGCGAACGATCTGGACGAAGGTTCGCAGCATTCGTGGCGAATCAACAACGCGGTCGAAGACGCGCTCCATCAGCGCTGGATCGCGACGCGAAAGTAGTGCGACGAGCAGCGCCGGCATGTCCTTCATGAACGCGCGTTGACGGCTGTAAAGCGCAGTTTTGGCCACGAACTCCGGTGCGACGCGGCTCGCCAGATCGACGACGCGATCTAGCTGAACCTCCGCACCGGCATAAAACGTCGCGTTGAAGCATCCGGTGGCCGCGACCTGGGCGAGCGCCTGTTCCGGAGAACGGAGATAGGCAGGCCCGCCCGCCTCGTTTCGCGCATTCGCTCTCGGGATGAGCGCCCCAATCAGTGATCGAAACAGCGTTGCATTCGCCATGTGATGTCCTCGACGCATCGGCAGATTGCAGCGCGAGTGCCACTTGCGCGAGAGGCCTCATGACAGCCCGTAAGTGTCTAATCACCAGGTATTTCCGTGCTGATAACCTCAACTCTGAAGGCATCACCGCTTACGCAGCGCGTATCCTGAAAGATAGCCTTTATAATTCTAGATATGGCTAAGCGTTCCGTTGTCTTGGGCCTCCTCGGCACCACTATCGACCGCGGAACCGGCGCTCGGCGCTGGGAAGGCTGGCGTCCGAGTATTGCCGTCTGTCAGCACGAGGATCTGCTCGTTGACCGCTTCGTACTGCTGCACCCTCGCGGGTTCACGAATCTAGCGGAAACTGTTCGCGACGACATTCGCTACGTGTCGCCGGAGACCGAAGTGCGACTGGTCGTCGATCCAACAGTCGATCCGTGGGACTTCGAGGAGGTCTACGCCAGCCTCCACGACTTCGCCCGTTCGTATCCGTTCGACACCGACACCGAAGATTATCTCGTCCACATCACCACCGGATCGCACGTTGCGCAGATCTGTCTCTTTCTGTTGACCGAATCGCGGCACATCCCGGCGCGGCTGCTGCAAACGAGCCCGCCGAGCGGGATGCGTGGGCGCGATCCCGGAACGTTTTCCATCATCGATCTCGATCTTTCGAAGTACGACCGCCTCGCCACACGATTCCAGCGTGACGAATTGCAGGAACGGTCGCTCCTGACCTCGGGGATTCAAACGCGCAGCCGTTCATTCAACGAGATCGTGGACCAGCTCGATCGCGTCACCGTCCGATCGTCGGCGCCGATCCTGCT
>JBPYFA010000363.1:0-4525 GCA_051986585.1 Vicinamibacterales bacterium | reverse complement strand
CGATTGCGGATTGAAATTGACGATTGCGGATTGAAATGACGATTGTGGATTGTCGATGGATAGAGAGCTCCTGATCGAAATCGGTGTTGAGGAACTTCCGGCCTCGTGGATGCCGGGGTTGACGCGGCAGCTGGCCGATCGGTTGACGGCTCGGCTGAATGAATATCGCATTGCTCCGATGGCGGCGGTGGAAAGCTACAGCACGCCGCGGCGGCTGACCGCTCGCATTGCAAAGATCGCCGAGCGCCAGGAAGACCGGGAAGAAACCATCAGCGGTCCTCCGGTGTCGGCCGCGTTTGACTCGGACGGAAAGCCCACTCCTGCCGCATTGGGGTTTGCGAGAAAACAAGGAGTTGCGTTCGAAGACCTGTCCCGGCTGACGACGCCGAAGGGGGAGTACCTCGCGTATCACAAGCGTCAGCGAGGGAAGAGCGCCGTCGACGCGTTGCCGGAGCTCCTCGGCACGTTGTTACGAGATTTGTCCTTTCCCAAGCAGATGCACTGGGACGCGACGCTCGACGATGGGCGAGGCGAGCTGCTCTTTGGCCGGCCGATTCGGTGGCTGCTGTTCCTGTATGGCGGACGCGTCGTTCCCTTTTCGATCGGGCGTGCGCCGAACGCCGCTGGAGCGCAGGTGCTTGACGTGGAGTCAGGGGCGCTGACCTACGGTCATCGGTTTCTCGCCACCAGTGGCCGCGCCGGCAGGTCGATCAAGGTGCGCAGCTTCGAGGAGTATCAGGCGCGGCTGTCGGAGCACTTTGTCGTGCTCAGACACGAGGAGCGCCGCGATCGAATCGCGCGCGAGCTCGAGTCGCACGCGCGTCGGCTCGGTGGCCGCGTCCACCTGAAGGAGCACAGCGCGCTGATCGAGGAAGTCGCGGATCTGGTCGAGTACCCGGGAGTCGTCGCCGGGTTCTACGATCGGGCGTTTCTGGCGCTGCCGCAAGAAGTCCTGACGACGACGCTCGTCCACCACCAGCATTATTTCCCGGTGGTAACGGCAACCGGGGAGCTGAAAGAGGCGTTCCTCGCCGTCGTCAATACACAACCGGCCGACGAGCGGCTGATCGCCAAGAACGCGGAACGCGTCGTCACTGCGCGGCTGAGAGACGCGAAGTTTTTCTGGGAATCGGATCAGAAGACGCCGCTCGAGGCCCGGCTCGATCGGCTGCACACGCTCCTGTTCCACAAGAAGCTTGGCAGTTATCGCGACAAGGCCGAGCGCATCTCGTCGTTCGCCGAATCGATTGCGCGCGAAACGTTGGAGAGTCCGCAAGATGCGCCGCATGCCGCAACGGCCGGGCGCCTCGCCAAGACCGACCTCACAACCGAGATGGTCTTTGAGTTCACCGAGCTTCAGGGTACGATCGGTGGGATCTACGCTCGGCAGCAGGGATTACCCGAGCAGGTCTGGAAGGCGATTTATTACCAGTACCTGCCGGTCGGCGTCGAAGCGGATGCACCACCCTCACGAGAGCAACTTGGATCGGCCACCGTCACATGGGCTGCCGTCTCGCTGGCCGACAAGCTGGACAGCGTGCTCGGACTGTATGCGGCCGGCGAGCGGCCGACCGGTTCGCGCGATCCGTTTGCCATTCGCCGCAGCGGGCAAGGTGCCGTGCGCATTCTGATGGATTTGCCGGAGTTGACTGGAATCAATCGAGAGGTTTCCCTGTCGCACCTGGCGACGCAGGCTTACCAGCCTCATGCACAACGCGCCGGTGACCCCGGCGCGGCCGCCCTGGCGGAAGGATTCTGGAACGAGCGCGTCCGGTATGCGCTGGAGCAGCGGGGATTTCAGGTCGAGGTCGTGCGCGCCGCGACCTCGGCCGGCGACGTCAATCCGCTGCGTGCTCGTCGTCTCGCCGAGGCCATTCATGGCATGCGCGGGTCGGAGGATTTTCAGGCGCTCGCGGTGCTGTTCAAGCGAGTGAAGAACATCGCGAAGGAGCTGCGCGGCGACGTGTCCCTGGATCGCGCTGCGATCACCGAGCCGGCCGAGCGCGCGCTCCTCGACGAGCTGGATACCCGGCGTCCGCGAATCGAAGCTGCGGCCTCGCGCAGCGACTATCGCGGCGCCTTTGTTGAAATCGCCGGCCTTCGCGCGGCCGTCGACCGATTCTTTACCGAGGTGTTCGTGATGGCGGACGACGTGCGGGTGAGAAACGCGCGGCTGAAGCTCATGGCGGATCTGCGCGACCTCATTCTGCATCTCGCGGACATTTCAGAGATCGTTCCGCAAACGGAGTAGGCAATCGAAATGGCGAAGAAGCTCGGACCGAAATCAACCGCGACCACGAACAAGGCTGCAGCACTGCGCACGGTGAGCAAATCGCGCAGCGCCAAGGCGGGGACGGGTGCCAGGGGTGCCACGAGTGCCAAGGGTGCCAAGGGTGCCGCGAGTGCCAAAGGTGGCAAGTACGTCTACCTGTTCGGGCGCAAGACGGACGGCAACGGATCGATGAAGCCGCTGCTCGGCGGCAAGGGCGCCAATCTCGCCGAGATGTGCCGCATCGGGCTGCCGGTGCCCCCGGGATTCACCATAACGACCGAAGTCTGTACCTACTACTACGCCAACAAGCGGACGTACCCGGCAGCGCTGCGCGCCCAGATCGAAGCGGGTATCGCGTCGCTCGAACAGCAGACCGGCAAGAAGTTTGGTGATTTGAAGAACCCGTTGCTGGTTTCGGTGCGGTCAGGCGCGCGCGACTCGATGCCCGGCATGATGGACACGATCCTCAACCTGGGCCTCAACAACCAGACCGTCGAGGCGCTGGCGACGAAGACGAACAACCCTCGGTTCGCGTGGGACTGCTATCGCCGGTTCGTGCAGATGTACGGCGACGTCGTGCTCGGCGTGCAGAAGCGCGCAGGCGAAGATCACGAACCGTTCGAAACCGTGATCGAAGGGCTCAAGCAAGAGCGTCACCACCAGGACATCGAAGACACGAAGCTCACGGTCGACGACCTGAAGGAGCTGGTCGTCCGCTTCAAGGCTCTGGTGAAGGAACGCGCCGGGAAGAATTTCCCCGACTCGCCGTGGGACCAGCTGATGGGCGCGGTCGGGGCGGTCTTCGGTTCATGGATGAACGATCGCGCGATCGTCTACCGGCGCAAATACAACATTCCGACCGAGTGGGGCACGGCGGTCAACGTGCAGGCGATGGTCTACGGCAACACCGGCGATGAGTCCGGATCGGGCGTCGCGTTCACGCGTAACCCGGCAAACGGCGACAAGGAGTTCTACGGTGAGTTCCTGATCAACGCACAGGGTGAAGACGTCGTCGCCGGCGTTCGGACGCCCGAGCCGGTCGCGCAGCTGAAAAAGGAAATGCCGAAGGCTTACGCCGAGCTCGAGCGCATTCGTCAGACGCTCGAGAAGCACTTCAAGGACGTCCAGGACTTCGAGTTCACGATCGAAGACGGCGTCGTTTACATGCTGCAGACGCGCAACGGCAAGCGGACCGCCATGGCGGCGCTGAAGTTCTCGATCGACATGTACAAGGAGAAGTTGATCGACTGGAAGACGGCGATCCTGCGCAATCCCGCCGACCAGCTCGAACAGCTGCTGGCCCCGGTGTTCGACGCCTCGGAGGTGGCCAAAGCCAAGGCGATCGCGACCGGCCTGCCCGCCGGCCCAGGCGCGGCGTCTGGACGGATCTACCTCAACGCCGAGCGCGCCGTCGCCGCTGCCGATAAAGGCGAGAAGGTGCTGCTGGTTCGGATCGAGACCTCCCCTGAAGATCTCCGCGGGATGATTGCGGCCGAAGGGATCCTCACCGCTCGCGGTGGGGTGTCGTCGCACGCCGCGCTGGTGGCCCGACAGATGGGCAAGGTCTGTGTTTGCGGGGCGTCCGCAGTCGAGGTCGACTACCAGGGACGCACGGTCAAGGTCGAGAAGCAGACGTTCAAGGAAGGCGATTGGATGTCGATTGATGGGACCGTGGGCGAGGTCTACGCCGGCCAGGTCAAGACCGCGCCGTCGGAGATCGTCGCCGGCCTGATCAACGGCGATGAGACCGCGAAGAAGACCGAGAAGTTCAAGAACTTCCAGCAGCTGATGAAGTGGTGCTCGGATGCGTCGCGAATGAACGTGCGTACGAATGCCGATACGCCCGAGCAAACCGCCAACGCCGTCGCGTTCGGCGCGGTCGGCATCGGCCTGACCCGCACCGAGCACATGTTCTTCGAAGGCGACCGCATCGACGCGATGCGCGAGATGATCCTGGCCGAGACGGTGGAGGAGCGGAAAGCGGCGCTGGCCAAGCTGCTGCCGTATCAGCGCGAGGACTTCGCGGGAATCTTCCGCGCGCTGAATGGCTATCCGGCCACGATCCGGTTCCTCGATCCGCCGCTGCACGAGTTCCTGCCGCACACGAAGGAACAACAGGCCGCGCTCGGCAAGAAGCTTGGGATCAGCGCCGAGAAGATTCACCAGCGGGTCGAGCAGCTGCACGAGTTCAACCCGATGCTCGGGTTCCGCGGCTGCCGGCTCGGCATCGACTATCCGGAGATCTCGGACATG